>NZ_JBSFYP010000044.1:0-55994 GCF_053599835.1 Micromonospora sp. NPDC005163
CCCCGCCCCGCCCGCCCCGGCCGGGGTGGGCGTGGTGCCCCACTCGCCCGGAGCGGGCACGCCCGGCGGGCGGATCGGTCGGCGGCCACCGCCGGCCTCGGACTCGCCCGGTTCCTTCGCACCCGGCCACGGCTTGGCCACCCGGGAGGCGAGCACGAACTCCTTGCGCAGCGGATGGCCCTCGAACTCCGGCGGCAGCAGCAGCGGTCGCAGCTCCCCGTGGCCGTCGAAGCCGATGCCGAACATCTCGTGCGTCTCCCGCTCGTGCCAGGCGGCACCCGGGTAGACATCGACCACCGACGCCACCGTGGCCGCGCCGCGGGGCAGCCGGGTACGCAGCAACACGCCGCGCCGCAGCCGGGTCGACCAGAGGTGCGCCACCACGTCGAAGCCCTCGGCCAGCTCGTCCACGGCGGAGAGCCAGTCGAAGAAGTCGCAGGCCAGCTCGGTGTCGTCGCGGGCGGCGCGCAGCGCGTCCGGCCAGCTCCCCGGCGGAACATCGACGGTGGCCCGCGCGTACCGCTGCCCGCCGGAGACCGACGGGGTCGCCTCGACCGGCGCGAGCAGCGCGACCAGCCGAGCGCCGACCTCTTCGGGAGTCATGCCGCTGATCCTAGGGCCTGTGTGGAAGTCGCCGTTCGGGCCGAGTGGAGCCGAGGTGCCCGACGATCTGCCGGCTTTGGGGGGCGGCCCGGTGCTGGGCGGGGAAAGATGAGGGCGTGCGCGCTGTCACCGTGAAACCCGGAACCGCCAACTCGCTGAGCCTCATCGAGGATCAGCCCGAGCCGGCGCCCGGGGAGGGCGCCGTCCTGGTCCAGGCGCTGGCGGTGGGGATCTGCGGCACCGACCACGAGATCATCGATGGGCAGTACGGCGAGGCGCCGCCCGGCTCGGACCGCCTGATCATCGGACACGAGTCGTTGGGCCGGGTGCTGGAAGACCCGAGCGGCGCCTTTCAACCCGGTGACCTGGTGGCCGGGATCGTCCGGCACCCCGACCCGGTGCCCTGCCCCAACTGCGCGGCCGGCGAGTGGGACATGTGCCGCAACGGGCAGTTCACCGAGCACGGCATCAAGGCGCTGCCGGGGTTCGCCCGCGACCGCTGGCGGATCGAGCCCCGGTTCGCGGTCCGGCTCGACCCGGCGCTGGCGCGGGTTGGCGTGCTGCTCGAGCCGACCAGCGTGGTGGCCAAGGCGTGGGACCACATCGAGCGGATCGGGCACCGGGCCGAGTGGCAGCCGCAGACGGTCCTGGTGACCGGGGCGGGGCCGATCGGGCTGCTGGCCGCGCTCCTCGCCACCCAGCGCGGGCTCACCGTGCACGTGCTGGACCGGGCGACCTCGGGGCCGAAGCCGGAGCTGGTCGCGGCGCTGGGCGCCACGTACCACACGGTGCCGGTCAACGACCTGCCCTTCGAGCCGGACGTGGTGGTCGAGTGCACCGGCGCCCCGACCGTGGTCCTCGACGTGATGTGCAAGGCGGGCCAGACCGGGATCGTCTGCCTGGCCGGGGTGTCCAGCGGCGGCCGGAGCATCGACTTCGACGCCGGCGCGCTCAACCGGGCGCTGGTCCTGGAGAACAACGTGGTCTTCGGCTCGGTCAACGCCAACCGCCGGCACTGGAGCATGGCCGCTCAGGCGCTCAGCCGCGCCGAGCAGCCCTGGTTGGAGTCGCTGCTCACCCGGCGCGTGCAGGTCGACCGGTACGCCGAGGCGTACACCGCAGAGCCGGACGACATCAAGGTGGTGCTGGAGTTCGGGGTCTGAGCGGCGGGCGGGCCGGTCAGATGCCGGGCAGCCGGCCGTTGCGGAACAGGTCCACGAAGAGCTGGTGGTCCTGCCGGGCGCGCACCCCGTACGCGTGCGCGAACTCCACCAGGTGGGTGACGAAGCCCCGCTCGTCGGTCTCCACGGCGGCCACGATCGCCTCCTCGGTGGAGTAGTCCACCAGGTCGTGGCTGGACTCGTCGTCGGCGACGGAGTGCATCCGCGCCACCGCCCGGCCGAGGTCGGCGAGCACCCCGGTCAGCTCCTCCGGCTCGTTGACGTCGGACCAGTCCAGGTCGGCGGCGTACGGGGAGACCTCGGCGACCAGCTGGCCGGCCCCGTCCAGCTCGGTGAAGCCGAGCCACGGGTCGGCGTGCGCCTGCAACGCCCGCTGCGACTCCGCGGTCCGGTGGCCCTGGTGCTGGAAGTAGCCGCGCACCGACTCGTCGGACACGTACCGGGTCACCGCCGGCACCTGCGCCTGCTTCATGTAGATGACGACGTCGTTCTCCAGTGCCTGGGTGTGGCCCTCCAGCAGCAGGTTGTACGACGGCAGCCCGGCCGAGCCGATGCCCACCCCCTTGCGCAGCACCACGTCCTTGATCCGCGTCGCCACCGGGCGCAGCCGAGCCGAGGCGGCGGGCAGCGTGCCCAAGTACTCCTCGAAGGCGGCGAGCACCTTGGCGCGGGTGTCCCCGTCGACCTCGAAGACCCCGTCGCCGACGGAGAAGCGCCGCTCGTAGTTGTCGACGGTGGTCTGCTCGGCGAGCAGGTCGACCCGGGTGTTCAGCCGGGCCTGCTGGAGCACCCGGCGCAGCACCCCGTCGGCGTTGTCCAGGGTGATCGAGCCGATGGCGTCGTCCCCGCCGGCGGCGATCGCCCGCAGCTCGGTCAGGTACGACCCGGCGAAGCCGGCCACCAGCTCGCCGATCACCGTGTCGGAGAGCGCCTTGCTGTAGCCGAGCAGCGCGACGCTGGCGGCGAACCGTCGCAGGTCCCAGGTGAACGGCCCGACGTACGCCTCGTCGAAGTCGTTGACGTTGAACACCAGCTGCCCGGACGCGTTCATGTAGGTGCCGAAGTTCTCGGCGTGCAGGTCACCGTGGATCCACACCCGGCTGGTCCGCTCGTCCAGGAACCGGTCGTCGGCGCAGTCGCCGCGCTGGTCGGCGTAGAACAGGGCGGCGCTGCCCCGGTAGAAGGCGAAGGGTGAGGCGGCCATCTTGCGGAACTTGCGGCGAAAGGCGGCCGGGTCGATCGCCATGGACGCGCCGAACTCCTCGGTCAGCACGTCGACGATGTGGGCTGACCGCTGGTCCACCGAGTTGCTCATGGTGCGCAGGCTAGCTCGCCCGGACCACCCGGGGCGTCGGACGACCGACTGGTCCGCTCGGCCGACGGGCCGATGCCGGTGCGGACGTCAGCCGGCGGCGGGTGGGCGGACCGGCGGGGCGGTGAGCGAGTCGACGGAGCGCGGGGCGGAGCCGTCGCGGGGCGGCGCGTCGACCGGCGGGGCGAGCAGATCCGGGCGGGACACCCCACCGACGCCGGACTGCTCGGCGGCGATCTTCTCCTGGAGGCGCAGGATGCCGTGCAGCAGCGCCTCCGGCCGGGGCGGGCAGCCGGGCACGTAGACGTCGACCGGGATGAGCTGGTCGACGCCCTTGGTCACCGAGTACGAGTCCCAGTAGGGGCCACCACAGTTGGAGCAGGCGCCGAACGAGATGACGTACTTCGGCTCCGGCATCTGGTCGTAGAGCCGCTTGATCGCCGGGGCCATCTTGTCGGTCACCGTGCCGGAGACCACCATCAGGTCGGCCTGCCGGGGGCCGTGGGCGAACGGGATCACGCCGAGCCGGATGAAGTCGTGCCGACCCATGCTGGTGGCGATGAACTCGATCGCGCAGCAGGCCAGGCCGAAGTTGAAGACCCAGAGCGAGTAGCGGCGGCCCCAGTTCAGCACGAACCGGATCGGCTCGCCGAGCACTGCCGGCAGCTGCACGAGCGTCCCCTTCCTGTCCCCCACCAGACAGTCAACCACAGCGACCGAACGCGACCGGGTGGCCGCTCGGCGCAGGCCATGGCCCTGCCCCGACACGTCGGGGGGTGGATCCGCCCCAATCGATGTGAGCCGTGGCACAGTCGGCTTCCCGGCAGTCGCAACCTTCCCCGGCGGCGCGGTGTGTCACCTCTGTCGGGGTGCCCGATGCCGGTACGCCACGGGGGAGAGCGAGTGAGTGTGACGAGAGACGTTCGGGCGGGTGAGCCCCCGCCGGACCACCTTCAGGACACCGGGCCCGATCAGGCCGAGATGAGCTTCGACGACTTCTACCACGCGCACTACCGGGGCCTCGTGGTCCAGCTCACCGCCTACACCGGGGACCGCGGCCACGCGCAGGACCTGGTTCAGGAGGCCTTCTGCAAGGCGTTCGCGCAGTGGAATCGGTTGGCCGGCTACGACGACCCGCTGGCCTGGGTCCGCAGGGTGGCCTGGAACCTCGGCCACAACCGGTGGCGACGGCTGCGCACCGCGCAGGCCTACCTGCTGCGGCAACGGGAGACGCACGTCGCGGGACCGACGCCGGACCGGGTGGCGCTCGACGTCGCGCTGGCGAAGTTGCCGCCGCGCCAGCGCCGGGCCGTGGTGCTGCACTATCTCGCCGACCTGACGGTGGCCGAGATCGCGGCTCAGGAACGGGTCGCCGAGGGCACCGTCAAGTCCTGGCTGCACCGGAGCCGGACGACGCTCGCCGGGTATCTGCGCGACACCACGGAGGGGGCGGAAAGTGCCTGAGCTGGAGAACGTCGACCTCGCCGGGGAGTTCAACCGGTACCGCAGCGTGCTGCTGGCCGAGATCGAGGTGCCGGGGCCCGCGGAGGTCCGTCGGACGGTTCGCCGCCGGCGGCGGCGTCACCGCGCCACGGCCGCATCGGTGGCGGTCGCGCTGCTGGGCGGCCCTGCAGTCGGGTACGCGGCCCTGAACCGCCCCGGCCCGGCACCCGGGCCGCTGCCGCCCACCCCGAGCGTGACCGCGAGCCCGACGTCGAGCCTGTCACCGAGCCCCGTCGGCACGCCCTCGACGACCAGTGCCAGCCCCACCCGGCCCACGGCTCCGGACGGGCGGCTCAGCCGGGCCCAACTGGTCGCCGCACCGGTGGACCTGCCGGCCTGGCGATCAGGGCCACCCGACTGCCCGGTGAACACGGTCCGGTTGGTCGGCGACCCGCGCATCGCCAAGGAGGGAACGAACGCCATCGAGGCGATCGACTACGCCGACGTCGACGGCGACGGTGCGACCGAGACGGTGGCCATGCTGCTGTGTTCGTTCGGCAGCGGTGGCCCGCAGCAGGTCGTCGCGTTCGATCGGGACGAGGCAGGCAGGATCGTCACGATCGGCCGGGTGGTGGCCACCAGCCGCGAGAAGCCGCAGTGGTTGACCGCGCTGGACGGCCGTTCCGACGGCACCGTCCGAGTGGAGGTGGCCGACCTGCACCCGGGCGGTGGCTGGCCGGGCGAGTGGTCCCAGCGGCAGTGGCGCGGGTACCGCTGGACGGGCGAGCGGTTCTCGCAGGTCGAGGGTCCTACTTCGTTCGGCCCGAACCCGTACTCCACCAACCTGACGGTGACCGCGAAGGACCTCGTCCTGGCCGACGACCCCACCGACGGGTCCCGGGTCGGCGCCGTCGAGGTGCGGATCCGCGCCGTCGGGGACCGGCGCGCCGACGAGGTTCTCCTCGAACTGGACCTGCCGGCCTCCCTCGCGCCGGACGGCCCCGCCTGGTCCGGCTGCGGGCCGAACGTCGGGGAGTACCGTCCCCCGCTGCTGTGCCGACTCGGTCCGATCGAGGCGAACGGCGAGCTGACGGTGCGCCTCGGCGTGCGGCTGCCCCCGGGCACCGAGCTGGCACCGGGCACGGCGACGGTGCGCGGCACGGCAGCCGGCCCCGGTGGGCACTACCTGATCGATCCCGACCTCGGGAACAACGAGGACACGATGGCGTACCGGTGAACGGTCGGCGGGGTGGCGGGCTGACCGCCACCCCACCGGTCACCAGGACGGGCGTTGCAGCAGGCCGACGGACCCGTGCTGGCGGCGATGAACTGTCGCGCTTCTGACAGCTCGGCGGTTGGCTCCCCCGCAACCGTCGCGGGGCTCTTCCGGTGTCTTGCTCGCATCACCGCCACCCGGTTAACGGGGGGCGGCACTACGGGGAACGGAGCAACGAAGATGACCAGAACCATCACCCGCGGGCTCGTGGCCGGCGCCCTGGGCACGGCGGTTGCGCTGACCAGTCTGCCCGGGACGGCCGTCGCCGCCCCACGCGACACGGCGATCTCCGTCGGGCGGCTGGTGCTCGAGCCGACCGACCGGGGGTACGCGGGCAGCCTTCCGGTGACCGTCACCTACCGCGGCAACGAGGCGTCCTACCTCGACCTGACGATCACCGAGCCGGTCCCCGGCACCTTCGCCGGACTCGACCCGGCCGCCCCCTGCTCCTACGGCGTGGCCCAGCCAGCGCGGACGATCTACTGCCAGGTGCCGGGTGGTGTGCTGCAACGGGACGAGCGACGGAGGTTCACCGTCGACTTCCGGGTGCTCACCACCACCCGGCCGTATCCGATGATCACCTCCGGTGGGCAGATCGGCGTCACGACCGGGGACCGGAACCCGAAGAACGACACGGCCACCTTCGCCGCGCTGTTCCGCGCGACGACCGGCTCGCTGCGCGCCCCTCGACCGTACGTGCGGGACACGAGCACGGACGCGGCGGTTGCCGCCGGCCCCGCAGCCCTGACGCGTCAGGAAGACGGGAGCTGGCTCGGCCGGGTGCCGGTGACCGTCCGGGTCGCCGGTGACGCGCCGCACGACGGGTACTGGCTCACCCCGACGCTGCCGAGCGGGGTCGGGATCGTCGGCATCGAACCCGTCGAGGCCTGCTCGGCGAGTTGCCTGGTGGCCGGCGGCGGGTTCATGCCGGGCGAGGAACGAGAGGTCTCGCTGCTGATCCAGGCACCCGCCGAGGTGTCCCCCGGGGACCTCGGCACCGGCTCGGTGCTGCTGGACGCCACCTTCGGCTGGGGCGACGTGCTGACCGACGTCGACCCGGCCGACAACACCGCCAGCTTCGACGTCACCGCCGGCTGACGGACATGTCATCGGCTGGGGCGCGGCCGCAGGTGTTCCTGCGGCCGCGCACGCCCACCTCGCCCGATGCGGCGCCGTCCCCCGCGCGTCTGCACATCGAGGTGAGCGGGATGGCCGCGCACGACGACGGCCCCACCTTCGACGAGGTCTACCGCCGACACTTCCAGCCGCTGGTGGTCCAGCTGTACGCGTTCGTCGCAGACATGAGCGAAGCGCAGGACCTGGTGCAGGAGGCGTTCAGTCGGGCCTGGCCCCGTTGGCACCGGATCTCCCGGTACGACGATCCGGTGGCCTGGGTCCGCCGGGTCGCCTGGAACATCGCGATCAGCCGGTGGCACCGCCTGCGCACCGCCCGGCTGTTCAGCCTTCGGCAGCGGGTGGAGGTGGTGAACGGGCCAGGTCCGGACCGGGTGGTGCTCGCCGCCGCCCTGGCCACCCTGCCGGTCAACCATCGGCGCGCGGTGGTCCTGCACTACCTGGCCGGTCTGACCGTCGGTGAGATCGCCGAGGACTGCGGGGTGGCCCCCGGCACGGTCAAGTCCTGGCTACACCGAGCCCGGGCAACACTGGCCGACTGCCTGGCAGAGCACGAACCCGAGCGCACCGGTCGCGAACCCGCGACGGTCGACGACCCGACCGAGAGGAGGGCGGACTAGATGGAACAGCGCAACGAGCGAGCGGATCGGTTGTCGGCCGCCTTCAACGAGCTGAACACCGTCAGCCTCCGGCAGGTCGCCGAACCGGATCCGGACGTGCCGCGTCGACGGGCGTACCGCCGGCTTCGGAACCGGGCGGTGGCCCCGGGGATCGCCGCTGCGGTGGTCGCCGCCGCAATCGGCGGGGTGAGCCTGGCCCGACCCTTGGCCGCTCCGCCGCCCACCGGTGTCATCGCCAGCCCGACAGCTACCGATCTCCCCTCGGTCCTGCCGAGCAGCCCGTCGGGTCCCACACCCAGCGAATCGCCGACGCTCCCGCCGAGCCGTTCGGCGACGCCGAGTGCGACGCGGTCCCCCACCCCCCATCCCACCGGCTCGACCAGCTCCCGCCCCACCCCCACACCGACCTCGACCCGATACATCGACCTGTCGATCAGCGCCCCCCGCATCCTCACCCTGCGGCCGTCCGACGCCGGCTACACCGGATCACTCACCATCACGATGGGCAACGCCGGCACCCGGGCATACGACGCTGGTGACCTGATCGTGGTGCTGCCCGTCGAGGCGACGATCGACCTGAATGGCACGAACATCGGCGGCTGCTTCAATCAGGGCCAGACCGACGACCTCAAGACGATGTTCTGCACCGGCGACGGGCCGATTCCCTCCGGCGGTACCCGGTCGTACCGGATCGGCGTCACGGTGAACATCGCCCCGGGCGGACCGGCACGGACCCTCACCGGCTGTGCGCTCACCGTGCGGGCCAACGTGAGCGGGAGCTTCCCGGCCGACCGCTCGTCCGACGACAACACGGCCCGTACCGACTTGAAGCTGCCCGCCAGCTGACTGGCCGCGCCGCCGGATGTCCTCCGGCGGCGCAGGCCGGCCGGAGCTTTCGCCGGGCTGCGCCTGATCGACCCTGGGGTGGCGGGCTGACCGCCACCCCACCGGTCACCAGGACGGGCGTTGCAGCAGGCCGACGAACTCCACCAGCAGCCGCTCGCGCAACGCCGCCGGAGCGGCGTCGAGCAGCGTGTTCACCACCGCCATCCGCTCCGGGAGCGGCGCGGCGCTCGATTCGCCGTCCGGGCCCGAGCCGTCGTCCGGTTCGGCGCCCAGCCCCAGTCCGGCGGCCAGACCCGCCACCAGCTCCGGGGTCAACGCGTCCGGGGTGAGGGCGCCGGCCAGGGCTGCCAACTCGGGGGGCAGCGCGACCGGCCCGGCCGCCCGCGCCGCCGCCACCGCCTCGCTCAGGTCCGGCCCGAACTCGGGCACCCGGGGCGCCACCGCGGCGGTCACCGTGAGGTGCACGCTCGCCGGCAGACCGGCGTACGACAGCTGGGGCTGGGTGTGCCAGCCGCGCGCCGTCAACTCGTCGACCAGGACGAACAGGTCGGGCCCGTCCTCGGTGGCGGTGAAGCAGACCACCGTGGACTCCGGCTCGGCCATCAGCCGCAGCCCGTCGACCCCGCGCACGGCGGCGGCCAGCCCGGCCACCGCGTCCCGGGTGCGCTCGGCCAACGCCAGGTATCCGGCGTCGCCGAGGTGCCGCAGGGTCGCGTACGCGGCGGCGATCGGCCCACCCGAGCGGGTGGACGCGATCACCGGATTGATCATGGTGTAGCCGGGCCAGTCCGCGTACGCGAAGTACTGCGGGGCGCGCAGGGCGGCGTCACGGTGCAGCAGCACCGACACGCCCTTCGGCGCGTACGCATACTTGTGCAGGTCCACCGAGATGGAGGTGACCCCCGGCACCGAGAAGTCGAACGGCGGCACCGGCTCGCCGAGGCGGCGCAGGTACGGCAGGGTCCAGCCGCCGAAGCAGGCGTCCACGTGGCAGCGCACCCCGGCGCGGGCCGCCGCCGCGGCGATCTCCTCGACCGGGTCCACCACACCGTGCGCGTACGACGGCGCGGAGCAGGCCACCAGCACCGTCTCCGGGCGGATCGCGGCGGCCATCGCGGCCGGGTCGGGGCGCAGCGTGTCCGGGGAGACCGGCACCACGTCCAGCGCCACCCGCAGGTAGTGCGCCGCCTTGGCGAACGCCGCGTGCGCGCTCGCCGGCACCACGATCCGGGGTGCGGCCTGCTCCGGGTGGGCGTCCCGGGCCGCCTTGACCGCGAGGATCAGCGACTCGGTGCCGCCGCTGGTGACGCTGCCGACGACGTCCGGGGCGGTCGTGCCCGGCCCACCGCCGAGCACCCAGCCGGCTGCGGCGACCAGCGCGTTCTCCATGGCCAGCAGGGACGGAAACGCGGTCGGGTCTAACCCGTTGACGTGCGCGCTCTCGCGGTGCGCGGCGGCCGCCAGCTCGTCCAGGCCGGGCACCGCGGGGTCGTACACGTAGGCGAACAACCGCCCACCGTGCGTAGGCCGGTCACCCGCGCGCAGCGCACGAACCTCGGCGAGAACGTCCTCCGCCGCCATCCCGTCGGCGGAAAGCGCCCCAGCCCCCACCCTGTTCTCGTCGATCATGGACTCGTGGTGCCCTTCTCGTGATGGTCAGCGGTTTTCGTCCCCCACCACAACTCCATGATCGACGCTCTGGTGGTGCGTGGCGGCGGCCAGGACGGCGGGAGTCAGGGTGTAGCGGCGGAGCAGGAGGACCGGCGGGCCCACCAGGAGGGCGGGCAGAACGGTGAAGCCGAGCAGGACGCCGAGGCGGGCGAGGTCGGACTGCGCGGCGGCGGTGCCGGTGTCGGAGGAGACGTAGCCGGAGAGCTGGAGCACCAGACCGTAGATGCCCGGGCCGAGGGCCAGGCCGAAGGTCTCCCCGGCGGTCCAGATCCCGGTGAACACGCCCGCCTGCCGCCGGCCGGTGCGCGCGGTGTCGTACGCGATGCAGTCCGGCAGCATGGCCAGTGCGAACACCTGCTGCCCGGCGTACCCGACGCCGATCACCGCGACCAGCAGGTAGACCGCGACCGCCGGCAGCACCGGCGCGGCGACCAGGGCGAGCGCACCGGCGGCGAGGATCAGCGCGGCGGCGGCCAGGGCGGCCCGTTTGCCCAGCCGGGCGCCGACCCGGGTCCAGACCGGCATCACCAGCAGCGCCGGTCCGACGAAGCAGACGAAGAGCAACGTCGGGCCGCTCTGCTCGTCGCGCAGGATCTGCCCGGCGAAGTAGTTGACCCCGGCCAGGATGGTCGCCACCCCGGCGGACTGCACCACGAAGCAGATCAGCAGCGCCCGGAACGGCCGGTTGGCACCGGCGACGGCGAGCTGGGCGCGGAGTGTGGGCTCGCTGCCGCCCACCGTGCCGGTCGGCGCGGACCGGGTGCCGAGGAACGCGCCGACGGCGCCGAGGGCGATCAGCACCGCCACGAACAACCCCATCCACCGGTGCCCGGGCACACCGTCGCCGCCGGCTGTCACCACCAGCGGGGCGACCGCGCCGGAGACCAGGATGGCCAGCGCCAGCACGGCGATCCGCCAAGTCATCAACCGCGTGCGCTCGGTGTAGTCGTCGGTCAACTCGGCCGGCATCGCCACGTACGGCACCTGGAAGAAGGCGAATGCGGTGGCGGTGGCGAGGAAGGCGAACGCCACGTACGCCGCCGCGGCGGGACCACCGTCGAAGGGCGCGGCGAAGATGGCCGCGAAGAGCACGGCGAGCGCGAGGCCGGCGATGAGCAGGTATGGGCGGCGGGCGCCCCAGCGGGACCGGGTGCGGTCGGAGATCCGCCCGGCGACCGGGTTGACCAGCACGTCCCATGCCTTGGGTAGCAGCACCAGCAGGGCGGCCACCCCGGCGGCCACCCCGAGTGTGTCGGTCAGATACGGCAGCAGCAGGAGCCCGGGGACGGTGCCGAACGCGCCGGTGGCCAGGGAGCCGAGCGCGTATCCGGCGTGCACCAGCCGGGGCAACGGGCCGGCGGCTGGTGAGCCGGCATCACCCGGCGGCGGGTTCATGGGGCCGAATGTTACTCACGTTATGGCGGAGGTCACATCCCCTCCTCCGGCGACCAAGCCGCCACCCGGATGTCCACTCCCGCACCGCGCAGTGGTGCCCCCTCGGCGCGCAGTCGGGCCCGCGCCTCCCGCTCGTGCCCCGGGGGCAGCCGGCCCGCGGAGGTGACCACCCGGTGCCAGGGCACCGAGCCGCCGTGTCGGGCCATGATGCTGCCCACCAGCCGGGCCGAGGTGCGGCCGGAGCGCTCGGCGAGCGCGTCGGCGACCCCGCCGTACGACATCACCCGGCCCTCCGGAATCCGCTCGACCAGGTCGAGGACCGCCTCGACGTACTCGTCAGGTGTCACAGTCCGCCACGATATGGGAACGCAACCGGGCCCCGCCGCACCGACCACGCAGAATGGGCGGGTGCGCGACGCAGTCACGGCGGCCCGACGGGTCGTCGTCAAGATCGGATCCTCCTCGTTGACCACCGCCACCGGCGGGCTGGCCGACGAGCGGGTCGACGCGCTGGTCGACACCCTCGGTCGGCTCGCCACTGAGGGGCGCGAGGTGGTGCTCGTCTCCTCGGGCGCGATCGCCGCCGGCCTGGCCCCACTCGGGCTGACCCGACGCCCGCGTGACCTGGCCACCCAGCAGGCCGCCGCCAGCGTCGGCCAGGGCCTGCTGATCGGCCGGTACGCGGCGGCCTTCGCCCGGCACGGCCTGACCGTCGGGCAGGTGCTGCTCACCGTCGACGACGTGACCCGACGGGCGCACTACCGCAACGCGTACCGCACCCTGCGCAAGCTGCTCGACCTGCACGCGGTGCCGATCGTCAACGAGAACGACACGGTGGCCACCGAGGAGATCCGGTTCGGCGACAACGACCGGCTGGCCGCCCTGGTGGCCGCGCTCGTGCACGCCGACCTGCTGGTGCTGCTCTCCGACGTGGACGCGCTCTGGACCGGTGACCCGACCCGGCCGCACTCCACCCGGATCACCGAGGTCCGCGACGAGAAGGACCTCGCCGGGATCACCATCGGCGGGGCCGGGCGATCCGGGGTCGGCACCGGCGGCATGGTGACCAAGGTCGAGGCGGCCCGGATCGCCACCGGCTTCGGCATCCCGGTGGTGCTCACCGGCGCCGACCTGGCCGCGCCTGCGCTGGCCGGCGAGCCGGTCGGCACGCTGTTCCACCCGCAGCGGCAGCGCCCGGCGGCACGACTGTTCTGGCTGGCCCACGCCACCTCCCCACGGGGACGGCTGCACCTCGACCCGGGCGCGGTGGCCGCCGTCGTCGGGCGGCGCAAGTCGCTGCTGCCCGCCGGCATCACCGCGGTGGACGGGACGTTCACCGCCGGGGACCCGGTCGACCTGGTGGACGCCGGCGGCGCGCCGGTCGCGCGCGGGCTGGTCAACTACGACGCGGTGGAGCTGCCCGGGCTGCTCGGTCGCTCCACCTCCGAACTCGCCGCGGCGCTCGGCCCGGCGTACGAGCGGGAGGTCGTCCACCGCGACGACCTCGTCCTGCTGTAAGCAAGGGCACCTTGTTAACGCCTGGCGTTGTACAAGGGGCCCTTCCTAACGCGAGGAGTGACCGATGAGCGTGAGCGAGCAGGCCCGGCGGGCACGGGCGGCGGCGGAGACGCTGGCCGTGGCGACGCGTACCGCCAAGGACGCCGCGCTGGCCGCGATGGCCGACGCGCTGGTGGCGCGTACCCCGGAGATCCTGGCCGCGAACGCGACGGACCTGGCGGCCGGCCGGGAGGCCGGGCTGAGCGCGGCCGTGCTGGACCGGCTCGCCCTCGACGCGGGCAGGGTGGCCGGCATCGCCGACGCGCTGCACCAGATGGCCGCGCTGCCCGACCCGGTCGGCGAGGTGGTCCGCGGCTCGACCCTGCCCAACGGGCTGGAGCTGCGCCAGATCCGGGTGCCGTTCGGGGTGGTCGGGATCATCTACGAGGCACGCCCCAACGTGACCGTGGACGCGGCCGGGATCTGCCTGAAGTCCGGCAACGCGGCGCTGCTGCGCGGGTCGTCGTCGGCCGCGCACTCCAACGCCGCGCTCGTCGCGGTGCTGCGCGACGCGGTCGCCGGGGCCGGGCTGCCGGCCGACGCGGTGCAGCTGCTCGACGCCAGCTCCCGGGAGTCGGTCAAGGAGCTGATGCGCGCCCGGGGGCTGGTCGACGTGCTGATCCCGCGCGGCGGCGCGTCGCTGATCCGCACCGTGGTCGAAGAGTCCACCGTGCCGGTCATCGAGACGGGGGTGGGCAACTGCCACGTCTACGTGGACGCCGCAGCGGACGTGGCGCAGGCCGTGGCGGTGACGCTGAACGCGAAGACCCAGCGCCTCTCCACCTGCAACACCGCCGAGTCGCTGCTGGTGCACGCGGGCGTCGCCGACGCGTTCCTGCCGCCGATGCTGGCCGCGTTCGCCGAGGCCGGGGTGACCGTGCACGGCTCGCCCGAGGTGGCCGAACATTCCGCCGCCGTGGTCCCGGCCACCGAGGAGGACTACGCCACCGAATACCTCTCAGCGGACATCTCCGTCACGGTCGTCGACTCGCTCGACGCGGCGGTCGCGCACATCCGGCGGTACGGCACCGGGCACACCGAGGCGATTCTCACCGACTCGGCGAGCGCGGCCCGGGAGTTCGTCGCCCGGGTGGACGCGGCGGCGGTGATGGTGAACGCCTCGACCCGGTTCACGGACGGGGGCGAGTTCGGATTCGGCGCGGAGATCGGCATCTCGACGCAGAAGCTGCACGCCCGGGGTCCGATGGGCCTGCCCGAGCTGACCAGCACCAAGTACGTGGTCACCGGGAACGGGCACCTGCGCTAGAGCCGAGGGCCTCAGCTGGTCGCCGGCCGGCAGGCCCGGATGGCGGACAGCGTGGAGTGCACGTCGAACTGGTGCCCGTCGTCGCTCTCCCAGCCACCGTCGCTGCGCTGGGTCTCGGCCAGGCGGCGCAGGGCCCGGACCATGATCCAGTCCTGCGGGTCGATGCCGACCCGGCGCAGCGTGGCCGCCAGCCAGGCCACGTCCCCCGGGGACATCTTGGGCATCCGCTCGGCGAGCACCACCTGGATCCGCGCGGACTCCTGGAACATGTCCTGGCGGTGCAGCACGGCCGCGCTCAGCCAGCCGGCGGCGAGGAAGGACGGCCAACTGCCGTCCGGGTGCAGCCGCACGGCGAGCGAGTGGGCGGCCGCCTGCACCACCCCCGCGTACGCCCCTCCGACCCGGTGATCGAGCGGACCCGCGGCACGGGCGTCCAGGCCGGCCACGGTGAGCCAGAAGCCGGCGTTGGCGGTGAGGAAAAGCCCTGCCTCCGGATCGCCGGGGCGGGCCCACTCCGGAGCCGAGCCGGCCAGTGTCGGGTCCTCGTCCCAGCCACCGTCGGCCTGCTGACGGGAGGCCAGCCAGTCCAGTGCCCGGCGGGCGGCGGGACGACCGAGCGCGCCCAGGTCGTCCAGCTCGGCGAGCCGGAAGCAGGTGGCGTCGATCGACGCGATCTCGCCGCCCCAGGTCGCCGGCCAGCCGCCGTCGGGTGCCTGGCCGATCTCGGCGGTCTCCAGCAGCTCGTCGGGCACCGGCGTGCCGTTGCGCAGCCAGGAGAGTCGGGCACGCTCCACCGCGTCCCCGTGCGCCACGACGAACCCGATCGCGGCATCCAAGTCGACCACGGCGGAGACGCTACCTGCGCAGACGCGATACCGCCTCGGGGAATCGGCCAGCCGGGAATGGCTGCGTCGCTCCGGGCAAAGGGCCGCTTGGAGCCGCCTGCGTCGATTCGCCGGCGCATCCCGGCCGGCGGGCCCGGCACTCCCGTGCGGGAGCCGGGGCGGCGGTGTCGGCCACCCCGGCTCGGGCCGGTCAGTACGCGGGCAGCGCGGGGTCGATCTGCTTGATCCAGGAGAGCACGCCGCCCTGCACGTGCACGGCGTCGCGGAACCCGGCCGCCTTGAGCGCGGCGAGCGCCTCCGCCGAGCGGACGCCGGACTTGCAGTGCAGCACGATCTGCCGGTCCTGCGGCAGCTGGGCCAGCGCCTCACCGGAGATGATGTCGCCCTTGGGGATCAGGGTGGCGCCGGGGATCCGGACGATCTCGTACTCGGCCGGCTCCCGGACGTCGACCAGGAAGATGTCCTTGCCGGCGTCCTGCCACTCCTTGAGCTCCAGCGCGGTGATGGTCGAGTCGACCGTCGCCTCCTGTGCCTCGTCGGAGACCGCGCCGCAGAAGTCCTCGTAGTCCTCCAGCAGGTCGGTGACCGTCGGGTTCTCGCCGCAGAGCGCGCAGTTCGGGTCCTTGCGAACCTTGATCTTGCGGTATTCCATCTCCAGCGCGTCGTAGACCATCAGCCGGCCGACCAGCGGCTCGCCGATGCCGGTGAGCAGCTTGATCGCCTCGTTCACCTGGATCGAGCCGATCGACGCGCAGAGGACACCGAGCACGCCACCCTCGGCGCAGGACGGAACCATGCCGGGCGGCGGCGGCTCCGGGTAGAGGCACCGGTAGCAGGGGCCATGCTCGGCCCAGAACACCGACGCCTGGCCGTCGAAACGGTAGATCGAGCCCCAGACGTACGGCTTGCCGAGCAGCACCGCCGCGTCGTTGACCATGTACCGGGTGGCGAAGTTGTCGGTGCCGTCGACGATCAGGTCGTACTGGGCGAAGATCTCGCGGACGTTGTCCCGGTCCAGCGCGGTGTTGTGGATCTCCACGTTGACCAGCGGGTTGATCTCGCGGATCGACGCGGCGGCGGACTCGGCCTTGGACCGGCCGACGTCGGACACGCCGTGGATGACCTGGCGCTGGAGGTTGGACTCGTCGACGGTGTCGAAGTCGATGATGCCGAGCGTGCCGACCCCGGCCGCGGCGAGGTACAGCAGGGCGGGCGACCCGAGGCCACCGGCGCCGACACAGAGCACCCGGGCGTTCTTCAACCGCTTCTGCCCGGTCACCCCGACGTCCGGAATGATCAGGTGGCGGGAGTAGCGGCGGATCTCGTCAACGGTCAGCTCGGCGGCGGGCTCGACGAGCGGGGGCAACGACACGGTGGACTCCCCGGGATCGGCGGTGTGAACCGCGCCATTGTCGCTCGCCGGCCCGATGCTCGGCCATGAGGGAGGACACGTGGCCCGCGATGCGGGAGCGGGAATAACCGACGACCGGGTCGATCAGGGGACGATGTCCCCCGCGTAACGACGACCGTCGACGTAGGGCCAGGCGTTGGCGACGCAGCCCTCCAGGCCGTACGTCTGCTGCTGCATCACCGGCGCGGGCTCGCCGGGGCCCGGACAGGCCTCGTGCTCCTCGCCGAGCTCGTGGCCGACCTCGTGGTTGATCACGTACGTCCGGTACGTCTCCAGCGGGGCGCCGTAGTCCGGCACCGCCTCCAGCCAGCGCGCCAGGTTGATGATGACCTGACCGGGGAGGCGGCAGGAGGTGTAGCGCTCGGTGGTCAGCCCACCCTCGGCGCACATCCGCTCCGACGTGACCGGGGTGGCCAGGTAGATGGTGAAGTCGGCGGCACCGGCGTCGGCGACCCGCTGCACCCGCAGCTCGTCGGAGGCGATCCAGCTACGGGGGTCGGCAAGCACCTCGTCCACCGTGTCGGCGAAGGCGTCGGCGTCCTGGCCGGTGCCGCGTTCGACCGCGACCCGGTAACGGCGCAGCGGCCCGTCTTCGCCGTGCACCGCGGTCTCAGCGTCGGCGGAGGTGAAGCGGCCCGCGCCGACGGACGGGTAGCTGGTTGGTGCCGGGTGCGCGCCCACCCCACCGCCATGACCCATCCGGCCATGGGTGACGGGTGGCGGCCCGGCCGGCGGCTCGCCGCCCCGGGTCAACGTCACTCCGGCGGCGGCGGCGGCGACGGCGAGCAGGAGCAGGCCGAGCACCAGGCTGCGACGGCGTCGTCGGAGCATCCGGACCAGCGCGGGCCGTGCGTCCGGGGCCCGGTACTCCGACCGGCCGGACGGGCCGGGCGGCCGAGGCGGGCCGTAAGGGGACGACGGCGTCATGAACTCGAGCCTGCCAGATTATTCGGGCATTTCCCCGCCTTTGCCGCGATTAACGCAATACGCCTGATGGTCGCGATGGTTCGGCGTGTCGGACCAGGCGGTCAGAGCGCGGGGCCGGCGTAGCGGCGACCCTCGAGGTACGGCCACGGATTGACCCGGCACCCGTTCAGGAAGAGGGTCTGCTGCATCATCACCGGAGCCGGTCGACCGGCGCCCGGGCAGCGCTCGTGCCGGTGCCCGAGCTGGTGGCCCACCTCGTGGTTGACCACGTACGTCCGATAGACCGCCGGCGGCACGCGGGCCGTGACGAAGTGCGGCACGGACAGCCGCCACCGGTCCAGATTGATGACCACTTTGCCGGGCGCGCGGCACGAGGTATACGGCCGGCCGCCGACCCGGATGTCCACTCCACCGTCGGCGCACATCCGGCCCGCCGTGCGAGCGGTGGCCAGGTAGACGGTGAAGTCACGGGCCGCGCCCCCGGGCACCTGCTGCAACCTCAGCCGGCCGCTGTCGACCCAGCTCCCCGGCCCGGCGAGTGCCGTCTGGACCGCCTGCCCGAACGCGACCGGGTCCTCCCCACTGCCCGACTCGACCGCCACCCGGTAGCGCCGCAGCTCACCCGCGCGGCCCAGCAACGGCCCGGTGCGGTCGTCGTAGCCGAACCGACCGGTGCCGGCGGTCGGCACCGCCCCGGACAGCCGCAGCACCGGGGGTGCACTCGACGGGGCGACCGGCGACCCGGACGGCGACGGGTCGGCCGACGGCGGCAACGGTGCGGCCACCAGCGGTGGCGGCCCGGTGATCTCGTCGGCGGCCAGCCGGTCGGCGCCAGGATGCCCGCCCGGCCCTTCGGCGACCACCGTCACCACCGCGCCGACGGCCAGCACGACCGCGACCAGCTGGGCGAGCAGTGCGAGTTGTCGGTGACGGCGACCAGGGCGGCGGGAGGACGTGCGCATCCGGCTCAGCCTGCCAGATCAGGCCGCGTGGCGGTCTCCTCCGTTTCGGCGAGGAGGCCGACCACCGCCCGAGCGACCAGCCGAGGCACCTCCATCTGCGCCACGTGGCCGACGCCGTCGAGCATCAGCAGCCGGCTGTCCGGGATGGCCCGGGCGGTCTGCGGCGCGACCCGCACGTCGACGAGCCGATCCTGCCGACCGCCCACCACCAGGGTCGGCGCGCGCACCGCCCGGGCAAGCCGCCACAGCGAGCCCGACCCCGGCAGGTACGCCCGCAGGAAGCTGGAGACCAGCCCGCGGAACGTCCGGACGTACGCGGCCGCGTAGTGCTCCGCCTCGTAGCGCACCCGGATCTCCTCCAGCGCCTCGGCGCGGCGCTGCGCGCAGATCCGGCTGAGGTCGGCGACACACGCCTCCAACACCTGCTCGGCCATCACCTCCGGGGCGAGCTGGGTGAGCCGCCGGGCGACCAACCGTTCACCCCCGGGAACGGCCAGCACCGGCAGCAGGCGCCCCTGCAACGAGCGACGGAAGTCCAGGAACGGCAGCGCCGGAGAGATCAGCGTGAGGGTGCGCACCAGGTCGGGCTGGAGCCCGGCCACCTGAACCACGACCGCACCGCCCAGCGAGTTGCCGAACAGGTGCACCGGACCCCGACCGGAGTGCTCGATCCAGCGGACGACCAGATCAGCGAAGGCCGGCACGGTGTAGCGGCGGCCCGGCTCGCTGCGGCCGAAGCCGGGCAGGTCGATGGCCTGGCCGTCCAGACGATCGGCGAGCAGGCCGGCCAGGTCGGTCCAGTTCTGCGATGAGCCGCCCAGGCCGTGCACGTACAACGCCGGCTCCGCGCCGGCGGCGGTGGCCGGGGTGTCCCGTACGTACGTGACCGAGCCGTCGAGGCGGACCGCCCGACCCGGCCACGGCGGCGGGACACGGGCCTCGGGAAGGAAATGGTCCGGCCAGAGAGTGGCGGGCTTCATCGTTCCAGTCTGCCCCGGACCACTCAGGACAGCAGCGCCTCCAGGCGACGGTTCACCGCTGCCAGCGTCGCCCGGACCACCGCCTGTCTCGGATCGCCGGCGACCAGGGCCGAACCGGCGAGCTGCTCGACCCAGCCCTCGCACACCAGCAGCACCACCACGGTGGCCACCTCGCAGTTGCCGAACGGCACCACCGCCGCGTGCTCCACGAAGCAGCGCCCCCGCTCGGCGTTCTCCGCGCCGCGCAGCAACTCGTCCACGGCGGCGGCCGCGGCCACCGCGCAGAGCCGCAGGACGTAGCCGTCCACCGCCGGGCCTGTGGCGTAACCGGCGGCGCTCTCACCGCCGGCCAGCAGCCGGACCTCCACGTTGGCGTCCAGGCCGAAGGTGCTGACCTGCACGTGGTCGATCACCACCCGCGGCCCCGGCGTGCCGCCCGTCTCCAGCGGCCGGGACGGCGCCGACTCCGTGGTGGTCACCTGACCACCGGAGTACGACGTGCCGAGCGTCGCGGGACTGCCGGTGGCCGCACCGGCCGGCGCGGCCGAGACCGACCCCGGCTCCTCCACCGTGGCGCGGCCCCGGTGCGGGGCGATCGCCCGGCGACGGCGCGAGCCGTCCGCTCCCACCTGCTGTTCAGGGCTCGGCGGCGTGGCCTCGACCCGACCGGGCGCAACCGATCCGGTGGCCCGCACCTCGCCGGTACGCGGTTCCGCACCGGCGTCGCGCGGCTCGGCGGGCCGGGGCTCTGGAGAACGCCGCTCGGCGGACCGGGGCTCGGTTTGCCGGGGCGCAGCCTGCCGGGACTCAGCCTGCCGGGGCTCAGCGGAGCGGGGCTCGGCCGCCCGGCGGCGGACCGGCGGAGCCGGCGTGCTGGGCAGGCCAGGCAGGTTCTGCGGGGCGGCGGCCAACCCCATCCGCTCCTGGAGCAGCCGCGCCACCTGCCGGCTCACCTCGGCCGGGTCGGCGCCGTCGGCCAGGTCGAGGCGGAGACTGTGCGCTCCCGCCGGGGTACGGCGCAGCGCCGCGTCCCGCACGCCGGCGACCTCCCGGACGGCGTCCAGGATGGCGTTGACGTCGAACCCCTCGGGGCGCTCCCGCAGGGGCGCGGGCTCGTCGTCACGACGTAGGTGGGTGGCGATACGGGCGAGTTCCGGGGTTTCGGCGGGTGGCTCCACGGCTGGCGGCTCCGGCACGACGGGCACGTCCGGTTCCGCAGGAACGCGCTGCGGCAGCACCGCCGACGTCTGGTCCGGCAGCCGAGCGCCGTCGGCCGGGTCGACCGGCGACGCGGGATCGGGCGCGGATCGGCGAGCCGCGTAGGGAGGAGCGCTCGTCGGGGCGGGCGCGGGTGAGGGCCGGTCGCTGCGCCCGGACCCGCTCGTCGAGGGGGCCGGGACGGCACCGGTCGGGGTCGGCGCGTTGGCAGCGGGTGACGGGCCGGTGGCCGCCGGAGCCGAACGGGGCGGCTCGGGGGTCTCCGGCCGGAACCGGAACGGCGCGGTCGATCGGGTTTCGGGCCGGAGCGGGCCGGACGGCTCCCCCACGTCGCTCGCACGGGGCGTGCTCGCGGACCGACTGGCCGGCCAGGACGGGCGCTCGGCCGGGGCCGCGGGGAGGCGTCCCTCGGACCAGTCGGCCCGCTCGGTCCGCGGCTCGCCCGCCGGAGTGGCCGGCGACCGGCCGGTCCAGGAGGGCCGCTCCGCCACGAGCGCCGGACCGGTCGGTTCCGGGGGTGCGTCGGACAGCGCCGGAGGTGCTCCGGCCGGCGCCGGAGGAGCCTCGGTCGGCAGCGGCGGGTCGGTCGGCGCCGGGCCGGCCCAGGACGGCCGGTCGCCCGTGGGTGCGCTACTGGGCGTCGATTCGCCGGCCCAGGACGGACGCGACGGCGGAGCGCTGGTCGGCGACGGCTCCGGTCCACCGGCCCAGGAGGGCCGGACGGCGGGCGGAGCGCTGGTCGGGGCCGGACCGGCCCAGGACGGACGCGACGGCGGGGCACTGGTGGGCGCCGGGTCCGATCCACCGGCCGGGGAGGGCCGGACGGCGGGCGGAGCGCTGGTCGGGGCCGGACCGGCCCAGGACGGACGCGACGGCGGGCCGCTGGTGGGCGCCGGGTCCGATCCACCGGCCGGGGAGGGCCGGACGGCCCGCGGGGCGCTGGTCGGCTCGACCCGGGGGGCACTTGTCGGCGCGGAACTGGCCCAGGAGGGCCGGTCGGCGGGTGGGCCGCTGGTCGGGGCGGGGCGACCGCCGGCCCAGGAGGGGCGATCCGCCGGCTCGGCCCGGGACGACTCCGGCGGTGTGCCGGTGGGGCTCAGTGCCGGTCGTCCACCGGCCCAGGAGGGACCCTCGCCCGGCACAGCGGCACCAGCCGCCGCAGCCGGCTCGGTCGATGCCCCGGGCTCAGGTTCGTCGCGGGCGACGTCGTACCCGCGCGGCGGATCGGCGCGTACCGGGTCGTACGGGCGGGTCGGCTCGACGCGTGCCGGCTCGTACGGCACGTTCGGGTCGGCGACCCAACCCGGCGCGGGCTCGTCCGGTGTCGAGCGTGCGGCGGGCTCGCCATCCTGTCGGGACCAGGGCGGCGCCCAGCCGCTGCCCCAGCTCGGGCGATTCCAGCTCGGCCCGGACCAGTCCGGCTCGATCGCCGGCGACTCCCCTGCCCGGGGCGTGTCCCCGGGCACGGGGCCTTCGGCGGCGCGGCCCGACTCGGAATCGTCGGCGTGCCCGGCGGCCCGGTCGGGGATGCGCCTCGGCTCACTCGATGCCTGCGGCGCGAGCGGGTCGCGCCAGCCGCGCGGCGCGGCTGGCGGTTCGTCGGCGGACGGCCGCTCGGCGGTGGGTGCGTGGAAACCGGGCGGGACCTCGAAGCCCGAGGCGGCGGTGCCGACGGGTGGCACCTGGACGCCGGGGGGCGCCGAGGTGGGCATACCGGGGTCGGCCCAGCGGGCGCTCTGGCCGGCGGCAGGATCGACGGTGGAGTGTCGGGCCGGGCCGCTGTCAGGCTCGCCAGGCCCCTGTTCCTGCGGCGGTGCCGGGCGCTGGGCGGGCACCACCAGGCGGTCGCTGGCCTGGTCGCGCCGGTCCTCGGCGGTCGACCCGGGCGGCGCGCTCACCGGCGCCGGGCGGCCAGCCGGCGTTTCGGCACCGGGGTGGTGGACGCCGTTGGCTTCGGCACCCGCGTGGCGGACGCCGTTGGCGTGGTGGCCGTTGACCCGGGCCGGTGGGTCGGTGGCACCGGGCAGGGATGCTGGCAGGTCGCCGTGCCGGGTGGAGGACGTACGCCAACCGGACGCGGCATCGGGCTGCCAGCGGGCCGCCTGTTCCCGGGCGTCCTCGCGCTCGGCGGCCCGGGACCATCCGCCCGCCGGGGGCGCCCACCCGCTGCCGGAACGGCCCGGGTCGTCGTGCTGACCCGCTCCGTCACCGTGCTCTCCCGGGGTGGCGGCTCCGGGTTGCCCTGTTTCACTCACCGCGCGCTCCTTGGTCGCCCTCGCTGAGGCTACCGTGTGGTGACAGTGGCGATAAGTTACAGCGGCGGGCCATTTCCACGACGGGGGTCACGGGCCACGCCCGGTCTGGGGGGAAAATGCCGGCTCGTACGGAGAACTCGGAGGATCCCATGACCGCTGTGGGGAACGGTGCACAGACCGCCGGCCGGCCCACCCGCCTGCCCCGTTCAGCGCGCCGTAAGCAGCTGCTCGCGGCGGCGCAGGAGGTGTTCGTCGCGCAGGGTTACCACGCCGCGGCGATGGACGACATCGCCGAGCGGGCGGGGGTCTCCAAGCCGGTGCTCTATCAGCACTTCCCGGGAAAGATGGAGCTCTACCTGGCCCTGCTGGACACGCACTGTGACGCCATCGTCGCAAAGGTGCACGACGCGATGCGCGGTACCAGCGACAACAAGGAGCGGGTCAGCGCGTCGGTGCGGGCATACTTCGACTTCGTCGACCACGAGAGCGAGGCGTTCCGCCTCGTCTTCGAGTCGGACCTGCGCAACGATCCGGCGGTGCGGCAGCGGGTCGAGCGGGTCGAGCAGGGCTGCATCGCGGCGATCACCGACACCATCATCTCGGACACCGGCGTGAGCCGGGCGCACGCCGAGCTGCTGGCCTCCGGGCTGGTCGGCGCGGCGGAGACGGCCGCGCAGTTCTGGCTGGCCGGCGGTCGACAGGTGCCGAAGGCCGAGGCCGAGGCGTTGGTGGCGGCGTTGTCCTGGCGGGGCATCGCGAGCTTCCCGCTGCAAGGTGAGTCAGCCTGACCACCGCCCCCGTGATCGGATAGCCTTCGCAGGGCGGTTCTTTCGCCCCAGTTGAGGAGGCACAGTGGAGGTCAAGATCGGCGTGCAGTACGCGCCGCGCGAGCTGGTTCTGGACAGCGCGCAGTCGCCGGCCGAGATCGAGCAGATCGTGACCGACGCCTTCGCCGGCAACGGCGGCACGCTCTCCCTGACCGACGAGAAGGGCCGGCGGGTCATCGTTCCGGTCGAGAAGGTCGCCTACGTCGAGATCGCCGAGGCGTCGCCCCGGGCGGTCGGTTTCACCGTCCGCTGACCGGTTCGGCCATCGCGGCAGGTCGGCGTTGGCCCACCTGCCGCTGACCGGTTCGGCCATCGCGGCAGGTCGGCGTTGGCCCACCTGCCGCGGGCCGGCACCGCACCCGGCGGCCCGGGTGATCAGTTGTTCAGCCCGACGGCGGCCATCCGCGCGGTGTGCGCTGCGGTGAGCCGCCGGAACAGCCCCGGCACGTCGACCCGGTCGTCCTGCGCGATCAGCGTGGTGAGCGCGGCCCGCTCGGCGGCCACGCGGCCGGCCTGGGAGAGCGCCTCGCCGACCAGCCGCCGGGCCCACATGGAGAGTCGGCCGGCAACCCGGGGGTCGGCGGCGACTGCCACCCGGATCTCCGCGGCGGCGAACTCCGCGTACCGGGAGTCGTGCAGCACGTCCAGCACCAGCGCCCGGTCGGGCTCGTCCAACGCGTCGGCGATCTCGCGGAGGAAGTCGTCGGTGATGGCGTCACCGACGTACGCCTTGGTCACGACCTCCGCCCAGTCCCGTGGCTCGGTCGAGTCGTGGTACGCCTGCAGGGCCGTCAGATAGGGCGCCATCGCGTCCGCCGGCGGCACGCCCAACGCGGTGAGCCGGTCGGCGAGCCGGCGGTAGTTGGCGATCTCGGCGGCGGCCATCTCGCTCAGCGCGGCGCGGCGGTGCAGATCGGGCGCGAGCCGGGCGTCGCCGGCCATCCGCTCGAAGGCGAGCAGCTCACCGAAGGCGACCAGACCCAGCAGGTCGGCGACGGCGGGACCGGGGGTGGTCGGCGCGGACACGAGCGCAGGTTACCGTTCGTCGTCGGGGCGTGGGTGCCCCGCGCGTGGCACGACCCACACCCGAACATTGTGACCCGGGTCACATCTGGTTGCCCCGGCTGGACTCACCCCGGCCGGGAATCGGGACGGGGGTATGCCTGTTCAGGTAGCATAGAGCAGTTGCCGTGGGCGCCGATCTGATCGAAGCTCAGCCTGCGGCGCGCGTGCGGCCCGGTCCGGCTCGGCAGTCCGCCCCCGACCGTGTGGCCCGCGTCATACCGAACGCGCCCTGAGGACATGACGGGGCGCACCCACGAGAGGGCACCCCCACATCCACATGAGCGAATTGACTCAAGATCTGATGGACGGCCAGGAACTGGCCCCCACCGCCCCGGTTCGACCGGAGGCCCCCACCTTCGCCGCACTCGGCGCTCGCGACGAGACCGTCGAGGCGCTGGCCGCGGCCGGCATCACCCGCGCGTTCGCGATCCAGGAGTACGCGATCCCGATCGCGCTGCGCGGCGTCGACCTGATCGGTCAGGCGCCCACCGGCACCGGCAAGACCCTCGGCTTCGGCGTACCGCTGCTGGAGCGGGTCTTCGCGCCGGGCGAGGGCAGCGACGGCGTCCCGCAGGCGCTGGTCGTCGTCCCCACCCGCGAGCTGGGCATCCAGGTCGCCAAGGACCTGGCCGCCGCCGGCCGAACGCGGGGCGTCCGGGTGCTGCCGATCTACGGCGGCGTGGCGTACGAGCCGCAGATCGACGCGCTGCGCAAGGGCGTGGAGATCCTGGTCGGCACCCCCGGCCGGCTGATGGACCTGCAGAAGCAGAAGCACCTGCGTCTGGACCGGGTGCACGCACTCGTCCTCGACGAGGCCGACCGGATGCTCGACCTGGGCTTCCTCGACGACGTCGAGAAGATCCTGGCGATGCTGCCGGAAGACCGGCAGACGATGCTCTTCTCGGCCACCATGCCGGACCCGATCGTCACCCTGTCCCGGCGCTTCCTGCGTCAGCCGATGACGATCCACGCCGGGCACACCGCCGAGACCGGCCCGTCCCCGCAGACCCAGCAGCTGGTCTACCGCACCCACTCGATGAACAAGGTCGAGGTGGTGGCGCGCATCCTCCAGGCGGAGGGGCGCGGGCTGACCATGATCTTCACCCGCACCAAGCGGGCCGCCGACCGAGTCGCCGAGGATCTCGACTTCCGCGGTTTCGCGGTCGCCGCGGTGCACGGTGACCTCGGCCAGGGTGCCCGCGAGCGGGCGCTGCGGGCGTTCCGGGCCGGCAAGATCGACATTCTGGTCGCCACCGACGTGGCGGCCCGCGGGCTCGACGTCACCGGCGTCACCCACGTCATCAACTACGACTGCCCGGAAGACCAGGACACCTACACCCACCGGATCGGCCGGACCGGCCGGGCCGGGGCGACCGGTGTCGCGGTGACCTTCGTCGACTGGGACGACATGCCCCGCTGGCGGATCATCGACAAGACCCTCGGTCTGGAGATGCCGGAGCCGCCGGAGACGTACCACACGTCCCCGCACCTCTACACCGACCTGCACATCTCCACCGAGATCACCGGCACGCTGCCCACCGCCGAGCGGACCCGGGCCGGGCTGTCCGCCGAGATCGAGGAAGACCTGGGCGGCACGCGCTCCCGGCGTGGCGACAGCGGCGGCCGGGGCTCCCGGCGTGGCGAGAGTCGTGGCGACGGCCGGGGCGAGCGCCGCGGTCGCAGCGACGGCCGTCGGGACCGCACCGACGCCGGCACGCCGGCCGCCGACGCACCCGCGGACAACGCCGCCGTCGACGAAGAGGGCACCCGCACCCCCCGCCGCCGGCGTCGCCGCCGGGCCGGCGAGGCGGCCGTGGGCGAGCCGACTGCGGTGATCTCCGCCGACACGACCCCGGCCGAGCCGGTGGCCGCGACCGACGGTGAGCCGTCGAAGCCGCGTCGCCGTCGCCGTCGCCGTGGTGGCGGTTCCGGCGCGGGTACGCCGGCCGAGGCGACCGCGGACTGACGCACAGCCACACCCGACATCCCCCGCACCGCCCCGCGCGGTACGGGGGATGTTCCCTTCCCACCCCACCGTCAGAAGATGGAACGATGCCGGAACCACTGGACGCCGCCCTGTCCCAGGTCAGGGCACTGCTGCTCGATCCCGCGCTGACCCGGGCGGTCGCCGCCGGGCGCCGCCGTGGCCGCCGTCCGACGGTGGTCCGGGCCGAGCTGCGGCCGGTGACCCTCAAGGCCGGGCCGCGCCTCCAGATCGCCACCTCCGACGGTGCCCGCCCGTACACCCGCAACGTCACCCCCGGCCCGGAGACCGCCGCGGCGATCGACGAGCTGCTGGCGGAGCCGTTCGGCAACTGGCACGTGGAGACGACGGACGCGACGCTCCAGCTCCGGGTGACGAAGTCCGGCGAGGCGCAGGTGCACCGGGCCGCCGCGCCGGCCCGGCCGGTCGCGCCACCCGCCGGGAACGACCGGGCCAAGGAGTACCTGCTGGACCCGGGCGATGAGATCTTCGCCGAGATCGGCGGCTCGGCGGCCAAGCGCCGCCAGGTGGACGCGTTCCTGCGGGCCCTGGCGGCGACCCTGCCGGACGACCTGACCGGTCCGCTGCGGGTGGTCGACCTGGGCTGTGGCAACGCGTACCTGACCTTCGCCGCGTACCGCTACCTGTCCGGCCGGGGGCTCGCCGTCGAGCTGATCGGCGTGGACGTCCGGGAGGACCAGCGGCGGCGCAACACCGAGCTGGCACAGCGACTGGGCTGGGCCGACCGGGTCAGCTTCGTGGCCGGCACGATCGCCGACGCTATCGTCGACCCCGCACCGGATCTGGTGCTGGCGCTGCACGCCTGCGACACCGCCACCGACGAGGCGCTGGCCCGCGCGGTGCGCTGGGAGGCCCGCTGGGTGCTCGCCGCGCCCTGCTGCCACCACGACCTGGCGAAACAGCTACGCGCCCAACCCACCCCGGCCCCGTACGAGCTGCTGACCCGACAGGGCATCCTGCGGGAGCGTTTCGCCGACGTGCTCACCGACGCGCTGCGCGCCGGGTTGTTGCGGGTGCACGGGTACCGGGCCGAGGTGGTGGAGTTCGTGGACTCGCAGCACACCCCGCGCAACCTGCTGATCCGGGCCCGCCGTACCGGTACCGGGGCCACCGGTCCGCAACGTGCGGAGTATCGCGAGCTGGTGGACCAGTGGCGGGTCACGCCCCGGCTGGAGACCCTGCTCGCCACCTACGAGCCGCCCGCCGCCTAACGACGACGGGTCGCCCCTCGGCTAGCGACGGCGGTCGCCGTTGCTGCCGCGGTCCCGCCCGCCAGAGCCACGGTCGAAGACCGACACCCGGTCGCTGCCCGCCCGCTGGGCTGCCCACTCGCTGTCGGCCGCGCCGGCTGGGAAGGGCACCACCTTGCCCGCGCTCTCGGCGTTGCCGGCCGCAGCGAAGGCGTTCCAGGAGATGTCGACCAGCAGCTTCTTCATCTCCGCGTGCCGCACGGCGGCGTTGTGCTGCAACGCCATCCGAGCGCCCAGCACCACTGCCACCAGCGTGGTGGTGATCGCGCCAGTGGCGGCGAGCACGTGCGCGCCGGTCGCCGCGTCGGTGCGGAGCACCAGGACCAGCAACCAGATCCAGAGCGCGGCGGCGAAGACGCCGGCCTTGGCGACGAAGAAGAGGCTCACCGCACCGGGCTGGTACGGCTGGGGGCGGCTCAAGTCGGCCATGGTGCTCCTCGACAGGTGGTCCGGTCGGACGCGGCAGGCGAGCACGCCATGCCGGGACGGGCACCGAGCCTAGTGGAAGAACGACGATGATCGCTGGGTACGCGTTCCGGCCTGGCCCATACTCCGGCTCAGCAAAAGTCCCATCCACGGGACAGTTTGTGCGGTCAGTCAATTGTTTCCACCCCTCGGCGTACTACCCTCGGAAAGCGCATGCCCCAGTGCTTCGGCCGGAAGGGGAAGACCCGCAGGGATGGGTTCCGCAGACGTTTCACCACAGATGGCCTTCGCCCGCTTCGTCCGGCGCGCCATCGACGACGCTCGCGACGAACGCGGGTGGACGGTCACCGACCTTGCCTCGCACACGGGCGTGGGCCGTTCCACGGTGTTCCGTTGGCTGGCCGGTGACTGGCAGGACTACCCCGAACTGGCGAAGGTGCGCGGCTTCTGCTCCGCGCTGGATCTGCCGGTCGCGGCGGCGTTCCGGGCGCTCGGGCTGCCCGACGCCGGCCCGGCACCCCGCCGACGCAACGACGACGGCCCGGTCGAGGCGGACGTTCGCGCCATCCTGGACCGGCTGGCCGACCCCACCGTCCCCGCCGAGGAGAAGCACCACATCCGCGACCTGCTCCGCTACCTGGCCCGCCGCCCCATCCGCCGCGCCGGCTAACCCCGGCACCGCCCCGGGGGGTTAGGGGACCGTGAGGGTGAACTCTGCGGTGTGGACCTTGGTGGCTACCTGAAAGTCGAGGTAGAGGCGGTAGCGGCCGGGGCCGGGGGTGGTCAGCCAGAACTTGACCTGGCCGTCCACGAGTTCCGGTTCAGGGTGTACGTGCAGGTAGGCCAGGTCGCCCTCGCGTAGCGCCACCAGGTGCCCGTACGCCCCGAGGTAGCGCTCCAGCGGGGCGGCGCCGCCAGCGGCGTCGATCCGGAACGTGAGCGGCACCGTCGCGGCGGCCTGCGGGCCGCCCTGGTAGCCCACCGTGAACCCGTCGACCGCCGTCGAGGTGGCCGGCGCCGGCAGCGAACGGGGCTGGTAGCCGCCGGGCGCGACCAGGTCCGTGCCGAGGGTCACCGCGGTCTGGCCGCCGTCGTCGGCGACCACGGTGAAGTCGCCGTACGCCCGCCAAACGCCGGGCTGCGCGAGGGTCAACGGCACCGACCAGGTGCCGTCCGGCGCCATGGTCGGGTGCAGGTGCTGGTAGCCGGTCAGGTCCCGGCGGACCACGATGAGGTGCATCGGCTTGTCGTGCACCACGGCGAAGCGGGTGACCGGCCGGCGCTGCGCGTCGCGTACCTGGAACCGGAGCTGCCCGGAACGGCCCGCCGGGAACTCGGTGGCCTCGGGGGCCAGGGTGTACCCGGCGGAGCTGACCGACAGGCCGCCCGGCTCCGCGCCCGCGCCCTGGTCCGCAACGGTGGCGCTGCCGTGGTCGTGCGGTTCCGTGCCCGGCGGGTGGGTGTGGTCGGCGGCCAGCGCCGTACCGCCGGCGCTGGTGGCGCCGCCAGCGTTCATCCGACCCAGGCCGAAGCCGAGCAGCACCGCGAGTACCAGCCCGCCGACCACCAGCGCCAGCCGGAGTGTGCTCCGGTCCGGCGTGGTGGAGATCCGGTCAGGCACCGCTGGCGTCCAGCGCGTGGACACCGTCGCCGACGGCCGCCCGCACGCGGTGCTCGCAGGTCATCCCGGGGATGGCGTACGCGGTGACGGACGGTTGATCGGTCATGCCGCCCACGGTACCGCCGCGGCCGGCCGGTCCCGGGCGACGCCGGGGCGGCGTGGCGACTGTCGCAATCCGCCCTGCCCGGGAACTTTTCCGCCACCACCAGGGCTGGCCGACCGGCCAGGGGCGGCGGACGCCGGAGGGGACCGCCCGTCGGGCTGCGGAACGGCCGGCGAGGGCGGCTCGGCGGGCTCAGCCGGCCACAGCGAGGGCGAGCGGAAGCACGTCCGGCGCACCAGCCTGGCGCAGCACCCGGGTCACCATCGTCATCGTCCATCCCGAGTCGACCAGGTCGTCGACGAGCAGCACCGGTCCGGCCAGCCCGGCCAGCGCGTCGGCCAGCTCGGCCGGCACGGTGAACGCGACATGCAGCGCGCGGACCCGCTGGGCGCTGTTGCCGCGCGGCCCGCCGGCGCCACCCGGACCGGTCGGGGAAACCTCGCCGAGCAGCGGCAGCCGACCCACGGCGGCGATCCGCTCGGCCAGCGAGCCGACCAGCCGGGGCCGCCGTCGGGAGCCGACCGCGGCCACCGCCGCTGGGCGACGGGGCCACGGGTCGTCGCCGTGCGCCCACGCCTTCAGCACCTCCACCACCGCTGCGGCCACATCGTCGGGCACCGGGGCGTCGGGAGCGTCCGGGCCGACCAGGTCGCGCAGCCGACCACCCCAGCCCAGGTCGGAGAGACGCCCCACGGCACGCCCGGGCAGCGCCTGCTCCGCCGGGGGGATCCGGCCTTTCAGCGGTACGCCCACCGCGTCCAGCCCGGTCGGCCACAGCTTCTTCGGGGCGATCTCCACGCCGGGCCGCCCCAGGAACGTCTGCGCGGCGGTGAGCGCGGCCGTCGACACGTCCGAGCCGAAGAGCGGGTCGGCGCACCGGTCGCACCGGCCGCAGTCGGCCGCCCCGGTGTCGTCGAGGCACTCACGTAGATACCGCATCCGGCAGCCGGACGTGGTCGCGTACTCCCGCATGGCCTCTTGCTCGACGGTGCGCGCCTCGGCGACGCGCCGCAACCGGGCCTCGTCGTAGACCCAGGGCTCGCCGGTAGCGAGCCAGCCACCGCGCACCCGGCGGACCGCGCCGTCCACGTCGAGCACCTTGAGCATCAGCTCCAACCGGGCCCGGCGCAGGTCGACCAGCGGCTCGAGTGCCTGGGTGGAAAGCGGGCGGTCGGTGTGCAGGGCGGCCAGCACGGCCCGCACCTGCTGCTCGGGAGGGAACGCGAGCGAGGCGAAGTAGCGCCAGATGGCGGCGTCCTCGGCACCGGGCAGGAGCAGCACCTCGGCGTGTTCGACGGCGCGGCCGGCGCGGCCGACCTGCTGGTAGTAGGCGATCGGCGAGGGCGGCGCGCCGAGGTGGACGACGAAGCCCAGGTCGGGCTTGTCGAAGCCCATGCCGAGCGCGCTGGTGGCGACCAACGCCTTGATCTTGTTGTCCAGCAGGTCCTGCTCGGCGGCCCGCCGGTCGGCGTCGTCGGCCTGCCCGGTGTACGAGGCCACCGGGTAGCCCCGGGTGCGCAGGAACTCGGCGGTCTCCCCAGCCGCCGCGACGGTCAGCGTGTAGACGATGCCGGAGCCGGGCAGCTGGTCCAGGTGGTCCGCGAGCCAGGCCAGGCGGTGCGCCGGGCTGGGCAGGTCGAGCACGCCGAGGCGCAGCGACTCCCGGTCCAGCGTGCCGCGCAGCACCAGGGCGTCACCCAACTGCTCGGCCACGTCCTGGGTGACCCGGGTGTTGGCGGTGGCGGTGGTGGCCAGCACGGGGGTGCGCTCCGGCAGCTCGGCGAGGAAGGTGCGCAGCCGCCGGTAGTCCGGCCGGAAGTCGTGCCCCCAGTCGGAGACGCAGTGCGCCTCGTCGACGACCAGCAGCCCGGTGGTCGCGGCCAGCTTCGGCAGTACGCCGTCGCGGAAGTCCGGGTTGTTGAGCCGCTCCGGGCTGATCAGGAGCACGTCCACCGCGCCGGTCTGGATCTCGGCGGTGATCTCGTCCCACTCGTCGAGGTTCGCCGAGTTGATCGTGCGGGCCCGGATGCCGGCTCGAGCGGCCGCCTCGACCTGGTTACGCATCAGCGCCAACAGGGGCGAGACGATGACGGTCGGGCCGGCCTGGTCGGCCTGCTCGCTGTCTCGGAGCAGCGCGGTGGCCACGAAGTAGACCGCCGACTTGCCCCAGCCGGTGCGCTGCACGCAGAGCACCCGCCGCCGGTCCACGACCAGCGCTTCGATCGCCCGCCACTGGTCCTCGCGCAGCCGGGCGTGCTCACCGGCCAGCCGGCGCAGCACCGCCTCGGCCCGCTCCCGTACCGACGCCCGCTCTGCTGTCTCCACCCGGCATTTCTACCAGCGCCGTCCGTCATCCCCCTGTTGATCAAGAGGTCTGCGTCATCCTCCGGCCGAATCCTGACGCAAACCTCTTGATCAACAGGGTGCGGGTGCTCAGCGGCCGAGGACTGAGCCTCCGTTGACGCCCAGGACCTGGCCCGTCACGTAGCCGGCTGTCGGGCTGGCCAGATAGCGGACCGCCTCGGCGACGTCGTCCGGTAGCCCGGCTCGCCCGACCAGGGTCGCCGCGACCCGCGTCGCGTGGCCCTCCGGCGTCATCCGGTCACCGAAGAACTCGGTGTCGGCGACGTAGCCGGGGCTGACCACGTTGACCGTGATCTGTTCCGGGCCGAGCTCCGCTGCCAGGGCGTACGCCCAGCCGTGCAGCGCCGCCTTCGCCGCCGAGTACGGCCCGGCGCCGCCACGTTGCGCGGCGATCGAACTGACCAGGATCACCCGGCCGCCCGGACGGCGCAGGGCCGGTCGCAGCGCCTCGGTCAGCAGCACGGCGGTGAGCACGTTGGCGTCCAGGTTGGCCCGCCAGTGTGCGGCGGTTCCGGCCAACGTGCCGGTGTCCCCGCCCAGGTAGCCGCCAGCGTTGTTGACCACCACGTCGACCGGTCGACCGCCGACCGCCGCCAGGACCCGGTCGAGCTGCTCTGGGTCGGTCAGGTCCGCGGTCACGGCGGTGACGGCGTCCGGCCGCCCGCAGTCGGCGGCGATCTGCTCGGCGGTGGCCGTCAACACCTCCACCCGCCGCCCGACGATCAGTACGTCGTACCCGTCCCGGGCAAGAACCCTCGCGACGGCCGCCCCGATCCCGGTCCCGCCCCCACTGACAACCGCAACCCGCGAGTCCATCTCCCCGACCTCCCCTGGCGCAGAACCCCGTCGATCATGAAGTTATCGCCATCCGCCGCGGCTTGTCACGGCTATAACTTCATGATCGACGGGGTGAGACGCGGGGTGCGGCCGGGGCGGGGTGCGGGGGTGGGTCAGCGGCGGGAGGGTGGGAGTAGGGAGCGGCGGAGGAGGGTCAGGCGGGGACCGAGGCTGGCGAGGCCGCCGGGGAAGAAGTAGACGGCCAGGATGAAGAGGGTGCCGAGCACGAAGAGGGGCTGGGAGAGCGGCCGGCTGAGCACGGCGGGCAGGCTCTCCACCGCGTCGGAGCTGCCGAACGCGGTGAGCCGGTGGTCCAGGTACATGTAGAGGACGCCGCCGAGCACCGGCCCCCACCGCGTGCCCGGCCCGCCGAGCACCACCATGACCAGCAGCGACAGGGTCAGCTCGGACGAGGTGATGTGCGGCGAGGCGCCGCCGACGATCAGGCAGTAGACCGCTCCCCCGGCCGCTGCTAGCCCGCCGGCCAGGGTGAACGCCACCAGCTTGTAGCGGTACGGGTCGAGCCCGAGCACGCCGATCCGGCGCTCGTCGTCGCGCAACCCGGCCAGCACCCGCCCGGTCGGCGAGCCGGAGACCCGGTGCACCACGAAGACCACCAGGGTCAGGTACGCCAGCGCCAACCAGTAGAGGTTGACGGTGTTGGTCACCCCGACCAGCCCGGCGGGTAGCCCGGAGACGTCCAGCGGCAGGCCCTCCTCACCGCCGGTGAAGCCACCGAAGTCACGGGCCACCAGGATCGCCCCGACCTGGGCGAAGGCCAGCGTCACCATGGCGAACGCGATGCCGACCGTACGCAGCGCCACCGCGCCGAGCAGCGCGGCCAGGATCGTCCCGCCGGTGACGGTCAGCAGCGCCGCCTGCCAGAGCGGCAACCCGGCCTTGGTGACCAGGATGTCGGTGCCGTACACCCCGGCGGCGAAGTAGAGCGCGTGCCCGAAGGAGAGCATCCCGGTTCGGCCGAAGAGCAGGTCGTAACCGGCAGCGAGGCCACCGAAGACCAGGCAGACGGCGAGCACCTGCAGGGTGCCGGGCGAGTTCAGCGGTCCCTCGAAGATCCCCGGCAGGGGCAGCGTCGAGTACGGCACGATCAGCGCGACCACCAGCGCGACCAGTGGCAGGAACGGTCGTACCCGGTGCCACCGCCCGCGACCGGGGGTCAGCTCGGCGGGTACCGCCGCCGGCGGGGCGGGTACCTCGGGGCTCTTGACCTCGGTCATGCCGTTGCCACCTTTCCGGCGATGCCCTGGGGGCGCAGCAGCAGCACCACGGCCAGCAGCCCGACCACGCAGACGTCGCCGAGACCGGAGGGGCCGTAGTAGTTGACGAACTGTTGCAGCAGCCCGACGGCGACCGCCGCGTACGCGGAGCCGACCACCGAGCCCATCCCGCCGATCACCACCACGATGAACGCGAAGATCAGCAGCGAGCTGCCCTGCCCGGGCGAGACGGTGCCGAAGTAGACCCCGCCGAGCGCCCCGGCCAGCGCCGCGGCGGCCCCACCGATCGCGAAGACCAGGGTGAACGCCTTGCGCACGTCGATGCCGAGTGCGGTGACCATCTCCCGGTTCTCCACCCCGGCCCGGATCACCAGGCCGTAGCGGGTCCAGCGGAGGAAGGCGAGCAGCGCGCCCAGCACCAGCACCGCCGCGATGATCAGCAGCAGCCCGCCGTTGGGCACCTGCGCGCCGAGGATCCCGGTGACCTCCCGGGTCCAGTCCGGCCGCGGGAACGGCCGGGCGTCGGCGCCCCAGGTGGCCTGGAGCAGCGCCACCCCGGCCAGCGAGAGGCCGACGGTGACCAGCACCTGCTCGATGGTGCGCGAGTAGAGCGGCCGGATCAGCACCAGCTCGACCAGCACCGCCACCAGCGTGCCGGCGGCCACCCCGAAGACGACCGCGAGCACGAAGCCGAACCCGTCCGACCCGGCGCCCGGCAGGTTGCCCGCCGCCCACCACGTCGCGTACGCGCCGACGCCGAGGAACAGCCCGTGCGCGAAGTTGAGCACGTCGGCCAGGCCGAAGACCAGCGACAACCCGGAGGCGACCAGGAAGTACAGCGCCGCCAGGCCGAGCCCGGTCAGCGTCAACAGGATCACGGTCCCCATCAGTGGCCGTCCTTCCCCGCCGCGGCGCGGCCCGGCTCTGCCGGGTGGTGCGATTCGCCGCTGCCCACGCCCAGCAGGGACCTGGTCAGCGCCGTCTCCAGCAGCAGTTCCTGCGCGTCACCGGTCCAGGCGACCTTGCCGGCGGCGAGCACCACCGCGTCCCTGGCGAGCCGCCGGACCACCGCCAGGTTCTGCTCGACGAGCAGCACCGGCACGGACTCCGCGACCCGTTCCAGCACCTCGGCCACCTCGGTCACCACTTTCGGCGCCAACCCCTTGGTCGGCTCGTCGACCAGCAGCAGCCGGTTGTCGTTGAGCAGCACCCGGCCGATCGCGAGCATCTGCTGCTGCCCGCCGGAGAGCGAGCCGGCCCGTTGCCGTCCGCGCCGGTCCAGCTCCGGAAAGAGCGCGAAGACCTTGTCGTACGCCGGGCTGACGCCGCGCCGCTCGGCCAGCCGCAGGTTCTCCGCGACAGTGAGGCCGGCGAACACGCAGCGGTCCTCCGGCACGTAGCCGAGCCCGCCGCGGACCAGCCGGTGGGTGGGGCGGGCCAGCAGGCTCTGCGCGCCCATCCGGATGGTGCCGCGGACCTCCCCGGCGGGCGGGGTGAGGCCGACGATCGCGCGCAGCGTGGTGGTCTTGCCGACACCGTTGCGACCGAGCAGAACGGTGACGCCGGTGGGTGCGACCGTGAAGGACACGCCCTGGAGGATGTGCAGCCCGGAGATCCGGACCGACAGATCCTCCACGTTCAGGATCGGCTCGGTCATAGCGCCTCTCCGAGATAGGCCTCTTGCACCGTGGGGTTGGCCATCACCGTCTCCGGGGTGTCGCAGGCCAGCAGTGCGCCGTGGTGCATGACGGCGATCCGGTCGGCCAGCTCCAGGATGACGTCCATGTGGTGCTCGACCATCAACACCGCCCGGCCGCTGTCCCCGGTCAACGACTTGATCACCGAGACCAGCTCGGGCACGTCCTCGGCGCTGACCCCGGCCATCGGTTCGTCCAGGAGCATCACCCGCGGTTCACCGGCGAGCAGCAGGGCGATCTCCAGCTTGCGCTTCTCGCCGTGCGCGAGGGTGCCGGCCAGCGCCGTACCCCGGTGGGCGAGGCCGACCCGGTCGAGCGCCGCGTCGGCGGCGGCGGCCACCTCCCGGTCGGCCGCCGCCCGCCGCCACAGTTTCATCGAGCCCCCGCGGTGCGCCTGCACGGCGAGCCGGACGTTCTCCCGCACGCTGAGCGAGCCGAAGACCGACGACGCCTGGAAGGTACGGCCCAACCCGAGGCGGGCCCGCCGGTGCGGCGGGAGCGCCTCGATGTCCTGCCCGTCCAGGGTGATCCGGCCCTCCGTGGCCCGGCGCAGGCCGGTGATCAGGTTGAACAGTGAGGTCTTGCCGGCGCCGTTCGGCCCGATCACGCCCAGGAACTCCCCGGGCGCCAGGTCGAGGTAGACGCTGTCGACGATGGCGACCTCACCGATCCGCCAGGTCAGACCGCGGGTGGCGAGCATGGGTCAGCCCTTCATGGCCACGGCCGGCGGCGCGGACTCGTCACCGGTGAGGCTCTTCTGCGCGGTCGCCGTGAAGGCGGTGCCGCTGCCGGTCAGCTTGGCCTGGAACATCGGCTGGAGCAGCGCGTGGTCCGCGGCCCGGATGGTCATCTTGCCCTTGACCCCGTCGAAGCTCCAGCCCTCCAGGGCGGTGACCATCTTGTCGACGTCGTCCCCACCCTCCTGCACCGCGCGGACCACCATCTGGGCGGCGGCGAAGCCGTCCGGGTGGAACAGGTCGAGCGTGCCGCCGGGGATCTTCGCCTTGGCGGCCTTGGACGCCTCGGTGTCGCTCGCCCCGTCGAAGTAGTGCGACAGGAAGGAGATCTTCGTGCCGGCGGCGCCGAACGTCGGCCAGGAGGCCCGGATGTCCAGGCCGGTGACGACCGTGGTGGAGGAGAGCACGCCCTGCTGGTCGAGGCTCTGCCACATGGCCGGGGCGGTGGCGCCGGCCCAGGCGACGAAGAGCAGATCCGGCTTGGCCGTCTTGATCTGGCTGGCGAACGGGGTGAACTCGGTGGCGCTGGCCGGGGCCCGGACGCTGCTCACGGTCGCGCCCGCGCCGCCGATGACCGCCTTGACCGCCGCCTCGTTGGCGTCGCCGAACGCGCCGTCCTGGGCGAAGACCACGACCTTCCTGCCGGCCGGGTCGCCGATGAACGACTTCGCGGTCACCACGTCCTGGTACGACTGGCGACCAGAGCGGAAGGTGTACTTGTTCGCCCCGGTAACCGCGTCGGTGGCGGCCGGCCCGGAGATGAACAGGACCTTGTTCTGCGCCGCGATCGGCGCGACCTGGAGCGCCACGCCGGAGGCGGTGGAGCCGGCAATGATCTTCGTGCCCTTGCCGATCAGGTTCTTGGCCGCGGAGACCGCCTTGGCCGGGTCGCCCGCGTCGTCGACCTCGGTCAGCTCGATCTTGCGGTCACCGACCTTGCCGGTGCCCTTGGTGGCGAAGTCGAGCCCCGCCTTGAACCCCTCGATGTACTGCTTTCCGTAACTGGCCAGGGCACCCGACTGGGAGTACACCAGGCCGACCTTGACCGGCGCGGCACTGTCGCCGCCGCCGGTGGCGGTGTCCTGCGGGCTGCCACAGGCCGTGGCGGCCAACGCCGCGGCCATCATCGTGGCGGCGGAGAGGAACACCCGCCGCGTCGTCCGGACCGTCATTGCGACTCCACATGAGGACTCGGAGGGAGAGAACTTCTTCGTGACGGCCCACGCTAGAAGTGACGTCACCCACGAGCTATGTGGTGGAAACACACAAGTAACAGGAGAGGGGTAGCCGGACGTTACAACTGGCCGCACTACCACCCGAGGGCCCGGCCTCCCGATGGCCCGAACCCCCACGGACCGCCCGGCCGCTGTGTCGCACTCATCCACCCGAACGACCGCAGGGCCCCTCGTGCGCCGCCGGGCGCGGGCACCGCCGGCGACCGTCGAGCAGGTTGTCGCAGCAGCGGCTCCAAAGCCGCTCCCGCTCAAGGTCGTGCTGGATCGTGGATGTAGTGGTGTCAGACGTTTCGGGAGACCACTACATCCAGGATCAAGCGCGATCTTGGACGGGCGTGCGCCGCCGAGCGGCGGCAGGGGACCCTCCGGAATGGGCGTTCCCGCTCACACCCCGGCGCGAAAACGGAAGATTGTCTGGTGCGCCAGTTTTTCCGCAACCCGGTGCGGCTGGTGCCGTTCGGGTTTCTGGTGCCGATCCTGCTCGGCACCGGGCTGCTGATGGCGCGTTGGGCGACCGTCGAACACCAGCGCCCGCCGCTGGTCACCGCGCTCTTCACCGCCACCTCGGCCGTGTCGGTCACCGGCATGGCGGTCACCGACACCCCCAACTACTGGTCCGGCGGAGGACTGGTGGTGATAACCCTGCTCACCCAGCTCGGCGGCCTCGGCATCCTCACCGGCGCGGCACTGGTCATCCTGGTGGTCGCCCGCCAGCTCGGGCTGCGCAACCGGCTTCTGGTGCAGGCCGAGACGGCGGAGTTCGGCATCGGTGACGTCGCCCGGCTGCTGCGCCGGATCGCGGTCACCGTCTTCGCCTGCGAGGCGGTGATGACCGCGCTGGTCGCCGGCCGGCTCTGGCTGGCCTACGAGTATCCACCCGGGCGAGCCCTCTGGTCGGGCCTCTTCCACGCCATCCAGGCGTTCAACAACGGTGGCTTCGCGCTCTACTCCGAAGGCCTGCTGGCGTTCGACCGCGACCCGTGGGTGTCGCTGCCGCTGGCGTTCGGCGCGATCGTCGGTGGGCTCGGGTTTCCCGCCCTGTTCGAGGCGGCGCGCGAGTGGCGCCGACCGAGGCGCTGGGCGGTGGCCACCAAGCTGACCATCTGGGGCAGTGTCGCGCTGCTCCTGCTCGGCTTCGCCGGTCTGCTCGCCGCCGAGTGGACCAATGTCGGCACCATCGGCACGTACGACGTCCGGGGCAAGGTGCTCGCGTCGTTCACCCAGATCGCGTTGAGCCGCACCGGGGGTTTCAGCGTCCTGGACATCACCGCCCTGCAGGAGGAGAGCTACCCGCTGCTGATCGTGCTCATGTTCATCGGCGGCGGCAGCGCCAGCACGGCCGGCGGGATCAAGGTCTCCACGTTCTTCCTGCTGGCGTTCACCATCTGGGCGGAGCTGCGGGGCGAGCCGGACGTGACGGTCGGGCGCCGCCGGGTGGCCAACGCCAGCCAGCGGCAGGCCGTCACGGTGTCGTTGCTCAGCGTCGCGCTGGTCACGGCCGGCACGATGATCCTGCTGCTGATCACCGAGGGCGTCCGCTTCGTCGGGGCCCTGTTCGAGGTCACCTCCGCGTTCAGCACCACCGGGCTGACCGTCGGGCTGGCCGGCGAGCTGCCGGCCAGCGGCCAACTGACCCTGACCGTCCTGATGTTCATCGGCCGGGTCGGGCCGCTCACCCTCGGGTCGGCGATCGCACTGAACACCCGACGCCGGCTCTACCGCTATCCGCAGGAACAACCCATTGTCGGCTAGGACCGGTGTCAGAGTCGCCGGTCGAGCGGAGGCGGAGATTCTTCCGGATACCGGTGTTTCATCCGGAAGAATCTCCAACGCGGTTGGTTGTCATCTGGGCCTGCCGCAGGCCGGCCAGGGGCTCTACCGCGGGCCCTGGCAGCGAGGAGGGTCGAGGTGTCGGCTAGGCGAGCGGACGGCAGCGGCGTCGTGGTGATCGGGCTGGGTCGGTTCGGCAGCCACCTGGCCGGCTCGCTGACCCAGATGGACCACGAGGTGCTGGCCATCGACCGCAACCCGGACCGGGTACAGCGCTGGTCGGCCCAGCTGGACCGGGTCGTCCAGGCCGACTCGACCGAGGACGGGGCGCTGCGGCAGGTCGGCGTCGCCAGCTTCGGGCGGGCGGTGGTGGCCATCGGCGCCTCGGTGGAGGCGAGCGTGCTCACCGTACTGGCGCTGACCGAGCTGGGCCTGCCGCAGATCTGGGCCCGGGCGACCTCGCAGAAGCACGCCAAGATTCTCTCGTCGGTGGGCGCGCACCACGTGATCTTTCCGGAGGCGGAGACGGGCGACCGGGTGGCACACCTGATCGTCAGCCGGCTGCTCGACTTCATCGAGTTCGACGACGACTTCGCGATCGCCACCGTTCGCGTGCCGGAGTCCCTGGTCGGGCGCACCGTGCTCGACCTGCGCCCGGACGATCGCTACGGGGTCCGGGTCATCGGCGCCAAGCTGCCCGGCGAGCGCTTCAAGTACGCGTCGGACAGCACGGAACTTCCCCAGGGCGGGCTGCTCGTGGTGGAGGGTGGGATCGACCAGGTGCAACGGTTCGCGGGGCTCCGCTGAACCGCCTCACTTCTTCCCGCCGCCGTGCCCCCTCCCCTCACCCTTGGTCACTTTCCCCCTTTTCCCGAACCACCACCCGGCCCCTTGCCCTTGCCGGGCTTCTCCGGCTTCGCCTTCGTCGGGGCACCGCCCGGCCCACCCGAGCCGGAGCCGCCGCGGACCGTCGCCGCCTTGGGCGGGGCCTTCGTCGTGGCGGCGTTGCTCGGCATGGCGGCGGACGGTGTGCTGCCGGCCACCCCGGAGACCCGTACCCCGCAGGTCGCGTCGCCGAGCCGGAACTCCACCGGCAGCGGGTTCGCCCCGCTGTACTTCCCCGCCAGGGTGAGTTTCTCGGCCGCGCCGGGCGCGAGCGTGCCGCGCTGGGCCGCCGGCCGGATCAGCACCGTGCGGCCCTGCTGGCGCACCGGGGCCGGCTGCGCCTTCGTCACCGTCTGCTGACCGGGAAAGGTGAAGCTCAGCGTCCAGTCGCGCAGCGCGCTGCCCCCGGTGTTGGTCAGGGTCAGCTCGGCGGCGAAGTCCTTGCCGGAGTCTGCGCGCAGCGCGTACGCCACCTCGCAGGGCGCCGCCGGCGGCAGACCCATCCGGGCCTCGGTCGGCGGCTGGTCCCCGCCGTTGGCCGGGCTGCGCGAGGTGAGCCCCCACAGGGCCCCGGTGACCGCGAGCAGGCTGGCGGCGGCCACCCCGGCCTCAACCCGCCGACGCCTGGTCGCCCGCCTGCTTCGGTTGCGGGTGCGCGACAGCGGCAACGCGTCGGTCTCCGCCGACCAGGGCAGGATCGTGGTGCCGGCGCTGGCCAGCGCGGCCGGGTCCACTGGCCAGGCGGCCGGCGAGACCGGCACCGCCGCCAGCATTCCGGCCGCGTCGGCGAGGGTCCGGGCCAGTTCGGCGGTGGCGGGTCGTTCCCCGGGCTGCTTGGCCAGACAGCGCCGCACCAGGTCGGTCACCTCGTCGGGCAGCTCCGACACCTGCGGCATCGGGTCGGGGTCGTTGTACATGTGCGCGCGCAGCATCTGCGTGGTCGTGCTGGCCTGCCAGGGCAGCCGGCCGGTGAGCATCCGGTAGAGCAGCAGCCCGACGGCGTAGACGTCGGTGGCCGGGGAGACCTGACCGTTGTCCAGTCGCTCGGGGGCGAGGTACGCGGGCGTGCCGAGCAGCGTCCCGTCCGGCCCCTTCTCGCTCTCCCCCACCAGCGCGGAGATACCGAAGTCGACCACCTTGACCCCGGTCGACGTGAGCATCACGTTGCCCGGCGTGACGTCCCGGTGTACCACACCCCGGGCGTGCGCGGTGGCCAGCGCCGAGCTGACCTCCGCGCCGATGGTCACCGCCTCCCGCCACGGCAGCCGCCCCTCCCGGCCCAGCCTGCCGGCCAGCGAACCGCCGTCGACCAGCTCCATCACCACGTACGGCACGGTCAGGCCGGCCTGCTCGGACTCGCCGTAGTCGTACACGTTGGTGATGTTCGGGTGGCAGAGCCGCGCGGCGGCCTGCGCCTCGATGCGGATGCGGTGCCGGAAGGCCCGGTCGGTGGCCAGCCGGGAGGCGAGCACCTTCACCGCGACCTGCCGGCCGAGCACCTCGTCGTAGCCCCGCCAGACCACCGACATGCCGCCCGCGCCGAGCTGCTCGATCAGCCGGTACCGCTCATCGAGGAGTTGCGCACTGTTCCGGTCCCCACCGCCCATGGTGGCCGTTGTTGCCCAGGTGCGGCCCGGCTACACCTCGGGTATCGGAATCGGTCAGGAATGTCACCCGATCAGGCGGTGGCCAGCAGCTGATCCACCGGGGCGTAGTCGTCGGTCAGCACCAGCGCGTCCCCGATGAAGTCCGTCAGGTCCGCGCCGGAGAGCAGGCTGACCCGCCGGTCGACCTCGTCCAACCGGGCACGGACGGCGGCCAGCGGCAGCGGCGCGTCGGAGGCGACGATGAGGAAGTTCGCGCCCTGCTCCTCGGCGAGCGCCTCCGGCGGGGCGATCAACGCGACGTGCGCGAACTCGGCGGACACCGTGGCCAGCTCGGCGCGGATGAACCGCAGTGGCGGGTAGTCGATGACGTTCTGCACGTACACCCCGCCGGGGCGGGTCACCCGCCGGACCTCGGCGACCATCTCCCGGGTGGCCAGGTGCCAGGGCACCACCAGGTGGCCGAACGCGTCACCGACCACCAGGTCGCGACTGTCCGTCGGCTCGCCGACGACCAGCATCCGGGCGTCGCCCACCACCGCCCGCAGCCCCGGCCCCGGGCGTACGCCCAGCTCCCGCTCGCCCAGCTCGACCAGCCCGCCGTCGATCTCGAACACCACGTTGTCGGTGCCCGGCCGGGTGGCGGTCAGGTAGCGCGGCACGGTGAACCCGCCACCGCCCAGGTGCAGCGCGTCCAGCCGCTGCCCGGCGGGCGCGGCCACGTCCGCGACGGCGCCGATCCACTTGGTGTACGCGTACTCCAGGTGCTTCGGGTCGGCCAGGTCCACGTACGAGTGCTGGGCCGAGTTGAGCAGCAGCGTCCGCCCGCTGGGCCGGTCCGGGTCCGACGTCACCCGGGCGCAGTGGTACGCCGTCTCGATGTCGCACGGGTTCGGCGCGACGGTGGTCAGCCCCGCCCCGACCAGGCCGAGCACCGCCAGCGCGGCCCGGGTCCTGGCCGGACCGGGCAGCTCGGTGCGCGACTGCCGGCGCAGGTACCAGCCGAGGCCGATGCCGGCCAGCCCGAGCGCCACCGCCAGCGCCAGCAGGATCACCGTGCTGGGCAGCGCGGCGACCAGCACGAAGCCGGTGAGCAGGGTGGCGGTGATGCCGCCCAGGGTGCCGATCCCGGAGAGCCGGCCGACCACCTGGCCGGTCCGACGCAGGTCGGCGAGCTGGAGCTTCACGACCAGCGGGGTGACCGCGGCGAGCAGCGCCGCCGGCACGAACACGGCCAGCGCCACCAGCAGCAGGATGGCGCTGGCGGCACCGCCGCGCAGCACCTCACCGGCGTACCGGACCACGGGCAGGGTGACCGCGGTGGCGATGCCGGCCAGCACCAGCGCCGGCGCCAGCAGGCCCCGCGGGTCGCGCCGGTCGGCCAGCCAGCCGCCGGACCACGCCCCGTACGCGATCGCGGCCAGCGCGATGCCGATCACCGAACTGGTCACCTGGAGGGTCACCCCGACGTACGGGCCGACCAGGCGCAGCGCGACCGTCTCCAGCACCAGCACGGCGCCGCTGGAGAAGAAGACCAGGAAGGCGGCCAGGCCGTTGGGCAGCGCCCGGCCGGTGACCGGCACGGACGGGGCCGAGGAAGCCGGCGGGGCCGCTACATCGGACGGTGGGGAGCTCATCGTCGCGATGGTACGCAGCCAAGCTGGTGCCGCGGGTCAGTACATCGAGAGATGAACATGGTTCGTGTGGCTGGCGGCCGGACTGCCGCTGCCGCTGTACGAGCGCCACCCGGTGCCGGGATGCCAGATCTGCCTGTACCAGATCACGTAGAGCACACCCAGACGATCGGCGTTGCGCACGTGCCAGGCGGCCAGGCTGTCCCCGTACGCCTTGTCGCCGCCGGTCGCGTTGCGGTCCTCGAAGCCATTCGTGGCGGCCGCGAAGTCGCAGGCCCGCCCCTTCGGGTGCTCGCCGCCGCCGCCGCTGCGGTGGCAGGAGACGTGCCGCTTGTAGCCGGCCGCCTGGGTCTGCTTGAGCGCGTTGAGAGTGCGCGGGGTGATGCACCCGGACGTGGTCGGGTCATCCACCGAGCAGGACTCTGACGGCCAGGATCCGTCCGAGTTGCGCGGCGCCGGCTTGGCCGAGGCGGAGCTGCCGCCGCTGAAGCCGTTGCTGCTGCCCGAGCTGACCTCGGCGAGCGCCGCCTCGGCTTCCTTCTTCTTCTTCGCCATCACGGCGAGCTGCTTCCGCTGCTCGCGGACCTCCGTGTCGATGGCGACCTTCGCCTGCTGCGCCTGCTGCCGGGCGTCGGTCAGCGTGCGGAGCCGCTTGCCGTCCCGCTGGGCCATCAGATCGAGGTCGGCCGCGCGTTGCAGGAACGCCTGCGGGTCGGCGGAGTTGAGCAGCATCGTCACCGGGGTGAGCCGGCCCGCGCGGTACGACTGCGCGGCCACCTCGCCGACCTGGGCGGTGAGCTCGACCAGCCGGCCCTCGACGCTCTTCAGCTCGCCGGTGAGCGCCGTCTGCCGACGCTTGGAGTTGTCCAGCTTGGCCTTCGCCTCGATGTGACCCTTGGCGGTCAGCTCCAGCGCGTCCCGCAGCTTCTTGCTGCCGCCCTCGCCGGGCTCCGCGTACGCGGGCACCGCGCCACCGGCGAGCACCAGCGCGGCGGCGGCGACGAGAGTGAGCAGCACGCGGCGACCGCGTCGCTGGCTGAGCCTGATCCTGGGCACGAAAGCGTCCTTCCGTCGACCGCCGGCCCCCGGTGAACCACTGCGCGGCGGCGTCCCCGCCGGCGCCGGTCGGCGGCCTGCTGGCGGAGACCGCCGGTCACGATACCGGAAGCCACGCCGGTGACCAGTCCCGTGACGGCTGGGCGGCTCCGGTGTCGACGCAACGTGCCACCACCGTCGCGGAGTGCGCGGATCAGGTGCCGAGCAGGGCGTCGTGCACCTCGGCCCAGACCTGCTCGTTGGCCGCGACGAGCAGGCCGTGACCCTCGTCGGCCGGGTGATAGTCGACCCCGTCGAACCGGCGGGCGACGCCGCCGGCCGCACGGACCAGCAGGGTGCCAGGGCCGTGGTCCCACGGCAGGGTGCGCCAGAAGAGGACGAACTGCTGCTCACCGGTGAGGATGTCCAGGTACTCCCGGCCGGCGCAGTGCTGGCCGGGCAGCAGCTCGCCGAGCCGCCGGCCACCGGCACGGACCCGGTCCCGGGTCTCCGGTGGCAGGAACCGGGTCATCGCGGCGCCACGCAGCTCGCCCATGCGCGGCCCGGCACCGGTGTCGCCCACCGGCCGGCCGTTGAGCAGGGTGCCGTCGTCGGCCCGACCGCTGGCCAGGATCCCGGCCAGCGGGTCCAGGATCCAGCCGGCGGCCGGCCGCCCGTCGGTCAGCAACGCCACCATCAGGGCGAACGGCCGGCGACCGGCGGCGAAGTTGGCGGTGCCGTCGATCGGGTCGACCAACCAGACGTCCCCGCCGTCGCGCAGGTGCCGCAGCAACCCCGGATCGTCGGCGACGCCCTCCTCGCCGACCACCATCGAGCCGGGCCGCAGCCGGCGCAGCCCCGCGGAGATCAGCTCCTCGGCGCGGCGGTCCGCGACGGTGACGATCTCGCCGGGCGCCTTCTCCGACACGTCGGCCTCGTCCAGCTTGCGGAACAGCGGCAGCACGATCTGGTCGGCGGCCTCCCGGAGCAGGTCACCGACGTCGTCGAGCAGGCCGTCAGCCACGCGGCGGCAGCTTGACCACGCTGACGAAGAACTCGTCGATCTGCCGGACCACCGAGATGAAGCGCTCGAAGTCCACCGGCTTGGTCACGTAGGCGTTGGCGTGCAGCTGGTAGCTGCGCAGGATGTCCTCGTCGGCCTGCGAGGTGGTGAGCACCACGACCGGGATCCGACGCAGCTCCTCGTCCTTCTTGATCTCTTCCAGCACCTCCCGGCCGTCGCGGCGGGGCAGGTTGAGGTCGAGCAGGATCAGGTCGGGCGTCACGGCCTCGGCGTACTGGCCCTCCTGCCGCAGGTAGGCGAGCGCCTCGGCGCCGTCGGACACGACGGTCAGCCGGTTGCGGAGCTTGTGCTCCTCGAACGCCTCCTGGGTCATCAACACGTCACCCGGATCGTCCTCCACGAGCAGGACCTCGATCGGGCTCTTGCCGTCCGCCGGCGCGGTCATCCCACCGTCTCCCTCATGTCACCCGTTCTACCGCCTTCCGGGGATCCGTCGGCCCGGTCCGGCCGGTCCGCCCCGGCGGACTGGTCCGCGGAGGTTGCCGGCGCCTCGTTCGAGGGCACGGCGTCGCCGGTCGCGACACCCGCCGCGGGCGCCTGCGGCGGTTCCGGCGACTCCGCGGCGGCTGCCGCCGGCTCGACGTCCTCGGGCAGCGCCGGCAGGGTGAACCGGATCGCCGTGCCCTCCGGTACGTCCGTGTCCACCCAGACCCGGCCGCCGTGATATTCGACGATCTTCTTGACGATGGCCAAGCCGATGCCGGTGCCCGGGTACGCGTCCTTCGAGTGCAGCCGCTGGAAGATCACGAAGATCTTGTCGGCGAACTCCGGCTCGATCCCGATGCCGTTGTCCTGGCAGCTGATCTCCCACTCGGAGCCGACCAGCCGGGTCGAAATGTGCACCTTCGGCGGCACGTCCGGGCGGCGGAACTTGATCGAGTTGCTGACCAGGTTGGCCAGCAGGTTGGTGAGCAGCGGCTCCTCGCCCCGGATCACCGGCAGCTCGGTCCAGGTCAGCTCGGCGTCGGCGTACTGCCGGGCGGCCTCGGTCTGACCGGCCACGTCGCCCATCACCTTGTTCAGGTCGACCTCGACGAAGCCGTTGGTGAGCCGCCCGATCCGGGAGAACGCGAGCAGGTCGTTGATCAGCCGCTGCATCCGCTGCGCGCCGTCCACCGCGAAGGCGATGTACTGGTCGGCCCGCTCGTCGAGCTGACCGGCGTAGCGGCGCTGGAGCAGCTGGCAGAAGCTGGCGACCTTGCGCAGCGGCTCCTGAAGGTCGTGCGAGGCCACGTACGCGAACTGCTCCAGGTCGCGATTGGACCGGGTCAGCTCCTCGGCCTGCTTCTGCAGCTGACTGTTGACCCACTCGATGCGCTCGCGGGCCTCCCGCACCTCGGCCAGGTCGGAGGCGATCTTCTGGCGCATCGCGTCCACACCCGCGCCGAGTTGGACGAACTCCGGCGGGCCGGTGGTGGCGATGCCGTGCTGGTAGTCGCCCTCGGCGACCTCGCGGACCTGGTCGGCGAGCCCGATCAGCGGCCGGATCACCATCCGGTCCAGCGAGAGCAGCAGCACCGCGCCGGCGACTACCACCACCAACGCGGCAATGATCAAGAGCGCGACCAGCAGGTTGCTGCTGCTGCGTACGTCAGACGCGGACTGTTCCCGGGCCGCCAGTATCTCCCGCTGGAGGTCGTCGATCGCCGACCGGACCTCGTCGAACTGCTGCCGGGCCCGTTCGGTGACCAACGCCTGACCGGCGCTGGTGCCGCTCTGCTCGGTGGTGCTGATCACCGGCAACGCCACCGACTGCCGCCACTGCTCGGCCCGCTCCTCGACGATCCGCAGTTCCTGGCCGATCTGCGGGTAGTTGTCGAGCAGGGCCTGCATCGCGGCGACGACCTTCTGCTCCTGGTCGAGCCCCGCGTGGTACGGGCCCAGGTCGTTCGGATCACCGCTGACGGCGTACCCGCGAACCGCCGTCTCCTGGTCGAGCACCGCGTTGAGCAACTCCTGCGCCTGCACCCGCAGCGGGCCGGTCTCGTTCAGGATGGCGTCGATCTGGGTGCGGTTGCGCGCGGCCATCGCCGCCTCCGCCCCGGCCAGGCCGATCAACAGCACGCCCACGACGGTGAGCAGGGTGATGACCCGGCGGCGCAGACTCCAGCCGCCGACCACCGGCGTCACCGGCCACCGCCACGGCTGACCAGCAGCATGGCCACGTCGTCAGCGAGGGGGCCACCGTTGATCTGCTCGGCCCGGCCGACCAGCCACGCCGGCAGTTCGGGCAGGGACACGTCACGGTTGGCCGGCTCGTCGAGCAGCCCGCTCAGGCCCGGCACGTCGAGCCGCTCGTTGCCCTCGCCCACCCGCCCCTCGATCAGGCCGTCGGTGTACATCAGCAGGGACCAGTCATCGGTGTCGAACTCCAGGTCATAGGCGATCGGGCGGCGCGGTCGTACGCCCAGCAGCAGGCCCCCGGGCGCGGGCACCGGGGCGACCCGCCCGTTCGCGAGCAGCAGCGGCGGCGGGTGCCCGGCGAGCCGGACGGTCGCCCGGTTGGCGTCCAGGTCGAGTCGGGTGGTGGCCACCGTCGCGAAGATCTCCTGGAGGCGGCGCTCGCTCATCAGCACCTGCTCCAGCGCCGGCAGCACCTCGTCGTCCGGCACCTTGGCCAGCACCAGGGCCCGCCAGGCCACCCGCAGCTCCACGCCGAGCGCGGCCTCGTCCACGCCGTGCCCGCAGACATCCCCGACGATCAGGTCGAGGCGGTCCGGACGGGTCTGCACCACGTCGAAGAAGTCCCCGCCGATCAGCGCGGCGTGCCGGCCCGGCCGGTAGAAGGTGTGCACAGCCACCTCGTCGGTGGACATCAGTGGCTGGGGCAGCAGGCCGCGTTCGAGCCGAGCCGACTCGGCCTGACGCAGCTCGACCTCGCGCAGCCGGCGGGCGTTCACGTCGGCGCGCTTGCGCTCCACCGCGTAGCGCAGCGCCCGGGTCAGCAGCACCCCGTCCACCTGGCCCTTGACCAGGTAGTCCTGCGCACCCTCGGCGACCGCCACGATGCCCAGGTGCTCGTCTGAGCGGCCGGTCAGCACACAGACCGCGGCGCCACTGGACATCTCCAGCACCTGACGCAGGCCGTCCAGGCCCTGCGCGTCCGGCAGGCCCAGGTCGAGCAGGACACAGTCGACGCCGATCATCCGCTGCCGCGCCTCACTGAGGCTGCTGGCGACCAGCAGGTCGATCATCGAGTTCGTTTCGGCCAGCAGCTCGCCGACCAGGAAGGCGTCGCCCTCGTCGTCCTCCACCAGCAGCACCCGCAACCGCTCACCGGGCGGTAGGTTGGCGTGCCGCGCCAAGCCGCCGTGCGGGTACGGCACAACGGGGGAACCGGCCATGCCGCCTCCCCGGTGCGGCCGGGTCACCGCCGCGAGACGCGGGAGATCGCTGGTGATGTCGGGCTCCTTCCGAGTGCCCTGCTGATCCTGTATTAGACAACGGTCGCACACAACACGACGGCTTCGGCGCGGCCGGGGATGGGCCGCCTCACTGCCCCGCCGAAGGACAAACCGGGCACGGTGGACACTCGAGCGTCCGGCCGTCCCACCCGACGACTACCCGACCGGCCGTCCCACCCGGGGCTGCCGGAGGGCAGGATGGTGCCACCCCAGGCACCACCACCCCGAGGAGTTCCCGTGGGCGCACCCCCCACCCCCGCCACGACGGGCATGCCGGTTCGCCCGGGTCCGGGCGTACCGGCCGCCGACCGCGCGCTGGCCCGGCCCCGCCGGCGGCTCACGGCCGTCGCGGCCGCCCTCGTCGCGCTGGTCGCCGTCGGCGCCGGCAGCCTGCTCGACCTGCGCACCCCGGCCCCGACGCCGGCCGACGCGCCCTCCGACGAGTTCAGCGCCACCCGGGCGTACGAGGACGTCCAGGTCATCGCAGCCCGGTCGCACGTCGCCGGCAGCCCGGCCAACGACCAGGTTCGCGCGCACATCGAGCAGCAGCTACGCGGTCTGGGCCTGGAGACCGGGGTGCAGGACACGGTCGCACCGGAAGCCGGCCAGCTCAGCGGGGCCGCGGGCGGGGCCACCCTGGCCCGGGTCCGCAACGTGGTGGCCCGAATGCCCGGCACCGACCCGACCGGCCGGGTCTTCCTCGTCGCCCACTACGACTCGGTGCAGACGGGCCCGGGCGGCAACGACGACGCCGCCGGCACCTCGGCGATCCTGGAGGTGGCCCGGGCGCTGGCTGCCGGCCCCCGGCCGCGCAACGACATCGTCTTCGTGCTGACCGACGCCGAGGAGGCCTGCCTCTGCGGCGCGTCCGCGTTCGCCGCCAGCCACCCGCTGGCGGCCGACGGTGGGGTGGTGCTCAACCTGGAGGCGCGTGGCTCCACCGGGCCGGTGATCATGTTCGAGACGTCCCGGAACAACGCGAAGCTGGTGGACGTCTTCGGCCGGGCCGCCCCGCACCCGGTCGGCACCTCCTTCGCCGTGGAGATCTACCGCGCGCTGCCCAACGACACCGACTTCACCGCCTTCCTGGACCGGAAGTTCGTCGGGCTGAATTCGGCGTACATCGACGGCGGCGCGATCTACCACACACCGCTGGACACCCCGGCGGCCATGGACCGCGGCAGTCTCCAGCAGCACGGGGACAACGCGCTGGGCCTGGCCCGGGAGTTCGGTCGCACCGACCTGACCGACCTGCGCTCCGGGCACGACGCCACCTACTTCCCGGTCCCCGGCGGGCTGGTCCGCTACCCCGGCTGGCTCACCCTGCCGCTGGCACTGCTCGCGGTGCTCGCGGTGGCCGCGCTGGGCTGGCTGACCCGGCGACGGGGCCGGGCCACCACCGGTCGGCTCGCCGCCGGCTTCGGGCTGGCCCTGGTGCCGATCGTGGCCGCGCCGGTGGCCGCGCAACTGCTCTGGATGGCGATCACCGCGATCCGACCGGGGTACGCCGAACTGCTCGACCCCTACCGGCCGACCTGGTACCGGCTGGCCGTGCTGGCCCTCGCCGCCGCCATCCTGTTCACCTGGTACGCGCTGACCCGCCGCCGGATCGGACCGGCCGCGCTCGCCGTCGGCGGGCTGGCCTGGCTGGCCCTGCTCGGGGTGCTGCTCGCCGTGGCGGTGCCCGGCGGGGCGTACCTCACCACCCTGCCGGCGCTCGCCGGCGCCCTCGGCGGCCTGCTCGCGCTGCGCACCCGGCAGACCGGGCCGTGGCCGGTGGTGGCGGTGACCGCCGCCGCGGCGGTCGGCGTGGTCATCCTGCTGCCCACCGTGGTGCTGCTCTTTCCCGCGCTGGGAATGGCGATGGGTGGGGTGGCCGCGCTGGTCGCGGTGCTGCTCGGCCTGACCGCGCTTCCGGTGGTCGACCTGCTGCACCCGCAGGCCGGCGGCCAGCGCGGGCTGGTCGCGCTGCGGGCCCGGCGGCTCGCGATCCTGCCGGCCGGAGCCGCCGCCCTGGCGGCCGTGGTGCTCGCCGGGGTCGGGCTGGCCGTCGACCGGTTCGACGCCGCCCACCCCGCGCCCACCCACCTGATGTACGCAATGGACGCCGGCACCGGCCAGGCCCGCTGGCTGAGCCATGAGACCGACCCGCAGCCGTGGACGGATGGCTACGTGGACGGGGTGACCGACGTCGGCGACGACTTCCCCGGCCTCGGCGACGGTGAGCTACGGACCGGCCCGGCGCAGCCGGCGAACCTGCCGGCGCCGAAGCTGGAGGTGCTCGCCGACTCCGGCTCGGGTGGGGAACGCACGCTCCGGCTGCGGCTCACCCCGCAGCGGGAGGTCCGGCTCGCCACCCTGCACGTCGACACGTCGACCGCCACCGTGCTGCGGGCCGAGGTGGCCGGCCGGTCGGTGCCGGTGGAGCCCCGGGACGGCCGATGGGGCTTCGGGCTGGTCTTCCACGCCCCACCGGCGGAAGGGATCGAGGTCACGCTGACCCTGCGACCGATCGCCGGGCAGGTTGCGGTGCGGGCGATGGACGCCAGTGACGGGCTGGACGCGCTGCCCGGCTTCCGCCCCCGGCCACCGGCCGTCGGCATCGTCGGCTCGCACAGCTCCGAGATGCTGGCGGTCGCCCGCACCTATCCCATCTGACGGGCGGTCCGGTGGTCCGCTGGAGCATTCTCCGCCGGACCATCGGCCCCGCGGTCAATCATCGATCGCCTGGTAGACAGCGGTCCCCCGACGGCCCGGAAACGGCATGATCTTGGTGGATTCGATTTTCTCGGTGTGAACTGCCGGCAAGGCGGGCCGCTTGAGGTCCGGTGCGCGGTCGGCGGGCCGAGCCACGTCCCTACCGGCTCGGCCCGCTTCCGTCGGCTGCTGCACTTCCCTGCTGTACTCCTACGGCGGCTTGGTCGGGCCGTTAGCTGTCGCCACCAAAGAGGGAGAGATACCGGCCGAGGTAAAGGGGCCACCCGGTGTCGCTGTCGACCCCATCTCGGACCGACTCCCAGCCAGGGCCGTGCCGGTCAAGGTGCCGGTGTTCCAGCTCGATCCGGGTCTGAGCTGGCGTCTCGACGACGAATATGACTTCGACCTCGCTGGTGAGGTCCGGATCGGTTTCGACCTGCCAGGTCGGTCCGATGTCCCAGCTGAAGACGACCCGGGTCGGCGGCTCGTACGCGAGAATGCGCGCCCACCGGCATTCGCTTCCGTCGGCACCCCGGTCGTAGATGTGCCCGCCAACCCGGGGCTCGAACACGGTCTCGGCGATCGGGACCTGGAGCAGATTGTGTTCGCGCGGCTTGAAGTCGCCGAACCGCTCGGTGAATACGGTGAAGGCCTGCTCGATCGGCGCGTTGACGACGATCTGTCGGCGGACCACCGCCGTAGCTGCTTGCGTCATGAACTCTCCTCGGTCTCTTCAACGACGTCCTGATACCCGTCCAGCGCCCGTCGCCAGAATGTGTCGAGCTGGTCCCGTAGAGCGACCAACCCAACCGGACTGAGCCGGTAGACGCGGCGGGTGCCCACCGCCTGGTCAACGACCAGGCCCGCGCTCTTGAGCACCTTGAGGTGCTGCGACACGGCTGGCCGACTGATCGGCAGCTCATCTGCCAACTCCCCCACGGCGCGTGGTCGCTCGGCTAGGCGCTGAACGATGGCGAGCCTGCTGGGATCACCCAGCGCCTCCCAGCCCGGGTGCATTCCGTAAGTGGCCACGAACGAAAGCTACGACTTACCGTTGCCGTCGTCAAGGCAAACCACGAAACGGCTCGCCGCTCAGGCCGGTCGCTCCCGTCCGGCCATCTCGTCAACTGCCGGCCAGCGAAGATCGCACCCGGCGGGCCATCGATATGGCACTCGGCGGGGACCAGGCCGGCCCCGCCGCCTCTACTTCCAGCGGTATTGATCGCGGGCCGAGGCGTAGTCGATCAAACCGGACGAGACGTCCTGTGACCTGGGCCGGGACGCGTCATCGAGGGTCATCGGTGGGCACTGCTGGTTCACCTCAGACGGCCTGGAGACGGCCTGATCTTGAGGGCTCACGCGTAGTTGTCCCGGAAGGTGAGCCGAACGCGGGTGTGCAACGATGATCGGCATGTCGACTCCACGAAAGGGCAATGCCGCGTAGGCGCCCCGCACAACTGCGTGCCGACTCCATCTACCGGCGACCGCTTGACGAGTCAACCTCCGTCATCCCCGGGCTCTCGGCCCGCGGCTTGAAAGCCATCGCCTACCTCGAACGCACCCGCCTCTGGAACCAGGCCGTGTCTGATGCACTGCGGACCTGGTCATGGTTCATGCGCCACCCCTGGCATCGCTTGTGGGACCCGAATGCCGGCTGCGGAGTGATGGAGTGCTGTCCGAACCCGCCCGAGTTGCGCTGGATCCTGGACGTCGCCGTTGCCGTCCTGCCGCCGCAGGACGCCCGAACCCTCCGCAAGCAGATCGCGGCCCTCGATGAGCTGTGGTGACCCGCCGCAACGGCATCTAGTCGGCTCGGGCGTCTCCGACCCGTCGTTCATGACCCCCGTCGGGGGGAGCCTGGTTGGCATTGTCGTTCAGTGTCGGCTGGTGTCGTTCCCTGTGGTCCTGCTCTCGGCGTCTCGCCGGCTGTGATCTTTGGTGTCGGCCGGAATCGCACCGTTCGCTGACTCCCTGCTGACTCGTGCGCCGTGGGGATGACTGCTGAGCTGTACGGTCGCGGAGTGGAACGCGGACAGCTGATCTCCCTGCTCGGCGGCCAGACAGCATCCTTCGCGGCCTGCCGGCAGGCACTAGAGCGTGGGGCATCCTTCACATTGTGGGACGGGCTTCTGCCTGCGCGTCACTTCGCAGGGATCTACAAGAGGCGCGAGCGACACACCCGGGAAGCTGGCATCCCCACCGTGGGTTTCGCTGAGGCCGTCATGACCCTCGGCGCCCTAGAGGACGAGCTGTTGCAGATCGCAGGCGTCAGGCAGACCGATCCTCCGTACTACTTCCAACTGTTCCTGACTGCTGACCCGTTCGCGGTGGTGGCGTGCATCGGGGTCGATCAACAGCACCATGCCGGGGGTCCGGCTAGACAGCCCGGTCGAGGCCGCTAACCGCGCACGCCGTTGCACACTTCGTCCCGAACGCCGTTGCGGCGCACCTTCTCCTGCCATTGGCTGTCGTCCCGTGCCCCTCGGCTTGGCCACCACCCCGCCTGCTGTCGTTAGGCGTCGATGGCAGGCGGGCCGTTCGCTGCCTCCTTGCTGCTTCGTGAGCATCGAGCAACCGCGGCAGCTGGGCTCCGAAGCTAGCGCCGGGTGGCGTCGGTTGGCTGCGGCAGAGCACGACGCACGGAGAGCCCACCGCTACCGACTCGCGCGGCGCAGGCGCTTCTCGACCACAACGGGCGGCAACGGGCCACCGTGCCGGCGCCAGCTAGCTCGCGGCCTCCGGTAGATGTTGACGCGCACAGCGAGACTGACGACGTGGATGCGTGGGTGACGCTAGTCGCGGCCGTTGCAGGTGCTGGGATTGCGATCTTTGGGCAACACATAACTAAGCGAGGTGAGAGCAACGCTCGGCTGGCCGAACTCCTCCTCGAGCAGTGCTCTCAGGTCCTGGCACTGTCCGAGGATTTTCGGAACCGGTTGTGGGAGGAACGAGAGCTAGGACTTCCCGGACGCGTGGACGGCTGGGACCTCGGCCAGTTCCGGCTAGCCGCAGCACGCCTGCGCATCCTGTGCGGTGATCAGCATGTACTTCGGGCTCTAGACGAGCTGAACTCGTCTGGCAAGGCTCTCGGCGCGTATTGGAGGCGAAAAAATATCGACGCCGGCGAGCTCGACGCCCTCTACGAACGAGCGAAGCTGGCCGCCGAGGCCTTCGCCACCGCCAGCGCAAACCTCTTCCGTCAGCGCATCCGCGAAGGATAAAAGAGGGCACGGCCTGAGCGGTGACCGTGCCCGCGCCACCTCTGCCTTGACGGTCGGCTCCTGACTGTGGCCATTGGGGTTCGGCTCGTTGCTGTCATCTCGACCCACGCATTACGAGTCCGCCGCGGCCTGCTTGTCGGCGTGGCCCCGGTCCTTGTCGAGCTTCTTCTGACGTCCGCCAGTGCCCGCCACGACTTGCAGGCTTGGCTGCTCGGTTGGCTGCTTCGAGCCCACGCGTTCTGGCTGTCCGACATATGTTGGGTGCATGAAGGGCGTCAATGCCGATGGACCAACCAGACCGGAGGTCGGTGCCATCACTAGCGGATCGCAATCTCGCAACAACGAGATGGAC
>NZ_JBSFYP010000045.1:0-55515 GCF_053599835.1 Micromonospora sp. NPDC005163
GCCGGGCGCCGGCGGCGAGCGCGGCCGGCAACCGGCTGCCGGCGAACGCCGACCACCAGTCGACGTCGGTGAGGCCGAGCCGGCGGGCGACCCGCTCGGTCTCGGTGCTGAGGTACGGCTGCAGCAGCACCGGCTCGTCGAAGAACGGCACCGCCACGTCGGCGCGGGCGGCGAGGACTCGGCTGTGCCGCCCACCGTTACGCCACGCGGCCAGCGGCTCGCCGTAGTCGGCGTTCCCGGCGGCGATGAAGTCCAGGGCGGCGCCGAGGGTGAAACCGTCGCGGCCACCGACGTACCCGGTCATCCGCCGTGCCGCCGGCAGCTGCGCGGCGAGGTAAGCGGGAAGCAGCCCGGACAGGCCGGGCATCAACCCGGCGGAGAGCACCGCGACCCGGTCCGCGGCTGCCGGCACGGCGGACACCGCCGCGTGCAGCGGGTCGTCACCGGCCGCGTCGACGTAGCCGGCGCCGCTGCGCGCCGCCGCGCGGGCCACCGTGTCACCGATCGAGGCGGCCGGCCCGGCGCAGTTGACGACGGTGTGGCAGCCGGCGCAGAACGCGTCCAGGCTGGCGGCGTCGGTGACGTCCACCGCCCGCACGTGCACTCGCGGGTCGTCGGCGACGAGCTGGGCGGGGTCGCGGGCGCCGGCCCGTACGGTGTCGGCGCCCCAGGCCAGCAGGTGCGCCAGCGCGTGCCGGCCCACGCCGCCGGTGGCGCCCACCAGGGCCACCGTCCCGGGCACGTCAGCCGTCCCCGGCGATCGGACCGGCCCACGCTGCCGGATCGTCCGGCACCCGGCGCACGGTCAGCTCGCCCAGGCACACGTCGCGCCACCAGTCGACGCTCGTCGGGTCCGGCTCGGACGGGCAGAGCAGCGTGACGTCTCCCGCGTACGGGGAACTGCCGTAGCCGTCGCCGGTGACCGGGTCGGCGACCACCAGCCCGGCGACGTCCGCCCCCGATTCGGTGAGCTGCCGGGCCAGCTCCAACGCCAGCACCCCGGCCTCGCCCCGGCCGACCAGCGTCAGCGACCCGGTCGACAGGTGCTCGGCCAGCGCCGCCGTGTAGTCGGCGGCGAGGCGTTGCACCAGCGGCGCCGGGTCCAGGCCGGCGTAGCGGTGCAGGCCGGTGTCCGCGATCCCGCACACGGCTCCCGAGCTGGCCAGCCGCTCGGCCAGCCCGGCGTACCCGTCGAGGCCGCCGCTGCCATCGTGGACCAGGACGTACCGGGGCGGGCCCCCGCCGGCCAGCGTCACCACCTCGCCGGTGTCGCTGCCCGCCGGTTGCTCGTCCGGCCGGACACTGCCGGCGGCGGCCAGGTGGTCGGCGAGGTCGGCCACGGTCGGGTGCTCCAGGATCCGGCGCAGCAGCTCGTCGAAGAAGACGTCGGCGGCGGCCGGCACCCGCTCGGCGAGCTGGCCGGCGAGCTTCGCGGCGAGCAGCGAGTCGCCGCCGAGGGCGAAGAAGTCGGCGTCCCGCCCGACCCGCTCCACCCGCAGCACGTCGGCCCAGACGGCCGCGATCCGCTCCTCCAACTCGGTGAGCGGCGCCGCGGCGGCCACCTCGGGACCGGCCGTCGTGGCCGCCACCAACCGTCGTACGGCCGTGCGGTCCAGTTTGCCGTTCGCCGTGCGGGGCAGCTCGTCGACCACCTGCAGCACGCCCGGACTCATGTAGTCGGGCAGCCGCTCGGCCAGGTGTGTCCGCAGTTCGTCGGGTACCACCCGCCGCCGGTCGGCCTTGACCCGGGCGGCGATGATCCGCATGCCGAGCCCGGCCATCGGGTCGCCGGCCGCCGGCAGGTCGAGCACGGGGGACGCGCCGGCGGCGGCGAGCAGGCTGCGCCACTCGTCGCCGGTGAGGAACGTCCGGTCGGTGCCGTGGCGCAGGTCAGCGAAGTCCCCGAGGTCGTCGTCGAGCCGGACCAGCAGCTCCAGCGACGTCATGATCTGGTAGTGCTCCCGGGTCATCTCCAGCAGCACCAGGTGTCCGCCGGGGGCGAGCAGGCCGCGCAGCCGCGCCAGGGTGGCCGGTACGTCCCGGGTGGCGTGCAGGACATCGCCGGCGATCACGATGTCGGCGCTGTTCGGCGGCATCCCCTGCCCGGCCAGGTCGGCGTCGAGGTCCAGTTGCGCGAAGCGGATGCCCGGCCGGTCGGCGAAGCGTTGCCGGCCGGCACCGAGGAAGAACGCGGACAGGTCGGTGTAGAGGTAGTCGACGTCGAGGCCGTCCAGCGCGTCGAGCACGGCCGCGGTGGTGCCGCCGGACCCGGCGCCGACCTCGACGATGCGCACCGGCCCGGTCAGCCTCTCGGCGAGGGCGCGGACGGTCGCGGCCGCGACCGTGTTGGCCCACCGGTTGAACAGGGCGTCGGCGTAGAGGTTGTCCGACACCGACAGTTCGCCGCCGGGAAACAGCAGCGCGAGGGGGTCCTCGTCGCCGCGCAGCAGCGCCGGCAGCGCGGCGGCGCTGGCCTGGAAGTACCGGACCAGCTCGGGAGACTCCCCGACCGACGCGGCCCGCTCGGCCGCCGCGTCCCAGGCGCGCGCGGCGGGCGGCGGCGCTGCCACCAGCCGGTAGCCGTCGTCGTGGCGCAGCACCCCGGAGTCGGTGAGCGCCCGCAGCCAGCGGCGCAGCAGCCGCCGGTGCCGGGGCGCGACGCGGGTGGCGGCGTACACCTCGTCCAGGCTGTGCGGGCGGTCGTCGAGGGCGAGGCCGGCGGCGCGCAGGGTGTCCAGCATGGCGGCGAGGCCGAGGCGGTCCAGCTCGCGCAGGTACGTGTCGTAGGCGCCCAGGTCGGTGCCGGCCACCAGGGCGGCCCCGGCCGCGGTGGGTACGGCCGGGTCGACCGGCTGCCCGGGGCCGGGTTCGACGGCTGCGGGCTGGACGACGGCGGCCAGCCGCTTCTCCAGTGGACGGTCACCGTCCACCACGGCGATCGCCCCACCCACCGCGGGGTGCGTCAGCAGCGCCGACTCGACCTCGGCCAACTCGATCCGATGGCCGCGGATCTTGACCTGGAAGTCCTCCCGACCGAGGAACTCGATGGTGCCGTCGGGCAGGTAGCGCCCGAGGTCACCGGTGCGGTACAGCCGCTCGCCGCTGGCCGGGTCGGTGACGAACCGCTCGGCCGTGCGCGCCTCGTCGCCGAGGTAGCCCAGCGCCAGCCCCGCCCCGCCGATGTACAACTCCCCGGTGACCCAGTCCGGTCGGGGTCGCAGCGCGGCGTCACGCACGTGCCAGGTCTGGTTGGTCAGCGGCACCCCGTACGGGATGCTGCGCCAGGCGGGGTCCACCCGGCCGATCGGGTGGATGATCGACCAGATGGCGGCCTCGGTCGCGCCGCCCAGGCTGACCACGGCCAGGCCGGGGACCAGGTCGCGGATTTGGTCCGGCAGGGTCACCGGAATCCAGTCGCCGCTGAGCAGGGCCAGCCGCAGCGAGGGGATCCGGACCATCGGCGCGGCCGCGAGGTAGTCGGCGAGCATCTGCAGCTGCGCCGGCACCGAGTTCCAGACGGTCACCTCGTTCTCGGCGACCAGTTCGGCCCAGTGGGTGGGGTCACTCCGCCGCTCGGGCGCCGGCAGCACCAGGGCGGCGCCGACCGCGGGCGGGCCGAACAGGTCGTAGACGGACAGGTCGAAGCCGAGGTTGGCCAGGCCGAGCACCCGGTCGTCCGGGGTCACGTCGAACCGGCTGTTGATGTCGACCACGGTGTTCAGGGCCGCCCGGTGGGTGATCACCACGCCCTTCGGCGTGCCCGTCGACCCGGACGTGTGGATGACGTACGCCCGGTCGTCCGGGCCGACCGGCCGCGCCGGCAGCTCCGTCGGCGCCGGGCCGTCGCAGTCGTCCACCGCGATCGGCAGCACCCCCGCCGACCAGTCGCCGTCCACCCGGGCGGCCTCGGTGAGGACGTGCCGGATCCCCGCGCCAGCGAGGATCAGGTCACGACGGGCGGGCGGCTGGTTGGTGTCGATCGGCACGTACGCGGCGCCCGCCAGCAGCGCGCCGAACACCGCGACCACCTGCCGCCAGCCCTTGTCGGCGACCACCGCGACCAGGTCACCGGGCCGGCAGCCCTTCTCTGCCAGCCGGGCGGCCACGGCGGCGGCACGGCCGGTGAGCTGCCGGTAGGTGAGCGTGCCGTCCGGGGCCACCACGGCCACCCGGTCCGGGGTCCGCAGCGCCTGGGCGAGGACGCCCTCGTGCAGCAGCCCGTCGGGCAGCGGCGCGGCGGTGGCGTTGACCTCGGCGCGGCGACGGGCGCTCGCCTCGGGCAGCGCGACCGGGGCCAGTTCCTCCCACGCCTCGTCGGTGCACGCCAGCCGGCGCAGCAGCGCGGCGTACGCGGCGAACATCTCGTCGACCACGCCGTCGGGAAAGACGCCGTCGCGGACGTCCCAGTTGGTGGCCAGCCCGCCGGAACGCTCGATGTTCTGGCAGTCGATCCACACCTGCGGGGTCTGGCTGATGCCGTACCCCAGCTCGCCGAAGCCCTCCACGCCGGTGTCGCCGCCCAGGCCGATGGCGCTGGTGAAGACGATGGGCATCAGCGCGGCGTCGGCGCCCCGGCGGCGGGCCAGCTCGCGGACCACGTCGACGCCGGAGAACCGGCGGTGGTCCAGGTCGGACCAGAGCTGCGCCTGGATCCGCTTGGCCCGCTCCTGGACCGGCGCGTCCGGGCTCTGCTCCACGGCGAGCAGGCTGACCGAGGTGAAGTCGCCGACGATCCGATCCACCTGCGGGTGCGTCGGCGTCCGGTTGAGCAGGGTGACGTCGACGGTGAAGCGCGGGTGCGCGCTCCACGCGGCGATCACCTCGACGTACGCGGCGAGCACCGCCCCGGAGGGGCTGATGCCGTGCTGCCCGGCGCGCTGGCGCAACCCGGCCCACTCGGACGGGTCCAGCCGCAGGTCGAGGCGGCGGAAACGGGGCGGCGCGGCCGTGCCGTCGCCACGCAGGGGCAGTTCCGGGGCGGGGGGCAGGTCGTCGAGCCGGGCCAGCCACCAGTCCCGGTCGGCCTGGTGGCGGGGGCCGCCGCGCAGCGGCTCGGTGGCCAGCAGGTGGTCGCGGAACGTCAGCGTCAGCTCGTCGGTGGGCGGGTCACCGGCGTACCGGCGGCCCAGCTCGTCGAGCAGGATGTTGATGCTGACGAAGTCGCAGATCAGAAAGTCGATCGAGAAGTGCAGGACGCAGCGCCCCGGGCCGCGGGTGACCCGGAGCGTGAACAGCGGCCACTGCTGCGGGTCGTACCGGCGGTGGTCCAGCTCCGCCCGGGTGGCGGCCACCGCGTCGTCGAAGCCGGCCGCGTCGGCGTCGCGCGCCTCGATCCGGTACGCCGGCACGTCGGGTCGTACCTGCTGGGAGCCGTCGCGGTTGACGACGGCCCGCAGCATGTCGTGTCGGGCGACGACCTCGTGCCAGGCGCGTTCCAGCCGGTCGACGTCCAGCTCGGTGAAGGTCAGCTCGCCGTACCCGTGGCAGCCGACGCCGCCGTAGGCGAAGCCGTCGCCCCGTCCGAGCAGGTACGCGCTCTGTACGTCGGTGAGCGGGAACGGCTCGTGGCGCTGCTCGGGGTGCGGCGCGGCGGTGGGCGCGGCGGCGTCGCGCAGCACGGCCAGCACCTGTTCCTTGTGCTGGCGCAGCGCGGCGCGTCGCTGTTCGGTGAGGGCGCCGGTGGGGGCCCGGAAGCGGAGTTGGCCGTCCTCCTCCCAGAGTTGGACCCCGAACTGCGCCAGCTCGGCAACCAGGTCCTGCCCGTTCATATCGCCCCTTCCTCGTACGTGCCGGCGGCGTGCTGCACGGCGGTGGCCAGGTCCGCGATGGTCGGCCGGTCGAGCAGGCCCCGCATCGGCAGGTCGACGCCGTACCGCTCGCGCAGCACGGCCAGCAGCCGGGTGGCGAGCAGGCTGTCCCCGCCGAGGCTGAAGAAGTTCCGGGTGCGGCCGGGGACGGGGCAGTTCAGCAGGTCGGCCCAGAGCGCGCCGAGGTCGCTCTCCAGGCCGGGCCGGGGCGGCTCGTCGGCCGGCCCGCTGTCCCCGCTGGCCAGCAGGGTGGCCACCGCGCCCCGGTCGATCTTGCCGTTGCCGCTCAATGGCAGCCGGTCGAGCACCGCGACGTGCTCGGGCACCATGTACGCGGGCAGCCGGTCGGTGACGAACGTGCTGGTGACGTCCGGGTCGAGGGTGACGTCCGGGTCGGCGACGACGGCGGCGGCGAGCCTGCGGGTGCTCGTGCCGACGGCTACCACGACCGCGTCGCGGACCCCGGGGCACTCCAGCAGGGCCGCTTCGACCTCGCCCAGTTCGATGCGGTGTCCGCGGATCTTGACCTGGAAGTCGGCCCGGCCGAGGAACTCCAGCGTCCCGTCCGGCCAGTACCGGCCGAGGTCCCCCGTGCGGTACCACCGCACCCCGTCCTGCGCCACGAACCGCTGCGCCGTGCGCTCGGGGTCGCCCCGGTAACCCGCCGCCACCCCGGCGCCACCTATCCACAACTCCCCCACCACCCAGTCCGGACAGTCCCGCCCCCGCCCGTCCACGACCCGGTAGCGCTGGTTGGGCAGCGGGAAGCCGTACGGGATGGACCGCCAGTGCGCGGGGACCACGTCCACGTCGAACGCGTTGGACCAGATGGCCGCCTCGGTGGCGCCGCCGAGGGCGGTCAGCCGGGCGTCCGGGCGGCGGGCGACGAGCCGGTCGCGCAGGTCCAGGCCGACCCAGTCGCCGGAGACCAGGGCGTGCCGCAGCGCGCCGAGCGGTTCGTCGCCGGCCGCGGTGAGCAGCATGTCGAGCAGGGCGGGCACGGTGTTCCAGATGGTGACGCCGTGCTGGCGGACGAGGCGCAGCCAGGTGCGGGCGTCGCGCCGCTGCTCCTCCTCGACGAGCACCACCGCGCCGCCGACGCCGAGGAGCCCGAAGATGTCGAACACCGACAGGTCGAAGTCGAGCGCCGACACCGCCAGCACCCGGTCGTCCGCGTCGAGGCGCAGGCGGTCGCTGACCGCGGCGAGGGTGTTCAGGGCCGCTGCGTGGGACATCTCGACGCCCTTGGGCTCGCCGGTGGAGCCGGAGGTGAAGATGACGTACGCCAACGCGTCCGCGTCGACCGGCACGCACCCGTCGAGGGCCGGCCCACCGTCGCCGGCCGAGGCGAGTCCGTCCGCGCCGACGACCGTCTTCACGTCGGCCCGGGTGAAGATCCGCTCCCGGCGGACCACCGGCTGGTCGACGCCGACCGGCACGTACACGCCCCCTGCCGCGAGCACACCCAACACCGCGACGACCTGGTCGACACCCTTGGGCAGGCACACCCCGACCGCGTCCCCCGGACCGACACCGGCCCGGCCCAAGGCCCCGGCCAGCGTCAACGCCCGTCCGGCCAGCTCCCCGTAGGACACCACCACCTCATCGCCCAGCAGCGCCACCCGCCCCGGCTCCCGCCCCGCCCGCGCGAAGAACCCGTCGTGCAGCAGGCCCAGTGGGGTCGGCGCGGTGGTCGCGTTCACCCGGTGGCGGACCGCCCGCTGCGCCTCGGGAAGCCCGACCGGCGCGGTTCGTGCCCAGTCGCCGGCGGCCAGGGTGGTCAGCAGCTCGACGTACGCGGCGAACATCGCCTCCACCATGCCGGCCGGGAACAGCTCGGCGACCACGTCCCAGTTGACGCTCAGGCCGCCGTCGCGTTCCATGACCTGGTTGTCCAGCCACACCTGCGGGGTCTGCGACGCTCCCCAGATCTGCTCACCGAACGGCAGGGACATGTTGACCAGTTCGTCGCTGATGCCCAACGCGCTGGTGAAGACCACCGGCATGGTGGCGGCGGGCGCGCCGGTACGCCGGGCGATCTCCCGCAGCACCCAGATGGCGGAGACCCCGTTGTGCTCCATGCCGTCCCACATCCGCTCCTGAAGGCGGCGGACCAGGGTCAGGAAGTCGTCGTCGACGCCGGGCCGGTGCGGGACGAGCAGCAGCGAGGTGAAGTCGCCGAGCACGTGGTCGATGTCGGGGTGGACCTCCCGGCGGTCGAAGAGGGTCAGGTTGAGGGTGAGGTCGCCTCGCCCGCTCCAGGCCGAGAGCACCTCGGCGTACGCGGTGGCGAGCACGGCGGCCGGGCTCACCCCGTGGGCGCGGGCGGCGTCCACCAGGGCGGTCCACGCCGCCGGGGTGAGCCGAGCCTCGTGGCGGACGAAGCGGGGCGCGCGTACCCGTTCGGGGTCGACGGCGAGCGGTAGTTGCGGCGCGGGCGGCAGCTCGGCCGACTGCGCCGACCAGTAGCGCTGGTCGGCCTGGATGGTGGCCTCGTCGGGCTGGGCGGTGAGCACATAGTCACGGAAGGACACACCGATCGGGCGCAGTGGCGCGTCGAGGTCGACGTAGAGGGCGGACAGCTCGGCGAAGACGGTGACGATGCTGAGCGCGTCGAGCACGATGTAGTCGAAGCTGAACGCCAGCCGGACCCGGCGCTCGCCGTACCGCACAGCCTCGATGGCCACCAGCGGCCAGCGCGTCGGGTCGGCGACGCGGTGTGACAGCCGCTCGCGCAGGTCGGCGAGCGCGGCCTCGCCGTCGCCGACCGGGATGGTCACCTCGGGCGCCTCGGGCTGGATGCGCTGGCGCCCGTCGGGGTCGAAGACGGCCCGCAGCATCTCGTGTCGCCGGACCAGCCGGTTCCAGGCCGCGGTGAGCCGTTCGAGGTCCACGTCCGCGCCGTCGAACTCCCAGTACCAGTGGGACCCGACCTCGCCGAGGGCGAAGTCGCCGGTCCGGCCCATCCAGTACGCCCGCTGCACGTCGGTCGCGGGGAACGGGTCGTGGCGGTGCGCCGGGTCGGCGACGAAGGTCCCGGTCAGCCCGGCTCCCGTGTCGAGCCGGACTCCGGCGGCGAACCCGGCGAGCGTCGGCTCGGCGAAGAGGCGGCGCAGTTGGCCGCCGGCGAGCCCGGCCGCGCGCATCCGGCCCAGCAGCCGGGTGGCGAGCAGGCTGTCCCCGCCGAGGGCGAAGAAGCTGTCGGTGCGGCCGACGGTCGGCACGTCGAGCAGGTCGGCCCAGAGGGTGGCCAGCGTCGTCTCGACCGGCCCGACGGGCGCCTCGACGGTGGTGGGCCGGTCGGTGCGGTCGGCGAGCCGGCGGGTGAGCGCCGGCCGGTCGATCTTGCCGTTGCCGCTCAACGGCAGCCGGTCGAGCACCGCGACGTGCTCCGGCACCATGTACGCCGGCAGCCGGTCGACGACGAACGCCCGGACCGCCTCGGGATCCAGGTCGGACTCGGGCACGACGGCGGCGGCGAGCCGGCGGGTGCTCGTGCCCACGGCGACCACGACCGCGTCGCGGACCCCGGGGCACTCCAGCAGGGCCGCTTCGACCTCGCCCAACTCGATGCGGTGTCCGCGGATCTTCACCTGGAAGTCCGCCCGGCCGAGGAACTCCACCGTCCCGTCCGGCCAGTACCGGCCCAGATCCCCCGTGCGATACCACCGCACCCCGTCCTGCGCCACGAACCGCTGCGCCGTGCGCTCCGGATCCCCCCGGTAACCCGCCGCCACCCCGGCACCACCGATCCACAACTCCCCCACCACCCAGTCCGGACAGTCCCGCCCCCGCCCGTCCACCACGCGGCAGCGCTGGTTGGGCAGCGGAAAGCCGTACGGAATGGACCGCCAGTGCGCGGGTACCGCGCCCACCTCGAAGACGGTGGAGTGGATGGCGGTCTCGGTGGTGCCGCCGAGGGCGACGAGCCGGGCGTCCGGGCGCAGCGCCACCAGCCGGTCGCGCAGGTCCAGGCCGACCCAGTCGCCGCCGAGCAGGGCCAGCCGCAGATGCTCCAGCCCGCCGTCGGCCTCGGCGGCGGTCAGCAGCATGTCCAGCAGCGCGGGGACCGACTGCCAGACGGTGACCCGGTGGGCGGCGACGAGCCGACGCCAGGCGCTCGCGTCGCGCCGCTGTTCCTCGCCGATCAGCACGACGGCGCCGCCGGCGCCGAGGAGCCCGAAAATGTCGAACACCGACAGGTCGAAGTCCAGCGCCGACACCGCCAGCACCCGGTCGTCCGCGCCGATGTGGAAACACCGGCGGATGGCCTCGATGGTGGTGCCGGCGGCGGCGTGCGGCACCTCGACGCCCTTGGGCTCGCCGGTGGAGCCGGAGGTGAAGATGACGTACGCCAACGCGTCCGCGTCGACCGGCACGCACCCGTCCAGGGCCGGCCCGCCGTCGCCGGCCGGGGCGAGCCCACCGTCGCCCACCACGACCGTCGCGCCGGCCCGCTGCCAGATCCGGCTGCGCCGTGCGGCCGGCTGGTCCACGCCGGCCGGCACGTACACGCCGCCGGCGGCGAGCACACCCAACACCGCGACGACCTGGTCGACACCCTTGGGCAGGCACACCCCCACCGCGTCCCCCGGACCAACCCCGGCCCGCGTCAACGCCCCAGCCAACGTCAACGCCCGCCCGGCCAGCTCCCCGTAGGACACCGCCACCTCATCACCCCGCACCGCCACCCGCCCCGGCTCCCGCCCCGCCCACGCGAAGAAGCCCTCGTGCAGCAGGCCGACCGGCAGTGTCGCCGCCGTGTCGTTGGCGCGCCGCCGGACCGCCCGCTGCCCAGCGGGCAGCAGGTCGGGTGCCGGCGCCGTCCAGTCGTCGGCGGTCAGCCGGGTCAGCAACTCGACGTACGCGGCGAACATCGCCTCGGACACACCGGGCGGGAACAGCTCCGCCACCAGGTCCCAGTTGAGGTAGAGGCCCCCCTCGCGCTCGGTGACCTGGTTGTCCAGCCACACCTGCGGGGTCTGCGAGGAGGTCCACACCGGGTCGCCGAAGCATGCGCGGACGTCGGCGCCGAACAGGTCGCCGAGGCTGAGCGCGCTGGTGAAGACCACCGGGGCGAGCACCCCCCGGTCGGACCGGGCGCGGGCCAGGTCGCGCAGCACGTCCACCCCGGAGTACGCGCTGTGCGCCACGTCCCGGGCGAACTGCTCCTGAAGCCGGCGGGCGCGCTCGACGAACGGCACCTCGTCGGTGGCGTCGACCTCGAGCAGCAGCAGGTTGGTGAAGTCCCCGCTCAGCAACGGCACGTCCGGGTGGTAGGGCGTCCGGTCGTACAGCGGCAGGTTGAGCAGGAAGCGCTGCCGGCTGCTCCAGGCGGCCAGGACCTCGGCGAAGGCCGTCAGGAACACCATCGACAGGGTGACGCCGTGCTCTCGCGCGCGGGCGGCGAGCCGGTCCCGGTCGGCGCCGGAGAGCCAATGGTGGTGCCGCAGCACCCGGTGGCCGGAGATGCGTTCCGGGGCCACGGCCACCGGCAGGTCGGGCCCGCCGGGCAGGTCGGGCACCCGCTGCCGCCAGTAGCGGGCCGCGGCATCGCGGGCGTCGGCCCGGCGCCGCTCGTGGGTGGCCAGATAGCGGTGGTAGCTGTAGCTGATCGCCGGCAGCGGCTCGTCAGGCCGGCGGTAGAGCCGGGCGAGGTCGGCGAGGAGCACCCGGAAGCTGTGCGCGTCGGCGACCAGCATCTCGATCTCCACGTGCACCCGGCTCGCCCCGTCGGGCAGCAGGGAGAGCTGGACGTCGAACACCTCGCCGCGGTCCACCCGCAGGGTGCGGTGGGACAGGGTGGCGCGCAGGTCGGCGAGCCGCCGGTCCCGCTCGCCGTCGGGCAGGTCGCGCAGGTCGTGCAGGGTCAGGCCGGGCCAGGCGCCGTCCGGGGTGATCTGCTGCCGCCCGTCGTCGAGGAAGCGCGCCCGGAGCATGTCGTGGCGGCGGACCAGCGCGCGGATCGCGTGGTGCAGCCGGTCCGGGTCCACCTGCCGGCCGTCGAACTCGTTGTAGAAGTGCGCACCCACACCGCCGAGGGCCTGGTCCCCGGCACGTCCGACCCAGTACGCGTGCTGCATGGTGGCCAGGGCGAACGGCTCGTCCGGGTCGACCTCCACCTCGTCGTCGTCCTCGGCCGACTCGCCGGCGGGCGGCGTGTCCCCGTCCGCCGGGTGGGCCAGCGCGTGCCACTGCCGAACGGTGCGGTGCTCGATGAGCTGGGCGAAGGTGAGCCCCGCGCCGGCCCAGCCGGCGGCGAGTCGCATCAGCCCGATCGAGTCGAGGCCGCGCTCCAGCAGGTCGTCGTCGGGCGCCACGGGCTCCTCGAGCAGCGCCGCGACGTCGGCGCACATGCCGTCCAGGGTCAGCGTGGTCAGCACTGGCATGTCTACTCCCGACAGGTCAGGCACGGGGGACGCGGATCGAGCGGTCGGCGAACCCGATGAGGTCCAGTCGCTCCAGGCCCTCGCGGACCCGGGGGGTCAGCAGGCCGATGTTGGCCAGGGCGGTCACCACCCGGGCGAAGATGGCCTGCCGGTACTTGATCATCAGCTCGTTGTGCGACGCGAAGTCGACGCCCTCGCTCCGGTCGACCTCGATGCGATCCCAGACGTCCTCGAGCAGGAACCGGCGTCGCATCAGGCTCGCCGAGTCGAGCACCATCTCCTCGCGGTCGGCCAACTCGGCGCTGGTCATCTCCCGGTAGATGCCCTCCAGCGACAGCACTCCGAACGACACGTGCCGGGCCTCGTCGCGGGCGACCAACCGGGTGATGTCGCAGATGAGACGGTCGTGAAAGGTGCTGTTGGCCAGCCGGAACGCGGCCATCGCCAGGGCCTCGACCACGATCTGCATGCCCAGCGCCGTGATGTCCCACCGGGAGTCGGAGAGCAGGTCCTTGATGAGTTCGGACAGCGCCGGGTTGATCGGGTACGGGTGCGGCACCTTCTCGCGCAGGTAGCGGGAGAAGGCCTCGACGTGTCGGGCCTCGTCGGCGGCCTGGCTCGCGGCGTAGTACTTGCTGTCCAGGTCGGGCACGACCTCGACCAGGCGCGCGGCGACGACCAGCGCCCCCTGCTCACCGTGCAGGAACTGACTCACCATCCACGACTGCAGCTCCCACCGGAAGGTGTCCCACATCGGGCGTCCCCGCCGCGCCAGCGGGGACGACTCGAAGGACGCCATGGCGAACGCGGAGTCGTCGGGTAGCGGCGCACCGAACGGCACCTCGATCGACCAGTCGACATCCGTGCTGGCGTTCCACTGCGCGCTCTTGGCCCGTTCGTAGAGGGAGAGCACGCGGGGCATCTCGGACTCGTACCGCCACGTCAGCTGCGCACGCACGGGGGTGGTCACCGACAGACCAGACATGCGCCCAAGGTACCGAGAGACAACACAAGATGCCAGACCCTTGATGACAGATACAACGACGGGCGGTACGGTCGTGCCGTGGCGCCCCGACCCGTACCGGCCTCCGTGGGACAGCGGCTGCTCGGCATCATCGAGCACTACCGGGCGGACCACGGGGCGTTGAACTGTCCACTGCTGTGCCGCCTCTCCGGCGACGTCGATGTCGCTGCGGTGCGGCAGGCGCTGACCACGCTGACCGCGCGGCACGAGGCGCTGCGGACCACCTTCACGGGGCGGGGGCCACGGCTGTCCCAGCTGGTGCACGAACCGCGGCCCGTCGAGCTCACCGTGGTCGACCTGCGGGGCGAGCCCGATCCGCACGCCGCGGCCGACGCGGCCGTCGCCGCGGAGCTGGCCACCCGGGTGGACGTCGCACACTGGCCGACCCGGGCCACCGCCTGGCGGGTCACCGACCACGAGGTGATCCTCTGCTTCACCATGCACCACCTGGTCACCGACGCCTGGTCGTGCGGGCTGCTCTTCGAGGAGCTGCGCACCCTCTGCACCGGGTCACCCGCCGAGCTGCCCCCGGTGCGCTGGCAGTACCCGCAGTTCGTGGCCTGGCAGGAGGATCGGCTGGCCGGCGCGGAGCTGGAACGGCAACGCGAGTTCTGGCGCGACCAGCTGACCGGGCTGCGGCTGCCGCGCCTGCCGTACCGCGAGCCGCCACCGGGGGCCACCCCGGGCGTGCTGGCCCGGGATCTCGGCGCCGGCGTCGCCGACGGGATGCGCGCCCTGGCCCGGCGCCACCGCACGACGCTGTTCACCGTGGCCCTGGCCGTCTACTACGCGGTCCTGCACCGCGTGACCGGGCAGGGCGATCTCGCCGTCGCCTCGCTGTTCGCCAACCGGAGCCGGCCGGAGAGCCAGGGCACCGTCGGCTTCTGCGCCAACATGGTGGTGCTGCGCACCCGGCTGCCGCCGTTCGCCACCTTCCAGGCCCTGGTACAGGCGACCCACGCGACGACCGCCGCGGCCTTCGCCAACCAGGAGCAGCCCTACCAGGCCGTGTCCACCGGCAGCGCCAACCTGGGCGGCCGGGTCGACGACGTGGTGTTCCAGATGATGGCCGAGCTGGCGCACCGCGTCCGCGTCGGCGACACCGAGTTCGAGTTGCTCGTCCCGGAGGCGATCGGCAGCCGCTTCGGCACCGAGCTGGCGCTCGCGCCGCGCGGGAACGGGCTGCGGGTGGTGCTGTTCCACACGCCACGGCTGGCGCCGGCGGACGCCGTCCGGCTGCTCGACGGCTACGTCACCGTCGCCCGGGCCGTCGTGGCCAACCCGGGCGCGGCACTGTCGACATTGCTGCGCCGTTAGCGCTTGTCCGCGATCAGCTCGGCGCCCCGCTCACCGATCATGATGCTGGTCAACGCGGCGGGCGCGCGCAGCGGCACCGGCACGATGGACGCGTCCACCACCCGCAGGTTGGCCACGCCGCGCACCCGGCAGCGGCCGTCGACGACCGCGCCCGGGTCGTCCGCCGCGCCCATCCGGGCGCCACCGACCAGGTTCAACCGGCTGTACGTGGTGGCGCGCAGCAGGTGGTCCAGTTGCTCGTCGTCGCCCACGACCGCGTCGTCGACGAGCGCGAACCGGGCGACCGTCTTGGTGAAGGCGGCCTGGTTGGCGATCTCCCACGCGTGCCGGTACGCGTCGCGCATCCGGGCGAGGTCACCGTCTGCGGAGTAGAAGTTGAGGTTCACGACGGGTGGGGTCGTTCCGCTGGCGTCGCGCACGGCGATCCGCCCCCGCGACGCCATCGCCATGTCGCCGATCATCACGGTGTTGACCAGGTCGGCGCCGATGATCCGGTCCAGACCCGCGCCGGCGCCCCGGGAGGTGCTCATGCCGGTGAACAGGCTCAAATAGAACGCCTGGTCGGCCTCGTGCCCCGGGATGCCGGCGAGCCGTGCGATGAGCTGCGTACGCGGCCAGTCGCCGCCCACCGTCTCCGGCTCGGGCACCACCAGGATGATCGCGCCGGGCTGGTCGATGACGTCGGTGCCCACGCCCGGCACGTCGACCAGCGGTGTGATCCCGGCGGCGCGCAACTCGTCGGCGGGGCCGATCCCGGAGCGCAGCAGAAGGGCCGGGCTGTACGGCGAGCCGGCGCAGAGGATCACCTCCCCGGCGCCGATGGTCTCCCCCGCGACCTGCACGCCCACCGCCCGCCCGTCGGCCAGCAGCACGCGCTCGACCTCGGCGTCGCCCCGGACGACCAGATTGGGCCGGGACCGGGCCGGGTCCAGGTGGGTGAGCGCGGTCGACATCCGCAGCCGGTCGCGCCGGTTCTGCGGATACATCCCGATGCCGACGGCGTCGGGGGCGTTCATGTCGTCCTGGTAGTCGTGCCCGAGGTTGAGCGCGGCCTGCAGGAAGCCGTCCATCGCGGGTGTCAGCTCACCGCGCGACCAGCGGGTGATCGGGACGGGACCGTCGGCGCCGTGGTGGTCGCGCTCGCCGAACTGCTGGTCGCTCTCCAGTCGGCGAAAGGCCGGCAGGACCGCCGGCCAGTCCCACTCCGGCAGGCCGCGGGCGCCCCACCCGACGAAATCGGCGGCCGGGGCACGCATCGCGCCCCGGTCGTTGATCTGCGTCGAACCGCCAACCACCCGGCCGCGCCGCAGCGGCGCTTCCCGGCCGGCGACGACGGTCGCCCGCAGGTCCCAGTCGAAGCCGTCCTCGGCCTCCACCGAGCCGGTCCGCAACGCCTCGGGCACGGCCGCTCCGACGAGGTCGGGGCCGGCCTCCAACAGCAGCACGGAACGGGCCGCGTCCTCGCTCAGGCGGGCCGCCAGCACCGCGCCCGCCGCACCCGCGCCGACGATCACGTAGTCGTAGCGAAGCATGGGGTCAGCCTAGCCGAATACACGACATGCCAGGACGCATCACATGTGCTATCCGCGATTCTTCATTAGACTCTCGTGTATGAGTAGAGGCCCGGAAGTCATCCCCACCCTGCGCTACCGCGACGCTCCGGCCGCCATCCGGTGGCTGGTCGACGTCGTCGGCTTCCGCGAGGAACTGGTCGTCCCCGGTCCGGACGACTCCATCAGTCACGCACAGCTCACCTGGGGCAGCGGCATGATCATGCTCGGTTCGCAGACGGACGGCAGCGACGGCCGGATGGTCCTGGACACCGGGCCCGCCGCGACCTATGTGGTCATCGACGACGTGGCAGCGCACTACGAGCGGGTCGTCGCCGCCGGCGCCGAGGTCGTGCAGAAGCTCCGCGACGAGGACTACGGAGGCCAGGGATACTCCGTCCGCGACGCCGAGGGCAACCTGTGGAGCTTCGGCTCCTACCGACCCGGCTCGTCCTGATCCCCGCCGGCTGATCCGGCGCGCGGCCGGCGGGCTCAGCCGTCGAGCAGCAGCCCGGCCAGCTCGCCCCGAACGTCCGCGACCGTCCCGTCGTAGGTGGCCAACCACCACGCCCGGCGGTACCAGTGGTGCAGTGGCTGCTCCCAGGTGAAGCCGCTGCCGCCGTAGGTCTGGATGGCCGCCTCGCAGGCGGTCATCGCGGCCTCGCGGGCCGCCACGCTGGCCGTGAGCACCGCCCGGTCGGCGATCGGGCCCGGCTCCGCGTCGACCGACCACGCGGCCCGGTAGGCCAGCGACCGGGCCGTCTCGACCTGCCCGTAGCTCTCGGCCAGCGGATGCGCGACCGCCTGGTTCGCACCGATCGGCTGACCGAACTGGGTTCGGGTGGCGGCGTACCCGCTGGCCCACGACAGAGCTCTCGCCGCCACGCCGACGGCCTCGGCGGCGAGCAGCGCCAGGCTCCGCCGTCGGGTCACCGCGAGCACGTCGGCTGCGGCGTCCGCGGCCACGAGGGGCGCCGAGGGTACGCCGGTCAGCTCCACCGTCGCGACGGGCCGGGTCGGGTCGAGCGCCTGCCCGCCGGCACCGGCCGGCGCCGGCCGCAACGCGGACGCGTCGACCAGACGCAGCTCGACGCCGCGCGGGCCGCTCGCCGTCACCACCAGGTCCACGGCTTCGGTCACGTTCGGCACTCGGACCTTGCGTCCGGTCAGTGTCCCGTCGGAGGCGACGGCGCAGCCGAGCGCCGGGTCGGTCACCGGCCGACGGACAGCGGCCACGGCGCCGGCGAGAGTGCCCGGGCCGTTCTCCTCGGCCCAGGCCAGCGTCGCGGGAGCGCAGAGAGGGCGACCCGCCGCCCGAAGCGCCGGACCGGCCAGCCCGATCGTGGCCCACCAGGGCGACGGGCTGCGCGCCCAGCCGAGCTGCTCGGCGAGCAGCGCCAGCTCGACCGTGCCCAGCTCCGCGTCCAGCCAGCCGAGGTCGGTCATCTCGGTCCAGGCCCGGCCGTCGCTCAGGGACCGGTCGTCGGCGAGGTACTTGGCCGCGGTGTCCCGCAGCGTCTCCTGTTCGCCGGTCAGTGCGAAGTCCATGGGGTCTCTCCTCGTCGTGGGCGTCGCCGCGAGGCGCGGGTCAGTACGACCGGGGCAGGCCCAGTACGCGCTCGGCGACCAGGTTGCGCAGCACCTCGGAGGTGCCGCCCTCGATGGTGTTGGCGCGGCTGCGCAGCATCTGGTGCCGCCAGTAGCGGTCCCAGCCGTCCGGTTCGGCGCCGGCGCCGAGCAGTTGCACGGCCAGGGTGGTCAGCCGCTGGTGCGCCTGCGACCAGCGCAGTTTGATCACCGAGGTCTCCGGGCCCGGCACCCCGGTACGCGCCAGCTCGGCCAGCCCGCGCCGGTTGGTCCAACGCAGACCCTCCAGCTCGACGTAGCGGGCGGCGATCTGGTCGCGTACCAGGGGGTCGGTGTCCCGGCCCCGGGCCCGCGCGGTCGCGACCAGGCGCCGGAACGCCACCTCCAGCCGGGCGGTCAGGGTGAACCCGAACGTGCCCCGCTCGTGAGCGAGGGTGGTCATCGCGACCCGCCAGCCCTCACCGATCCCACCCACCACCGCGTCGAGCGGCACCCGGACCTCGTCGAACTCGATCTCGGCAAACTCCGCCGCACCGGTCATCTGGCGGATCGGTCGGACCGTGACGCCGGGCGAGCGCAGGTCCACGAGCAGGCAGGACAGCCCCCGGTGGCGCCGCTGCTGCGGATCGGTGCGCGCCAGCAGCAGGCAGTGGTCGGCGAGGTGCGCGTACGACGACCACACCTTGCGCCCGGTCACCACCAGCTCGTCGCCCTCGTGGCGCGCGGCGGTCCGCACGGCGGACAGGTCGCTGCCCGCCTCCGGCTCGGAGAAGCCCTGGCAGAAGATGCTCTCTCCGGTGAGGATCCGCGGCAGGTACCAGGCGCGCTGCTCCGGCGATCCGCAGGCGATGATCGTCGGCCCGACCATGCCGAGGCCGATGACTCCGATGTGCTCGGCGGCCTCGGCGCGGGCCGTCTCCTCCAGGTAGATCGCCTGGTACGCCGGGGCCAACCCGCGCCCGCCGTACTCGGCCGGCCAGGTCAGGCCGGCGTACCCGGCGGCGTGCAGGGCGGAGGTGAACGACCGCACCGCGGCGATGTCGCCCCACCGCCCCTGTGGTGGGGCCCCGTCCGGCCCGGTGGTCGCCGGCACCGCGCCCGCCAGCCACTCGCGCAGTCCCGCCCGGAACTCCGCCTCCTCGGCGCTGTCATGCAGATCCATGCGCCGCATCGTACTCGTATCTGCTTTTGATCTGCAGTATCTTGTTTTTACGCGTTCCAACACCGGAAGGGGTCCTCGATGGCCAGTCTCGCGGACGACGCCGCGGTGCGGCAGACCGCGCCGGGCCGGTACCGCGCCCACCTGGCCGAGGACTGGTCGGTGTGGGGGCCCAACGGCGGCTACCTGGCCGCGATCGCGCTGCGCGCGGCGGGCGAGGAGGCCGGCGCCATGCTGCCGGTGAGCCTGAACTGCCAGTTCCTCGCACCACCGCGCTACGGCGAGGTCGACATCGAGGTGACCCGGGTGCACGGCACCCGCCGCACCGCCGCCCTGCACGTCACCTTGCGGCAACGCGGCCGGACCCTGCTCACCGCACACGTCTGGACCATCGCCGCCGGGCTGCTCGGCCCGGAGCGACGCTGGATGCCGCCACCGGACCTGCCCAAGCCCGACGAGTTGCCCACCCTGGTCGAGCTCATGCGCCGCGACGGCCTGCCCGTGCTGCCGATCTGGGAGCGGTGCTACGAGGTACGCCTGGCCGGCTGGCCCGCCGGCGGCTGGGAGCCGCAACGCGACGGCGTACCGACCATCCGGGGCTGGCTGCGGTTGCACGAGGAGCTACCCGCCGACGCCGGCCCCTGGCTGGCGGCGGCCCGGCTGGTCTTCGCCGTCGACGTGGTGCAGTTCCCGGCGGTCGTGCAGGCGTTCGAGCGGACCACCTTCATGGCCCCGAGCATGGACCTGTACGTGGGTTTCCAGGGCGGCGACAACGGCGCCGGCTGGCTGCTGGTGGAGGGGGAAGCCGCCGCCGCCACCGGCGGGGTGCTCGGCGCCCGCGCCCGCGTCTGGTCGGACACCGGGCTGCTGCTCGCCACCGGCGGTCAACAGATGCTCTACCGGATGGCCAGCCCGGTCTGACCGGCTCCGACTGCTTTCAGCGAGCCGTGCGCCGGCCGAACCGGCGCAGGGCCACCAGCAGGCAGACCGTGCCCAACCCAAGCACCCAGGCGATCGTCTGCAGCACCGGAACGAGGACCGGCCCGCCGCTGGACAGGCCCACCAACGCCTCGGTGGCGACCGAGAAGGGGTTGGCCCGCACCACCGGCTGCACCACCGACGGGAACGCCGACACCGGCACGAAACCCGAGGAGAAGATGAACAACAGGGTCGCCGGACCGGTCAGTGACGGCGGCAGCGACTCCTCGTCACCGGGCCCCGACCCCCGCCACAGCGCGATCGCCGCCCACATCAGGCCGAACAGCGCGATCACCGCGAAGAAGCCGACGACCGCCAGCGGCCCCTCCCGGAACCGGAAACCCAGCAACATCGCCACGCCCGTGGTGAGCGCTCCGATCAGGACGATGCGCAGCACGTCCCCGGCGACCCGGCCGGCCAGCAGCGCCCCCGGCGCCACCGGCATGGTGCGCAGCCGGTCGACCAGCCCGCCCCGCAGGTCACGCAGGAACCCGACGGCGCTCGACGGCGACCCGAACGCGGCGGTGGACAGCACCACCAGTGGGGCCAACCGCTCCAGGTAGTGCTGCCGGTCGCCGTCACCGACGATCCGGCCGAAGACCGCGTACTGGGTGAGCAGGAGCAGCACCGGAAACGCGAACGAGTAGACCAGCGCGGGCGGCGCCCGGAAGAACCGGCGAAGGTTGCGCCCGGCGAACAGCGAGGCCTGCGTGACGGTACTCATCGGCTCCTCCGAAACGAACGTGCCGCGGCCACTCCGAACAGCAGCCCCAGGACCAGCAGCCAGACGAGGGCCGGCCACACCCTCTGCTCGGCGCCCTCGGTGGACAGCGCGCGCAACGCGTCGACCTGGGCGGAGAACGGCGACACCTCCACCACCGGTTGCAGCCAGCCCGGGAACGCGTCGACCGGGACGAAGGCGGTGGAGACCGTGGTGAGCACCAGGTACGGCAGGGTCAGCGCCGAGTACACCTGCTCCGGGTCACGGGCGCCCAGCCCCAGGGCCGCGCAACCAGCCGCAAGTACCACCGCGAAGCCGACCGCCAGCAGCACGAAACCCGCCGCGCCGGCCGCGCCCGCGCTGAACCGGAACCCGACCAGCACCGCGGCGACGAGGATCACCGCCACCGCGACGGCGGCCCGGGCAGCGTCCACCACGAGCCGAGCCGCCGGCACCACGACCGCGCTCATCGGCAGCGTCCGGTAGCGGGCGATCAGGCCGCTGCGAGCATCGCCGGCGATCATGTAGCAGGCCGACATGGCGACCAGGGCGGTGGTCTGCACAACGATCGCCGGCGGGAGGAACTGCTCGTAGGCGATCCCGTAGTCGGACATCAGCCGTCGGAAGACGACCATGAAGCCGGCGAAGAACGCGAGCGGAAAGACGACGGTCAGGCCAACCGACCGGCCGGCGCGGGCCTGCTGGAGGTTACGGGCGGCCAGGACGGTGAACTGCCGCAGCGGGCTGGCCCCGGCATTGGCCGTGGTGCTCACCGGCCGGCCCCCGCCACGCCCGGCGCCATCCTGGACCGGTCCGCGTCCGCGTCGAGGGACCCGGTCACCGAGAGGAACACCTCGTCCAGGGTGGGCCGCCGGACGGTGACGTCGTCGGCCTCCACGCCGGCTGATTCGAGCCGCCGGACGACCTCGGTCAGCGTGCCGGAACCGGCGGCGAGCCGCAGCACGTCCTCGTCCTCGGTCAGCCCCGGGAAGGCGGCACGCAGCTGCTCGACCGCGACCGCCCGCGCCCGTGGGTCCTCCACCCGCACCTCGCAGACCGCGCCGCCGAGCTGACGCTTGAGCTCGTCCGGGGTGCCCTCGGCGACGACCCTGCCGTGGTCGATGAGCAGGACCCGCCCGGCCAACTGGTCCGCCTCCTCCAGGTACTGCGTGGTGAGCAGGACGGCGGTGCCGGCGTCGCGCAACTCCCGGACGATCTCCCAGAGCGCCCGCCGGCTGCGCGGGTCCAGCCCGGTGGTCGGCTCGTCGAGGATCAGCACGGGCCGGTCGACCACCAGGCTCGCGGCCAGGTCGAGGCGGCGGCGCAGGCCACCGGAGTACGTGCGGACCGCCTTGCCCGCCACCTCGCCCAGGTCGAAGCGCTCGACGAGCTCGTCGGCCCGGGTGGCGGCGGCGCGCCGGCCCAGCCCGAGCAGCCGGCCGAACAGGACCAGGTTCTCCCGGCCGGTCAGCAGTTCGTCGAGCGCCGCGAACTGCCCGGTGACCGCGATGCTGCGGCGCACCTCGGAGCCCTGGTCGACCACGTCGAAGCCGGCGACGCGGGCGGTGCCGGCGTCCGGCCTCAGCAGCGTGGTGAGACAGTGGATGGTGGTGGTCTTCCCCGCGCCGTTGGGCCCGAGCAGACCGACCACCTCACCCGCGGCGACCTCGAAGCTCACCCCGTCGACCGCCGCCGTCGTGCCGAACGACCGGCGCAGATCGCTGACCTGGATCATCTGTTGTGACATCGCACCACCCTCATGCCAGGAATCCCGGAACCATATCAACGCTCGTCTTCGCAAAGCCAGATACAAGAATGGATAGTTCAGCCGTCGACGGGGCTGCGTCGCCCCCGGAGTCGCTGCCGGGACGACGCCGCGAACGCCCCGGCGATCCGCCCCACCACACCCGAGCGGAAACACTCCCCGGCGATTCCCACGCTCGCCTCGACGTCGGCCGCCGTGGCCGTCCCGTGACAGATCACGCACACACCGCCTACCCCGAGCAGCGCCCCGCCCGGCTCGGCCGCGAGCCCGTCACGCACCGCCCGGGTCACCCGCCGCTGCCGGTCCCGGGCCAGGACGCCGATCGGCGAGAACGCCCGCACCGCGTCCAGCGCCAAACCGACGGTCGCGTCCAACGTGCGCTCGTACGTCTTCAGCGCCACGTCACCGGTGAATCCGTCGGTCACCGCCACGTCGACGCGGCCTCCGAGCACGTCGTACGCCTCGATCTGGCCGGTGTAACCGGGCATCGTGGCCAGCAGGAGGTGCGCGTCGCGGCGTACCGGCCCGCCCTTGACCGCCTCGTGGCCGTTGGACAGCAGGCCGATCCTCGGTCGGGCCAGCCCCAGCCGAGCCCGTGCGTACTCCGCGCCCAGCACCGCGAACTCGACCAGCCACTCGGGCACGGCCGCGGCGGTCGCGCCGATGTCCAGCAGCACGGTCGGGCCGGCGCCGGGCACCGGCAGCACCATCGCCAGGGCCGGGTTGCTCACCCCCGGCACCCGACCCATCCGGACGGCAGCGGCGAGCACCGCCGCGCCGGTGTTGCCCGCGGTCACCATGGCGTCGGCCCGACCCGCCGCCACCTCCCCAGCGGCGACCAGGAGTGAGGAGCGCCGCTTGGAGTACGTCGCGGCCACCGGATCCTCGGCCATCGCGACCACGTCGGGGGCGTCCACCAGTCGTACGCCGGGCGGCGGGACTCCACCGGGCAGCAGGGGACGGACGAGCGCCGGCGGGCCGACCATCAGCACGTCCACGGTCGCGGCCGCGGCCAGCGCGCCGGCGACGACGGGCTCCGGGCCGAGATCCGCCCCGGCGGCGTCGACCGCCACCCGCAGCCGCCGGCCCGGCCGGTCACCGGAACGTGCCACTATCGCGTCCCAGCCATCCGGCACCTCACCACAAACACGTGACAGCAGATACGAGATGCATGCTAGCCCTCCGGGCCGGCCGGATCACCCCCGGAGCTCTTCGCGGCCTGGTTCAGGCGGGCTCCGAGAAGCCAGAACCGAAGGAGAGCCGGGGCTACACTCCGCGCATGGCTACGGCGGGACTGCTCCTCGCGGCGGGTGCCGGCCGCCGGTTCGGCATGCCGAAGGCTCTCCTGTCGTACCGGGGGCGGCTCCTGGTGGAGCACGCCGCGGAGATCCTCACGGCCGCCGGCTGCCGGCCGGTCGTGGTGGTGCTCGGGGCGCAGGCCGACCGGATCCGCGCCCGGACGCGGCTACCCACCGTGGTGCTCAACGACGACTGGGAGACGGGCATGGGCTCGTCTCTGCGGGCCGGGCTGTCCGCCCTGACGTCCGGCACGGCCGTGGCAACCGTGGTCACGTTGGTCGACATGCCTGGCCTGACCCCCGATGCGGTACGCCGGGTCGCCCGCGACGCCACCGCCGACTCCCTCGCGGTGGCCACCTACCAGGACGGTCGTCGCGGGCATCCGGTGCTGCTCGGCCGTCACCACTGGGCCAGCGTCGCGGCGGCGGCGATCGGGGACCGGGGCGCCCGGGACTACCTACGGGCGCAGGGTGACGCCGTGCGGCTGGTGCCGTGCGCCGACGTCGCCGACGACACCGACATCGACCTGCCCGAACAGGCCGCGGCCCTTGAGGAACATCAGAATGAAAAGTAGCGCTAACGGTGATCTTGAGGCTACCGCTGCTTATCGGCACTCCTGCTGACCTGGCGCGTCGTGCCAACTCGGTCGCGTAGTGCGGTGTTGATGTCGGCAGACTGATCGCATGACAGGTCTGACCGCCGAACTTGTTGTTGATGGGTGCACCCCGCAGGCCCCGGCTCTCGCCCCCAGCGGGCATCTGCTCAGCTACGTCCTTGCTCCCACCAGCCGGACCGGTGACCACCTCAACACTGAAGTCTGGCTCTTCAACATCGATGGCACCGACGCTGCGGGCAGGGTGACGGGCGACACCGCAACGGAGTCCCGGCCACGCTGGTCCGCGGACTCGAACACGCTGTTCTTCCTCTCGGACCGTGCCGAACGCGGTATCCCGCAGCTGCACCGGCTTGTCCCCGCCGATGGCAGGGTGACCGCGTTGACCAGCTGGCGTTCCGGCATCATCGACCACCAACCACTGGCCGCCCCTGGCTTGGTCGCTCTGCTCGCCGAGGACGAACCCACCGAGCAGGACGCGCGCCGTGCCCGGGATCGCGACGACGCCGTTGTCGTCGGCGAGCGGGAACCGTGTGCCCGGTTGCGCCTGCTTGACCTACGTACCGGCCGGATCGCCACGCCGGACGCGTTCGGCGACCGGCACGTCGTAGAACTGCAGCAACGGCCCGACGGCGGGCCCGTCGCCGTGCTCACCCGAGCGAGCGCCGACAACGACTACGGTCCCCGCACCGGCCGGCTGCACCTGTTCGACCCGGTCACTGGGACAGCAGAGGACCTTGGACCGGCCGAGGCCGAAGCGCGCTCTCTGGCCTGGTGGCTCGCCGAGGACGGTTGGCACCTCGGCTACATCGCACTCACTCCACCGGTCCTCCAAGCCGGCACCGCCGTGTTCGACCTGGCCCTGGTCGACCGCATCCAGCGCAATCGAACAGTCGGTCTCTCGATGTGTCCCACCGAGCTGCGCCAGACCGATGCCGTCCCACTGGTCGTGTTCGCCGACGGCCTGAACGCGACCCTGGCCCGGCTCGACCCCACGGGTCTTACGATCCTGTCGCGGCACCCCGGGCGCCTCGACGGCCTCACCACCACGCGCAGCGGCGAGGCCATCGCGGTGCTGACCGGCAGCCGCTATCAGCCTGCCAACGTTCATCTCGGGCCACCGGCTGGGCCGCTGCGGAAGATCACGAATACTCGCCCGGAACTGGACGGCATCACTCTCAGCACGCAAGAACCTTTGACCTACCGTGCCTCCGACGGCCTCGACTTGGACGGATTGCTCGTCCTCCCAGCCGGAAAGAACGCGTCCGAGGGCCCGTTCCCACTCGTCACGATCGTGCACGGCGGCCCGTACGACCGCTACGCCGACCGTTGCCAGTTGTTCTGGTTCCCCAGCGCACAGTGGCTGGCCGCCGCCGGCTACGCGGTGTTCCTGCCCAACCCCCGTGGTGGTCAGGGGCACGGCCACCAGTTCGCTGCCAGCGTCGCCGGCCGGGTCGGCCAGCAGGAGTGGACCGACATCCTGACCGGCATTGACCTGCTCATCACCCAGGGCATCGCCGATTCCGACCGGCTGGGCATCGCTGGCTGGAGCCACGGCGGGTTCATGTCCGCCTGGGCCATCAGCCAAACCGAACGGTTCCGCGCCGCGCTGGTCGGCGCCGGCGTCAGCGACTGGGGCATGCTCGCCGCCACCGGGGAGAACGGCCAGTTCGAAGCCGCGCTCGGAGGCAGCACCGGCTGGTCCGGCATCGGCCCGCACCCCCATGACGCAGTCAGCCCGATCTCCTACGCCAGCCGCATCCGTACTCCGGCGCTCATCCTGCACGGCGCCGAGGACACCAACGTCCCCCTCGGGCAGGCCATGTATCTCCACCGTGCACTGCGCCACTTCGGCGTCGAGCACGAGTTCGTGACCTACCCGAGAGAGGGCCACTCGATCCAGGAACGCACCCACCAGCTCGACGTCATGCGTCGGACCCGCGCGTGGTTCGACCGCTGGCTCCGCCCCTGATTGCCGGCGCGTTGTCCTGCTCATCACCCGGCGAGCCGGGAAGGCGAAGAGATTTCGGAGCGCGGCGGCAGGCAACTGCGTCCGGCCAGTCCGCGCGTGCTGCGCCTTCGGGGCTGGTGTCGGCCGGGTCCTCGGGTCGTAGCCGCAGGCGTCAACGCCTGCGGGAACCGGCCATAGGTGGCCGCCTGCTCATCAGTGAGGAAGCTCAGGCGCTGCCGAACCGGGTCGACGTGAAGTCCTCCTCGTCATGGGCGACATGGAAGCCGATCTCCTCCAGCCGCTCGATCTCGGTAATGGGTACCCCAGCCGGCTGGGCACAGACGGTCAGCTCACCCGGCGTGCAGTGCAGCGGGCTGATGTCGTTGTTGTGGGCCGGGGCGAGGATCGCCAGGGCCTCGACGAGCTCGCACCACGCAGGCGGCGCGTCGGGGCCGAGTAGCTGCCTGACTAAGGCCCGGCGGGTCTCGGGGTCCATGGTGATCTCAGGCTCGTCCTCGTAGCTGAAGATTTTCATGCCACTGCCTCCGTCTTGATCTGCTCTAAGGCTTGCCTGATACGCCTGCCGCTATCGGCCCTTGAGGAGCATCGGAACGGAAAGTAACGCTAGGGATGATCTTGATCGGCAGGGCTCCCGGGTGGACACGTTCGGGGTACGTCGGTTGTCGTGATCGACTGACCGTTAACCTGTCTTCGATCATGTTCGATATCTTCTACCGTTTCGGCCTGTGCCGGTTGAGTTCCTCACTGATGAGCAGGCGGCGGCGTATGGCCGGTTCCCGGCTGGGCTGACGCCGACGGAGCTGGAAGGCCTTTTCTTCCTCGATGACGCGGACCGGGACCTGATCGCGGAGCGACGACGGGATGAGAACCGGATCGGGTTTGGTTTGCAGGTGGCCACGGTGCGGGCGCTGGGCCTGTTTCTGGAGGATCCGCTGGATGTGCCGACCGAGGCGGTCGACTATGTCGCGGTGCAGGTCGGTGCGGCGGATCCGTCGGTAGCCAAGGAGTATCTGCGGCGCCGGCCGACTCGGTTCGAACACCAGCGCGAGATCGCCCAGGCGTACGGGTACACCGATTTCGCCGGGGCGGAGCCTGACCTGACGCGCTGGATCGACGACCGGGCGTGGACCACCGGGGACGGACCGAAGGCGCTCTTCAACGCGGCGGTGGGCTGGCTGCGCGAGCGCAAGGTGCTGCTCCCGGCGGTGAGCACTCTGGCCCGCCTGGTCGCGCGGGTCCGGGCACAGGCAACGGACCGGCTCCACCAGCGGCTGTCCGACCTGGTGTCGGCCTTTCAGGCCCGACTGCCGGAGGATCTGCTCGAGACGGTGGACAAGGCCGCGTACGTGTTCTGCGTGCTCGAGCAGTTCCACCAGCGGCTCAAGCGCCGCGACATCTTCGCCGCGGTCTCCGAACGCTGGGGCGACCCGCGGGCCCGGCTGCTCGACGGCGAGGCCTGGCAGCAGGCCAAGGCGCCCGCGTTGAACGCGCTGCAGCTGCCCGAGGAACCGCGCGAGCTGCTTGGCGGGCACGCCGCGGCGCTGGACGAGGCGTGGCGGCAGGTCGCGGCCGGGCTGGCCGTGGACACGGCGGCCCGGCTCGACGACGAGGGCCGGCTGCATGCGCAGAAGGTCACCGCAGTGCCGGACCCGTCGAGCTTGGTAGACCTGCGTAACCGGGTGGAGGCGATGCTGCCGCGCATCGACCTGGGCGAGCTGATCCTGGAGGTGATGGCCTGGTATCCCGGCTTCGCCGGCGCGTTCACCGCGCTGTCGGGGGCGACCACCCGTCTGGACGACCTGCACGTGACGGTCGCCGCGACGTTAACCGCGCACGCGCTCAACGTCGGCTTCGGGCCGGTGATCTCCGACGGAATCCCCGGGTTGACCCGAGGCCGGATCAGCCATGTCGACGCTACCTACCTGCGGCCGGAGACCTACGCTGCGGCGAACGCGGTGCTGATCGACGTCCAGGACGGTATCGGCCTGGCCCGGGCCTGGGGCGGCGGTCTGGTCGCGGCGGCCGATGGGATGCGGTTCGTGGTGCCGGTCCGTACAATCCATGCCCGGCCGAACCCGAAGTACTTCGGCCAGCGGCGCGGCGCGACTTGGCTGAACGCGGTCAACGACCAGGCCGTCGGCACCGCCGGGATGGTGCTGTCGGGCACCCCGCGTGACTCGATGCACCTCATCGACCTGCTCTACCGGCGCGACGGTGGCCGCCGCCCCGAGGTCGTCATCGCTGACACCGGCTCGTACTCCGACGTCGTCTTCGGGCTGCTGCAGCTGCTCGGCTTCGACTACCGGCCGCAGCTGGCCGACCTGCCCGATGCCAAGCTGTGGCGGATCAACCGCACCGCCGACTACGGCCCCCTGAACGCGACCGCCCGCGGCACCGTCGACCTCGACCGGATCCGCCGGCACTGGCCCGACATGCTTCGCATTGCCGGATCCATCCACACCGGGCAGATCTCCGCCTACGATGCGCTGCGGGTGCTGTTGACCGGTGGGAACCTCACCCAGCTCGGCGAAGCCCTGGCCGGCTACGGGCGGATCTTCAAGACCCTGCACGTGCTGACCTTCGTCGACGACGAACCGTACCGGCGCCAGATCAAGGGCATGCGCAACCTCAACGAAGGCCGCCACGACCTGGCCCGGCACGTCTTCCACGGCCGCCGCGGCGAGCTGCACCGCGCCTACCACGAAGGCCTGGAAGACCAACTCGGCGCGCTCGGCCTCGTCCTCAACTGCATCACCCTGTGGAACACCCTCTACCTGGACCTCGCCCTCGCCGGCCTGCGCGCCCAGGGCTATCCCGTGCTCTATGCCGACGTCGCCCGGCTCTCGCCTTACGTTCGCCACCACATCCGGGTCCACGGCCACTACACGTTCACCCTGCCCGACCTGGGCGGACGCACCTACCGACCGCTGCGCGACCCGGACGCCGGCGACGACGAGTAGCGGGTGCTGCCACCCTTATAGTGATCGCGCCGGATGCTCTTCCCCCGTGGAGCATCCGGCCTCTTTTCCCTCACGGGGCGCACTCGCCGTCGGGGGCATTGCCCCTCAGGGGTCCCTTCAGTAGTAGGCGCCGAAAAGACAACGCTTAGCTGCGTCGGCGCTGGGAGAGGTAGGTACTCGCGGATCTTGCCGGGCACGTGCGGCCGCTGGTCGCCGAGCGAGATGCCCAAGCGTCGGGAACGGGTTGGCGATCTCCAGCGCGGTGAGGGGGCCTGGCTGGCGCTCTAGCTGTGTGATCAGGCGTTCGGGGGCCCAGATCGCTCACACTCCCGCTCGCGCAGCGAGCGCGTCGAGCGCTACCGCAACGCCTCTGCGAAAGTAGACAGCCTCTGTTGCAGGTGGCCGTGGAAGGCCTTCCCGTCCGGGCAGTCGGCAGTAGCGGCCGGAGAGAGCTGGGCCATGGGTGCGCCGCTGCCCGTACGAGGGTGAAGTCGAGATTCGGTGGGTAGTGCTCGAGCCCACCCGAGTACGCCGTGCCGAGTCCGGAACGCGAGGACTATTTGCGGACGCAGATCGCGCACCGATTAGGTTTGCGCGCCGTGCCCGTCTGTACGTGTGAGATCGACTACGAGAGGCTGGCACGATGCGGAAACTGATCTTCGGCATGAACCTGAGCCTGGACGGCTACATCGCCGCGCCCGGCAACGACCTCGGCTGGAGCGTACCGAGCGACGAGCTGTTCCAGTGGTGGTCCGACCGGGTGGGGGCGACCGGCCTGGCGCTGTACGGGCGCAAACTGTGGGAGACGATGAGCTCCCACTGGCCGACCGCCGACCAGCAGCCCGGCGCCACACCGGCGGAGATCGAGTACGCCCGCCGCTGGCGGGACATGCCGAAGGTGGTGTTCTCCTCGACGACCCGCACGGTCGACTGGAACACCCGCCTGGTCACCGGCGACGCGGTCACCGAGATCACCCGGCTCAAGGCCGAAGACGGCGGCCCCATGGACATCGGCGGCGCCACACTTGCCGCAGCGGCCATGCGGGCCGGGCTGATCGACGAGTACGTGCTGCTCACCGCACCGGCCTTGCTGGGCGGCGGCACGCCGTTCTTCACGGCCCTGGACAGCTGGGTGAACCTGAACCTGGTGGAGACGCGGACGTTTCCCGGCGGCGTGGTACTGACCCGATACGAGACGAGGCGATGAGCACGGGCCAGGTCCTGGGCTCGTGACGCCAGGACGAAATCCCTTCCTGGCGTGCTCACCGTGACCCCTCGGCCTTGAGGGAACCTTCCCCGGGCCCTTCCCTGCGCTCCGAACGATGATCTTCTGGCATCAAGATTCCCCGCCGGCAACGCCGGCGGGGCGGTGGTGTTCGCATTGTCGCGTTTGGTGTTCAGGCGGTCGGGGTGCTCATTCCGTGGCGACTTCGGTGACGGCGGCGTGCGCTGTACTCGTCGACGATGGTGACATGTGTGATCACAGTGTCGGTGGCAGGTCCAGCCATGGTTTGTCGGCGGCGTCGAATCCTGTGAGCTCGGCGATCTTCCCGTCGACGATGTGCAGGACCGCGATGGCGAATAGCCGGTACTCCGGGTCGTCGGGGGTGCGGAGGTACAGCACGGCGGCAGGCATGCGGTTGACCGTCGTGGTGATACCGCGCCAGTCGTCGTAGCCGCGCTGGAAGAGCCCACCGGAGACCCAGCCGTCCACCGCGTCCTTGGCCGTCGTGGTCACGGTGCCCGGATCGGGCAGCATCGCGAAGCGCAGGTCGTCGCGCAGTAGGGACGTCAGCCCGTCGAGGTCGTTGCGCTCATGGGCCTCGATGTACGACTTCACCGCGCCGCGCTCGTCATTCGACAGCTCGTGGGTGGCGGGGCTCCGCCAGTCGAGGCGGCGGTCGGGCAGCTGCTCGCGCATCGTCACACGGGCCCGCTGCAGTGCGCTGGTCACCGATGCGACGGTCAGATCGAGGGCGTCGGCGGCTTTCGACGCCGGCCAGCCGAGGACGTCGCGCAGGATGAACACCGCCCGCTGCCGCGGCGGCAGGTGCTGGACGGCGACGATGAACGCCAGCTCGATCGTCTCCCGTGCCACCACCGATTCCTGCGGGTCCTCGGGGAGCATCCGGTCGGGGTACGGCTGCAGGTACAGCACCTCGGAGTCGGGGTCCGGCAGCTCGGACGGTACGGGTGTGCGGTTGTTGCGCTTCTCCAGGAAGTCGAGGCAGGCGTTCGTCGCGATCCGGTACAGCCAGGTCCGCAGGGCCGCGTGGCCCTTGAACGACTCCCGCTTGTTCCACGCTCGCAGGAACGTTTCCTGCGTCATGTCCTGAGCGTCCTCGTAGTTCGCGAGCATCCGGTAGCAGTGCACCTGCAGCTCACGCCGGTGGCGCTCGGTCAGGAGCGCGAACCGCCCGGAATCCTCCGCGCGGACCGCCGCGATGAACGTGGCCTCGTCGGCGCCCAGCCGTCTGGCGTCGGTCATGGTCATTAATCCTTCCACCGGTGCGAGAGGGCTAACAGAACTGACGACGTGGCGGAGGATTTCTGATCGGTGAAGCCGCTGACACCGGGTCGTTCGCCAGGCCGGATGGGTCGGGTCGATCCAGGGGACGTGCTCCGGTGTCGGGCACGCCCTCGATGTCGAGGTGGGGCCAGCACGGCTAAGCGTTGTTTTTCGGCGCCAGCTCGGCGTCGATCGGGTCGAGGACACGGGCGGGCCGGGGGCGCACGATCGCCGGAAGGTCGGCGCCGGTGCGCTGCGCATGCTGGATACGGGCTTGCTCGACGGCGGCTGGGTACGCCTGGGTTTTCTCGTGGGCGGCGAGCGCGCGGTAGATGCTGGCCACGCTCGGGTTGCGGCCCTTGCGCTTACCGGTCGCGATGAACAGGTCAGGGCGGATCTGCTCGACGGTCTCACCGTTGGCACGCCGGCGCAGCACGGTATGCAGCATGTCCTCGGTGATGACGGCCGGGCGGCCGCCGTGTTTGCCTTTGCGGGCGGCGGCGTCGAGGCCTTCGAGGGTGGCCTCGCGAATGTTTTCCCGTTCGGTGTCGCCCATCGCGGCGAAGAAGGCGAACAGCATGCGCCCGGAGCCGGCCGGGTCGTAGAGGCCGGGCAGCGGGCCGGCGAGCATCTCCAGGACCAGGCCGTGCGCGCTGAGATGATCGGCCAGCGCAGTGAGTTCGGCGGCGTCACGGCCAAGGCGTTTCATCTCGTTGACGGTCAGGATGACCCGGCAGTGCGAGGCGTGGGCCTTGATCTGCCGGGCCAGCGCGAGTGCCGCCTCGAACTGCGGTCGCATCCGGACCCGGGTGGAGATCTTCTCGGCGAAGATCTTGTCGCGGGGGATGCCGTGCGCGGCGAGGGCGTCCAGCTGTGACTGGAGTTCCTGGGTCAGGGTGCTGCATCGGGCGTACCCGATCCGGATGTCCGCGGCCGGGGCGTCGGCGGGCAGCGGTGCCGGCGGCGGGGTGCCCGGGCGCCGCAGCTGCCCGGGGCCGCGGTCGGCCGGGGTCAGCACCCGCAGAGCCTTGCTCAGTCGGCGGACCTTGGTCAACCGGCCGGTGTGGTACGAGGTGGCCACCACGCCGGACCGCGATCGGCACGGCGAGCCGGGCTGCGCCTGACAGCGCGGGCACGGGTGCGCTCGACATCATCGGCGTCTCGGGTCTCCGGATCGCGGTCTTCTTCACCAGCCATGCCCAGCATGCTCGCACAAACGTTGCTCAGAACATCACAGCGACACTTTTGCGTGAGAACGGATCCGGGTCCGGATCAGCGATTCCTGACCGGATGCTGATCTGTTCCCAAAATGGACCGTTTCTGCGAAAGCGGTAGCAGCCGGGCAAGCTGTTCCAGCCAAGATCATCGCTAGCGTTACTTCTCGTTCCGATGTTCCTCAAGGGCCCTATCGGCGGCCGGCCCACGATCATCAACCTCGAGATCCTGCGCGCCGGCCGCGACATGCTGCCCAACCCCAAACTTCCCGCCACTATCGGTCTCGGCTAGGCAGGGCAACCACTAGGTGGCAGTTTCTCGTCCCTGGGGCGAGAATCCGCGACAGTTGAATAGGCGGTCTCACCAGTCTCAAGGGCCGCCGCCTACCGGCTCACCCGGGGTACGGCGGACGCCTGACGTGCGAGCCCCCGGATAGAGTGACGTGTGCTCAGCAGGGTCAACGGCTTGTCCCGCCACTTCACTGAGGACAGCCTCCGCCGATATCTCCTGGAGCGTTCGGTCCGGCAGGCCGACGGCTGCCTGATCATCCGCGGGTACGGCACCCAGCGCGGCGTGTACCAGAAGGTCGCGGGCCGGGCCTGGGCACACATCGCCGCCTACGCCGCCTTCGTCGGGGGCTACGACCCCGACCTGGACGTCGACCACCTCTGCGACGCCCGGGACTGCGTGGAGCCCACTCATCTGCGGCAGGTCACTCACGCGGAGATCTGCCGTACCCGGGCGCAGCCGTCGACCTGCCGCAACGGGCACGACCGCGAGGTCGACGAATCGACGGGGCGGTACCGGCGGACGTGCCGCGCCTGCAACCGGGACAGTCAGCGCCGTTGGCGAGAGCGTCAGGCCGCCGAGGTGGCGCTGGCCCGCTCGGCGATCATCGCGAAGACGGCCAGGTCATGAGGCTCGCGCCCGTCCTGCCCGGCCATCCGTAGTGTGCCCTCGCGCTGGTACCCGGCCTTCTCGGCCACCCGTAGGGAAGCCACGTTGTCGACCCGGCAGTGCAACTGAACCCGTCGCATCCCGCCGTCGGCGAGCGCCCACCGTCCCACCGCCCGAGCTGCCTCGCTCGCGAAACCGCGACCTCGCTGACTGGCGTGTACGCCGTAGCCGATCTCGGTGCGACCGGCCTCCCAGTCGGTGTCCCGCAACCCGGTGCTGCCGACGATCTCGCCGGTGGCCCGCTCCAGGATCACCAGGTGTACGCCCTCGCCGCCCAAGCGCCGCTGATGCACCGCATCCGCCAGCCACGCGTCCACGTCAGCGACCGCCTCGGGGAAGCCGGGTGGCAGTGCCGTTCGATCCCCCGCCGCCACAAACGCCGCCACAGCCGCGGTGTCCTGCGGCCCGAACTCGCGGATTTCCAACCGGTCGGAGGTGATCTTCACTGGAGGGAACATGGCGTGCAGGCTAAGCCTCACCCGTACGTAATGCAGGGGAATTACGCCCGTTCGGCGCCTGACGGTCTCGGCTGAGCACCACGACACGCCTCCCACATCCCGCGGGTCATCTCGTACTCGACCTCACCCAGGTCCGCCCCCGGCAGCGGGTCGTCCCAGACCGAAACCCACGTGCGCACGTACCGCATGCCGATGGCCTCCATCACACCCCGGGACCCGGCGTTGACAGCCATGGTCTGCGCGATCACCCGGCTCTGCCCGACGGTGTCGAAGGCATGTCGCAGCAGGACGCGGGAGGCCTCGCTGGCCAGGCCTTGGCGCCAGTACCGGCGAACGAGGCGGTAACCCAGGTCCGTGACGGTGGGGTCGTCAGGTTGGTCGGGGCCATGCGCCGGCGGAAGCATCATGAGCCCGACGAACTCGCCCTCGTCCTCACGTGCTGGCGACGTCGAGCCACGCGCGCCGCCAGCAGACCCGAACGCCATCCAGTAGCCCAGGCCGTCCACCACGCGCGCCAGGGCCATCCTCTGCGCATGGGACGCGAGCACCTCGTCCCTGGACCGCGCCCGGCCGCTGAGGTAGCGAAGCACCTCCGGATCGGAATCGAGCTGGATCTCCAGCTCGAGATGCCGGTCGGCGAGCGGAACCAGCAGCAGACGGTCGGTACGCAAGATCGGTTGCGGCATACGGCGACGATCGCACGACTCACGCCGGCGGGGCGATCGGATTTCGCCGCAGGTCAGAGGCGCACTCCTGCACAGTCGTGGTGCTGCACCCCAGACACCATCCTGAAGTCTTACGCACAAGAACTGTCATTATGATGCATGCGCGCTATGCCCCTTATGTGGCGATGCATTATCGCATTATCGTTACTGGTAAACCGACAATCTAGCGCCAGTCTCGGGCAACGCCCCCTCGCTGGCCTGGCCGCTGCCCGTGCCCGCGGCCGCACTGGCGGTCGCAAACCTAAGATGACCCCCGCCCTGATCAACAAGGCGCAGCGCATGTACGGCTCGAAGCAGTTCACGATGGCCGAGATCGCCGCTTCCTGCGGCGTCACCCCCACGACCATCTACCGCAACATCCGCGCTGACACCGCGGAGCGGCCCACCACGGCGACCGCGTCTACCGCCGCACCGAGAGGCGGGCCCCGGTGAACCGGCCGGGCTGGCTGCTCGACGTCGACGGCATCCTCAACGTCTCCCGCCCCCCGCGTAGCGCAGCGGCCCGCCCGCGGCCGCAGCTCCCGGTACGACGAACGTGATTACATGTACCGGGCCGCCGTGGACGTCATCACCATGAAGATTCGGCTACGAGACCTCACGCGGGACTCGGGGTGACACGGTCAATCGGCCAGCTCATCAAACGCTGCGTACTGCCGCCGAGAGCAACGCCGGGTCGGGCGCGGCGGCGAGTACGTCGGCGACCGCGTCGGCGTATTTGATCGCGTGCGGATCGCCGATCGCCACCGCCCGGTCGGCCAGCTCCGCGATGGTGAGGTCGGGGCGAGGCTGCGGTAGCAGGCGCGGTTCGGCCGGTGCCTATGCGGCAGTGATTGCAGCCGTTGCCGCCCAGGCCGCGGCGAGACTTGCCGGCCACATCGCCTCGGGAAGAACCGGCAGGACGCGCATGACCGCGTTCGGTGCGGTGACGGCGTGCACCAGCATCACCGGGTTGCCGTACCCGTAGCTGCCGCGCCGCTCGGCGGCCGCCGTCACCACAGCCGCAAGCCGCGCCGCCGTGCGTAAGCAGATGACCGAACTCACCGAGCAGACCCGGCGGTTGATCAGCTGCTCGTCGCTGGTCCTGGTCGCCAGCGTGGACGCCGAGGGCAACTGCGACGTCTCCCCGCGCGGCGGCCCCGCCGGGTTCGTCGCCGTCCTGGACGCGCGGACGGTGGCGATACCGGACGCGACGGGCAACAAGCGCCTGGACAGCCTGCAGAACGTCGTCGCCACCGGGCGGGCCGGGCTGCTGTTCGTCATCCCGGGGCGCACCACGACACTCAGGGTGAACGGCCGGGCCTGCGTCTCCACTCGCCCCGAGCTGCTGTCGCAGCTGACCGCCGTGGGCAAGCCACCGGCCAGTGCGCTGGTGCTGGGCATCGTGGAGGTCTACCCGCACTGCCCCAAGGCGCTGCTGCGCGGCGGGGCCTGGAAGCCGGAGCAGTGGCTGCCGGCGGACGCCCAGCCGACCTCGGCCGAGGTGACGCTGGCCCAGCTGCGGATGCCGGCGCTGATGATCGCCGACATCGAACAGGTGGAGGCGGACTCGCTGAAATACCGCTACGAGTGACGGGCCGCGGACCCACCGCCGTGCGCTGAGGCCGAGGTCGGCGCAGGGCGGTGGGTCCGTCGTCGCGTCCTATTCCTCCGGCTCCCAGGCGATCAGCTGGTCGAAGACGCGCCGGTCGCCGTCGAGCTGCAGCGAGTCCATCGGAATGCGGCCGTAGCAGAACATGACCAGCTCATTGGCCGTGCCCCGGGCGGAGACATAGGCCGCCTCCGGGCCCACGCCGGCGACCGGCGTGGGGAGGCGGGCGGTCCGGGCGCCGTCGGCGGAGAACCCGAGCCGCCAGGAACGGCCCTCGGTGGCGTGGTAGTCGATGACCGCGGGCTTGTGCGGCCACGCGGCCGTCGTCGCGACGCAGGTGGTCAGGAACTCGTCGACACCGTCGAGGGCCACCTCGTCCGGCAGCGGCTGCGGGGCGCCCACGGCGACCTGGGCGTCGTAGGTGTGCACGGCGACCTGCTGGAGCTGGTGCCGGGCGACGGCACCAGTCGTCTGCGGCGACTGCGACGGACCCCACCACGTCCAGCAACCACGATCCGGGCCGGCCTCCCGCAGCGCGTCCAGCAGCTCCCCCGTCGACGCGGCGAACCAGGCCAGCAGGGCCTCGCGCTCCCGGGGCGCCACCGGGGCGGACATCGCCGGCGGAGCGTCGGCGGGCCCCGCGGCCACGATGGCGGCCCACTTGCGGCGCCCCTCGCCCAGGTGCTGCACCAGGTCGAACAACGTCCACTCAGGGCAGGTCGGCACCCACACGTCGAAGCTGGGTGCCGCGGCGACCGCCGCCCGGAAAGCGGTCGATCGTTCGTCCATCAGCCGCAACAGGTCAGCGAACTCCAGAGTCTTTTCCACCACCGCGGCTTTGTACCACCCCCCCTCCGACAACCGACAGCGGATTTCCCCACCCCCGGCGGCGGGGCCACGCGGAAAATCCGTTGCCCGGCGGCCCACGGGTTGACCATGCTGACGCGCATGGATCAGTGACCAGTGGCGCACGTGCGCGATGAAGACGGGTTCGAGTCACCTCCCCGTCTCCGTCCGCCGTGCCACTCGAAGCCCGCACCACGTGACCGGTGCGGGCTTCCTTCACGCGACGTGATCTGCGACGTCGCGCCAGCCGGCGTGCTCCCCGCCGAGACGCCGGCTGCCCGCCACTGGATCCGGGAGGCACCCCCCGGCGCGCCATCGCGCTGCCGGGCGCCTCCTGCCTAGACCTTGGAATCGCCGAAGCCATGAATAGTTCCCGCCATATCCGCGTGCCGGCCCACGGTCGCGGACCCGGCATCGACCGCAAAGCGCTGTGGGTGGTCAGCGAGCTCGGACTGCCCACCATCGTCAAAACCTGCGTGTCATGCAGGTCCACGCGGCACCGTCCCACCGGCAAGATCCGGGTCAACGCGAACCACAAGCTGCTCGACGTGTGGCTGCTGATCTGCTGCGACCTGTGCGGCCGCACGTCGAAAATCCCCGTCCACGAGCGCATCAACGTGCGGGCGCTGGACAACGAGCGGCTACTGATGTTCGAGAACAACGATCCGGCCATGGTGCGACAGCTGACCATGGACGCGACGCTCGCCCACAAGGCCGCCTACCAGCTCGACTGGACCGGCACCTGGCAGCTGGACACCGACATACCGTTCTACGACCTCCAGCGCGAGGATGCCGCGCCACTCGAGGTCATCATCAGGTTCGAGCTCCCGGCACCTATCCGGGTCGAGAAGCTGCTCACCGCCGGGTTCGGCCTGAGCCGTCCCGCCGTGCGAGGCATGGTCGACTCCGGGCGCATCCGCCTGCCCCTGCCCATCGACGCCAAGGCCCGCGAGGACTTCACCTTCCTGGTCGTCACCGCCCCACCGCTGTCACCCGAGTGGGCATAAGGTGCCACCCCACGGCGCGATGACCTGCGCCGTGGGGCGGCCCGTACCTTCCGGCCCGCCGGCCGTCGCGGTCGGCGGGCCGGCCCAGCGTGCGGCGGCTCACTTGAATGTGCCGGCCTTCGCCCGCACGGACATGCCTGCGTGCGAATCCCGTGCTTTCAAAGACCTCCGCTTGGCTGTCCGCGACATCTCGCCTGAGCGACTACTCCCGCCTCGCGAGCAACGCATCCACCCTCGGGGCCGGACAGCACCTCCGCTCGCGGCCCGCGACGCGGACACCGAACCCGCGCCTTATCGCCCCGTTACACACCGCTGCCACGCACTCAGACGGGCGCCCCCTTGAGGCCGGGCGCGGATCGCCTGCGTCATGGCATCAGCCGACACCGGCATCCGGGTCGCGCAGGGACTTGAGCTGCTGTGCGCTTGACGGGGCGGGGAATGTGTAACGCCCCAGCATGTTGATGTGCGCGTACCCGAGCGGTGACAAGCGGGCGGCGTCCTCGTCGCGGACCTGGTAGCCCTGGGCGCGGAGCGCGGTGACGGCCAGGTCGATGTAGCGGGTGTTGAAGAGCACGACCGCGTTGAGGACGAGTCCGAGCGCGCCGAGCTGGTCTTCCTGTCCGGCGCGGTAGGGCTGCATGATGTCGCCGCGGTGTCCGTGCAGGATCTTGCGGGCCAGGGAGTGTCGGGACTCGCCGATGTTCAGTTGCCGGGTCACGGTACGCCGGTAGGTTTCGTCGACCGGGTCGACCATGGCCAGCAGGTGCTGGGTCTTGGCGATCCGGCCGTACTCGGCCAGGGCTGCCTGGGGTCTTGACGTCAGCTCAGGTCAGTAACGACCGGTTGGAGGGCAACGACATCTGGTCCACGCGCCCCGGTCAGGGCCGGAGCCAGCGATCAAACCAGGCGCGGGTCCGGCGCAGGACGTCGAGTTGGTGGTTGCGTTCGCGGATCGAGTGGCCCTCTCTCGGGTAGATCACGAACTCGTGCTCGACGTCGAAGTGGCGCAGCGCCCGGTGGAGGTACACGGCCTGTCCGAGGGGAACGTTGGTGTCCTCGGCGCCGTGCAAGATGAGCACCGGAGTACGGATGCGGCTGGCGAAGGAGATCGGGCTGACCGCGTCATGCGGGTGTGGGCCGACGCCGGACCAGCCAGTGCTGCCACCGAGCGCGGCTTCGAACTGGCCGTTCTCCCCGGTCGCGGCGAGCATGCCCCAGTCGCTGACGCCGGCGCCGACCAGCGCGGCGCGGAAGCGGTCGGTCTGGCCGATGGCCCAGGCGGACATGAACCCACCGTGGCTCCAGCCGGCGATGCCCAGCCGGTCGGGGTCGGCGACGCCCTCGGCGATGAGCAGGTCGATGCCGGTCAGGATGTCGGTCCACTCCTGCTGCCCGACCCGGCCGGCGACGCTGGCGGCAAACTGGTGGCCATGGCCCTGGCCGCCGCGAGGGTTGGGCAGCAGGACCGCGTAGCCGGCGGCGGCCAGCCACTGCGCGCTGGGAAACCAGAACAACTGGCAACGATCGGCGTAGCGATCGTAAGGGCCTCCGTGCACGATCGTGACCAGCGGGAACGGGCCATCCGATGCGGTTTTTCCAACCGGCAGTACGAGCAAGCCGTCCAGGTCGAGGCCGTCGGCGGCGCGGTAGGCCAGCGGTTGTTGCGTGCCGAGCGCGGTGCCGTCCAGTTCCGGGCGGGTGTTGGTGAGTCTTCGCAGCGGGCCGGTTGGCGGTCCGATGTGAACGTTCGGGGGCTGATAGCGGGCACCGGTAAGTACCGCGATCTCTTCGCCAGCAGGGGTGGTGGTGAGGTTGTCGAGGCGTCCAGGGTGATGCGACAGGGTCGTGAGGTCTTTGGGGTCGAGCCGGGCCAGGGTGGTGTTCAGGCCGTCGGCGAACACAACCAGCGGGGCGGCATCGGTCTGGCAGAGGGTGGTGGGGCACATCGAGAGACCAGCGGTGCGGTTGCGCGGGACGCGGCTGTCCACGGCCAGGTCGAACACGGCAGTGCCGGCCTGCAGAACCGGTGGGGTGAGCGCGATGTAACCGAGGTGCCAACCGTCCTCGCCCGGCCACCAGGCCAGGGATCGTGCGTCTGTCCCGACCGGTCCGAGGTTCTCTGCAGTCCCGGTCGGGGGGTCGAACAGGTGCAGTTGGCCGGTGCGCGGGCCGTAGTCGTTGTCGCCGCTGGCCCCGGTCAGCACGGCAAGTGGGCCGCCGTCGGGACGTTGCCGCAGTTCCACGACGTGCCGGTCACCGAGCAGATCCGGGGTGGTGACCCGCCCGGTGCGCAGGTCGAGCAGGCGCAACCGGGCACGCGGTTCGCGCTCGCCGACGACAATGGCGTCGTCGCGGTCCCGGGCGCGGCGCGCGTCCTGCTCGGTGGGTTCGTCCTCGGCGAGCAGAGCGACCAGGTCGGGATCCGCGAGCGGCAGGTGGTCGATGACGCCGGCGCGCCAGGTGGTCAATGTGGTCATCGTGCCGGTGGCGAGCGTGAGCCTGTGCAGCTGCGGGGTACCGCGGTCGGCGCGGTCGGACAGGAAGAACAGCGTCTCCGAGTCGGCCGACCAGCGTGGCCGGGACTCGGTTGCGGTGTCGGCGGTCGCCCGACGCGAAGCGACGGCGCCATCGGTATCGACGAGCCAGAGTTCGGTGTCGAGGTGGTCACCGGTCCGGCTGACGGGAGCGAGGACGTAGCAGAGCAGGCGCCCGTTCGGGGCGAGCGCCGGGGTCTGTGGGGCACGACCATCGACCACGAGTTCGGCGGTCAGACCTGTCATGCGATCAGTTTGTCAGCATCAACTGGATCGGTGCACGGGCGAGGCGATCCACGAGAAGCGACGTTGACCCTCGACGAGGTTGAGCCTCGACCATCTGCGGCATGGACGACCACGACGGCCAGCCCGCGCCCGACCCGACCATGACCCGTATCGTCAAGGCGGTACAGCTCGGTCGATCAGGACAGCAGGCACTGGCCCGCGACACCCTCACCGCGCTCTGGGACGAGATCGGCGCCGACGGCGACGCCTTCCACCGCTGCACTCTCGCGCATTATCTGGCTGACCTTCAGGAGAGCACCGAAGCTGAACTCAGCTGGGACGAGCGAGCACTGGCCGCCGTCGCCGACCTCACCGACGAGCGCGCCCAGCAGTACCACCACTCGATGCAGGTCCAGGGATTCCTGCCGTCGCTGCACCTCAACCTCGCCGACGACCACCGGCGCCTGGGCAACACCGCCCTGGCCCGGGAACACCTGGCACTGGCCGAGCGCTTCGTCGGGCGGTTGCCGGACGACCCGTACGGCGAGGTGATCCGCGCCGGCATCCGCAACGCCACCGAAGCCTTGGAGTCGGTGCGGGAGTAGCGGGAGCGGCCGCCGCATGGCCGAAGGACTGTCCGACCAGGCCCTCGGCCATGCGGCTCACCTACGTGAGAGAGCTACCTGTTGGGCTGACGCCGCTGGCATGGTGCCGACAGGTGTTACTTCTTGTCCGTGTCGGGGTTCGTGCGGATGGACTCCTGATAGACGTCCGCGTAGGTGCGCGAGTCCTTGATCAGGTCGTCGCAGAAGGCGGCGACGTCGGTGCCGATGAGTTCCAAGACCCCCTTGCCGGCCGCGACGCCCTCCTCGAAGAAGTCGACGATCCCGGAGAGCAGGCGCCCGTCAGCCAGGTCGACCGGTCCGACCTTGAACAGGTACTTCTGCATCTCCTTGTAGACGATCTGGTAATCCGGCGGGAGTGTCTTGACTCGAGCCACGTGCGCCCGCCACTGCTTCTTGCCCTCGATGATGTCCTGGACTCCCACGTCAGCCTCCTAGCCGGGCCAGTTTCCTTGCGACGGTCCTGTTCAACTGCTCGCGCCACCGGTCTCGATAGGTCCGGGCTCCCTCTCCGCCGGCCAACGCCGTGCAGAAGCCGGGGATGTCGTCGCCGAGCACCTCGTGGATGCTCTGCCCGTCCGCCGATGCTTCTTCGAGCAGCCCCAGGGCGGCGCCGAGGATCGGCATCAGGTTGCGACCCGTGAAGCCCCCGTAGGGGAAGAGGTTGCCCTTGACCTGTTCCCACGCCGCCTGGTAGTCGGCCGGCAATGCCTCCGCCCGGGCTTCGAACACCTTCCATTCCCTGGTGAGATCGCTGCCCGTGATGGTCTCCCAGAAGCTCATCTCGCCCCCTCCCTGAGCTTGTCGATGCGTGATGAGACGTACTGCCATTTCGCCCAGAACCGTGCGAGTTCCTCGCGCCCGGCGTCGTTGAGCGTGTAGAACTTGCGCGGGGGTCCCACCTCGGATGGTCGTTTCGTCACCTGGACAAGTCCGTTCCGCTCCAGTCGCAGCAGGATGGTGTACACCGTCCCCTCGATGACGTCGACGAAGCCGAGCTCGTTCAACCGACGCGTGACGGCGTACCCGTAGGTCTCCTCGCTGCCGATGATTTCGAGCACGCAGCCCTCCAACGTGCCCTTCAACATCTCTGTCAGATCCTCCATGGCGGCTCCTCTTCGGTCCCCCTGGTACCCCGTAGCACTGAGTACCGCTATAACGTACCACTGACTACCGGTATTCGGTAGTACCAAGTAGCGCCTCGAATCTCAGCCCATCGCCGAAAACCACAGTTTGTAGGTAACCTTCTTGACTGGCGGTCATGGCGTAGCTAAGTTTCAGTCACCCGGACTGAGAGGCGTCTATGCAGACCCGACTCGTTACCGCGACCGCCTGGGTGGCCACACTGGCGGCCACCCTCGCCCCCATCCCCGCCCAGGCAGCCACCTCGGCCCACCCCCCGTCGGCCGAGCACGGCTGGGTCACCTCGACGCTGCGGCACATGAGCCTGGAGCAGAAGGTCGGCCAGCTCTTCTCCACCTACGTCTACGGCGGTGACGCCACCGAGCCCACGGCCGCCGACCGCGCCGCCAACCTCGCCGCGTTCGGTGTGGAGACGCCGGCCGAGGTGATCCAGCGGTACCACCTCGGCGGCGTCTGCTACTTCTCCTGGTCGCACAACCTGGACAGTCCCCGGCAGATCGCCACCCTCTCCAACGGACTCCAGCGGGCCGCCCTCGGCGACGGCGCGAAGGGCCGGGTGCCCCTGCTCATCTCCACCGACCAGGAGCAGGGCACCGTGCTGCGGATGCCCTCCCCCGCCGCCCAGTTCCCGGGGGCGATGGCCCTGGGCGCGGCACGCTCACCCGGGCTCGCCCGGACGGCGGCGGACGTCACCGGGCGAGAGCTGCGTGCCGTCGGCATCCGGCAGCCGTACGCGCCGATCGCCGACGTCAACGTCAACGCGGGCAACCCGGTGATCGGCGTCCGGTCCTTCGGCGCCGACCCCCGCCTGGTGGCCGACCTCACCGCCGCCCAAGTCACCGGCTTCCAGCACGACGCCCGGGTGACCGCCGTGGCGAAGCACTTCCCCGGGCACGGCGACACGGCCACCGACAGCCACACCGGCCTCCCGGTGATCAACCACAGCCGCGCCGAGTGGGACCGCGTCGACGCGCCACCGTTCCGGCGGGCGATCAGCGCCGGCGTCGAATCGATCATGACCGCGCACATCGTGGTCCCCGCGCTCGACCCCTCCGGCGACCCGGCGACGTTGTCGCCGACGATCCTCACCGGCGTGCTGCGCGGTGAACTCGGCTTCCGGGGCGTCATCGTCACCGACGCGCTCAACATGGCCGGCGTGCGGGCGAAGTACGGCGACGAGCGGGTGCCCGTACTGGCCCTCAAGGCCGGCGCCGACCAGCTCCTGATGCCACCGGACCTCGCGCTGGCCCGGGACGCGGTGCTGCGCGCCGTCGCCACCGGCGAGCTCACCGAGCGGCGGATCGACGAGTCGGTCCGGCGCATCCTCGGCATGAAGTACCGCCAGGGACTGGCCCGCTCGCCGCTGGTCGACGTCGAGCGGGCGGTACGGACGGTCGGCGCACCGGAGCACCTCGCCGCCGTCACCCGGGTCACCGACCCGACGCTCACCGCCGTCCGCAACGACGCCAGCCTGCTGCCACTGCCCCGCGCCGACCGGTCGGTCCTGGTCACCGGCTGGGACAGCGCCGCCTTCGCCCCGGTCGCGACGGTCGCCGCCGGCTTCACCGCCCGCGGCGCCCGGGCCACCGCCCGACCGGCGACGCTGCCCTCCGACGCGGTGATCGCCGCGACGGCCACCCAGGCCGCCGAGCACGACCTCACCGTCGTGCAGGTGAACAAGGCGTGGGACACCACGGTCACCGACCCGCGCGCCACCCAGCAGCGCCTCGTCGCGGCGCTGCTCGGCACCGGCAAACCGGTGGTCGTCGTGGCGGTCCGCGATCCCTACGACATCGCGTACCTGCCAGGCGTGAGCACCTACCTGGCGACCTACTCGTACACCCGGGCGGCGATGGACGCGCTCGTCCGCGCGCTGCACGGCGAGCTGTCCCCGAGCGGGCGGCTGCCCGTCACGATCCCCACGGCCGAGGGAACGGGCTCCGTGCTCTACCCCTACGGCCACGGCCTGAGCTGGTAGGAGGCAACCAATGCAGCGGAGGAATTTCCTGGTCGGCACCGGCGCGCTGGGCGCGGGAGCGCTCGGCGTCGGCGCGGCCGTGACGCCCGCGGCCGCCAGCCCCGGTGGCCGGCGGGTCCGCACCGGCTTGGACGAGCTGGTGTCCTCCAGGTTCGCCGAGCTCGCCGGCCAGCGGGTGGGGGTCGTCTCCAACCCGACCGGCGTCGACCCGGCCTACCGGCACCTCGTCGACCTGATGCACGGCTCCGGTCGAGTGCAGCTGGTCGCGGCGTTCGGCCCCGAGCACGGCTTCCGCGGCTCCGCGCAGGCCGGCGGCAGCGAGGGCACCGGCGTCGACGCGCGCACCGGAATCCCGGTCTACGACGCGTACGGCGCCTCGCAGGCCCGGTGGGAAGCCATGTTCACCGAGGCGGGGGTGGACACGGTCGTCTTCGACATCCAGGACGTCGGGGTCCGCTTCTACACCTACATCTGGACGATGTACACCTCGATGGTCGCCGCGGCCCGGGTCGGCAGACGCTACGTCGTACTGGACCGACCCAACCCGATCGGCGGGCGCGCCTACGGGCCGCTGATGACCTCGCCGTACACCTCGGGGGTGGGTCTGAAGGAGATCATCCAGCAGCACGGGATGACCGTCGGCGAGCTCGCCCGGTACTTCAACGCCACCTTCCTGCCGGCCGAGGCGGGGCGACCGGTCGACCTGCACGTGGTGCGGTGCCGGCACTGGAAGCGCGACGACCTCGCCGCCGACACCGGCGTGCCGTGGGTGATGCCCAGCCCGAACATGCCCACCCCGGACACCGCGCTCGTCTACCCGGGCACCGGCCTGTTCGAGGGCGTCGCGTCGATCACCGAGGGGCGCGGCACGTGCCGCCCGTTCGAGCTGATCGGCGGGCTGGCAACCGACTTCGACCACCACTGGGGTGACCGGCTCAACGCCCGGAACCTGCCCGGAGTCGAGTTCCGCGAGGCGTACTTCTCGCCGACCTCCGCCGGGCAAAAGCCGGCGCTGCTCAACAAGCTCTGCGCCGGCGTGGAGGTCAAGGTCGTCGACCCGGCGGCGTACGACCCGATCCGCACCGGGGTGGCGATGCTGATAGAGGCGCACAAGTACCCGGCGTTCGCCTGGCGGCAGGACTCGTGGGACACCGCACGCCCGTACTGGATCGACAAGCTCACCGGCTCGCCCCGGCTGCGGACCCAGATCGACGCCGGAGCCGACGTGGACGACGTCGTCGGCGCCTGGGCCGACGAGCTGGCCACCTTCAACCGGCAACGCCGGCCCTACCTGCTCTACTGAGGAGTGCGGTCATGACCAGGTCGACCCGTCGTCCGCTCCGCTCACTCGCGATCGGCCTGGCCCTGGCGGTCGTGGGCACGACGCTGCCAGCCAGCCCGGTGGCAGCGTCGCCCCCGGCCGGTCCGCCGACCGTCACCCCCGCCGACATCCAGTTCCGGCACGACACGCTGCGCCGTGGCGACGCCCGCCAGGTCGGCCTGCTCCCGGAGCACGTGGACCGCCTCCCCGCCGACCTGGCCGCGTATCTCCAGCCGACGCCGGACCATCCCGGCTACCCGGCGTACGCCGGCGCGGTGGTCCTGGCGGCCAAGGACGGCGTGATCGTTCAGCACGCCGCCGTCGGCAGCGCGGTGCGCTACTCCGCCGTCGGGCCACCGCCCGGCCTGGTCGGCGTGGAACTCCCCGCCGACCAGCAGATCGCGACCCGGCCGGACACCATCTTCGACCTGGCGTCGGTGTCGAAGCTGTTCACCACGATCGTCGCCATGCAGCAGGTGGAGCGGCGTCGGGTGGAGCTGGACGCGCCGGTCGCCCGGTACGTCCCGGAGTTCGCCGCTGGCGGCAAGGCGACGGTCACTGTCCGGATGCTGCTCACCCACACGTCGGGTCTGCCCGCGTTCGTGCCACTGTGGAGCAGGTATCCGACGCCGGCCGAGCGGTTCGCCGCCGCCCTCGCCACGCCACTGGCGGCCGGTGCCACACCCGGCTCCCAGTACGTCTACTCCGACCTCGGGCTGATCGCGCTGGGCGTGCTGCTGGAACGGGTCACCGGCCGGCCGCTGGCCGACTTGGTCCGCGACGGCGTGACCGGGCCGCTGGGCATGACCGACACCGGCTACAACCCCGGTCCGGAGCGGCGGTCGCGGATCGCCGCGACCGAGTACCAGCCGTACGCCGGGCGCGGCATGGTCTGGGGTGAGGTGCACGACGAGAACGCCTGGTCGCTCGGCGGGGTGGCCGGGCATGCCGGGGTGTTCTCCACGGCGGCGGACCTGGCCGTGCTCTGCCAGTCGCTGCTCAACGGCGGCGAGTACCGCGGTCGGCGGATCCTACGGTCGGACACGGTGCGCTCGATGCTGGTCAACTACAACGCGCCGCTGGAGTCGGCCTACCCGGAGAGCGACCGCGGCCTCGGCTTCGAGCTGAACAAGCACTGGTACATGATGGGGCTCTCCTCGCCGGTGGCCTTCGGGCACACCGGCTTCACCGGGACGTCGATCGTCATCGACCCGCTGTCGCACTCGTTCGTCGTCATGCTCAGCAACCGGGTGCACCCTGACCGTGGCTGGGGCAGCAACAACGTGGCCCGCCGTGCCGTCGCGCGCGACCTGGCCGAGGCGATGCCGGTGCGGCCGCGTTCGGCCAGCGCCTGGCGGGCCGATCCCCGCGACTCCGCGACGAGCACGCTCACGGCGCCGCTGCGCCGGCCCGCGCGGGGCGCCACGGCGAGTTTCCTGCTCTGGTACGACACCGAACCCCGCTACGACAGCGCACGATTCGAGGTCTCCACCGACGGTGGGCAGACCTGGGCGCCGGCGACCATGCAGCTGCGCGAGGCCGGCCGGCGGTGGAGCGCCGACGGCACGGTCACCGGCTACGGAGGCCGGGTGTGGTGGCAGGTCTCCGTGGAGCTGCCCGACCAGGCCACGCACCTGAGGTGGAGCAGCAGCACCGACGGCTCGGGGCAGGGGCGTGGCGTCTACGTCGACCGGATCGCCGCGACGGACCGGTACGGCGTGCTCTTCCGCGGCGAGGGCGCCGATGCCTCCCGGCTCGTCACCGACGGATGGTCACCCGCACGCACCTGAGCCGCTCGCCCGGGGCCGGACGCGCTGGCGGCGGCCGGCCCCGAAGCGAACGGACGGCCTCGCGTCGAATCGCGTTGCGGCGGGCCGGCGGGCACTGCGAGGGTCGACGGATGCCAGCGATGAACGGCGGCGATGTGCGCGACGCGGCCGAGGAGATGACCCGGGTCCTGGACCCGCACCGGGACCACGACTGGGCGGTGCGCGCCGGCACGCTGCGCTGGACCTGCTGGACCACCGCCGCGCACGTCGCGCACGACCTGCTCGCATACGCCGGTCAGGTCATCGGCCGACCGGACGACGCCTACCTGCCGTACGACCTGCGGGTCTCCCCCACCGCGACGCCGGCGCAGGTCCTCACGGTGGTCCGGGCGTGCGCCGGGCTGCTGGCCGCCGCGGTCGACGCGGCCCCGCCGGAGACCCGGGCCTGGCACTTCGGGCCGTGCGACCCGGCCGGCTTCGCCGCGATGGGGGTGGCGGAGACCCTGCTGCACACCCACGACATCACCCTCGGCCTCGGCGTGCCGTGGCAGCCGCCGCACCGGCTGAGCGCGCTGGTGCTGCGGCGACTGTTCCCGGACGCCCCGCCCGGCGCGGCGCCCGAGGTGCTGCTGTGGATGACCGGGCGCGGTGAGCTGCCCGGCCGGGCACGGCGCACCTCGTGGACCTGGCGTGCGGCGCTGGACTGACCGGCCCTCAGCCGATCGAGGGGGCGGTGAGCGCGTGCCGGTGGCCGTCGCGCGGGAACGGCGGGTACGCGGGCAGCACCTCCTGGAAGACGTAGCCGCTCTTCTCCGCCACCCGACAGGAGGCCGGGTTGTCGACCTGGTGCAGCAGGTCGAGGCGCTCCAGCCCGGTGAGCTGCGCGAACGCCCAGCGGCTGAGCGCGGTGACCGCGCGCGGGGCGACGCCCCGACCGCGCGCCCACGCCGCCGTCCAGTAGCCGACCTCGGCGGCCGGCCGCCCCGGCGCGATCCGCTTGAGCACCACGCACGCCACGAGCAGTGGACCGTCCGCGGCGTCCTCCAGCACGGCGAAGGTGAACCGCCGGCCGTCGTCCCAGTCCTGCCGTACCTTCTCCAGCCACTGACGCCCCTCGTCCGGGGTGGTCAACGGGTGCTGCGTCCACCGGTGCAGCACCGGATCCCGGTACGCCTCCAGCAGCGCGTCCAGGTCGTCGTCACGCCAGGGCCGCAGGACCAGGCCCGGTGCCGACGGGGTGGCCACCGCTCGCAGCTCGATCGACATGGGCACATTCTGCCTGCACGCCTATGTCCCGCCGGGGGGCGGTCAGCTCACCGGCGCCGCCGGGCGGATCAGGTCGCCTGGCGGCGGCGCCACGGCAGCCACGCCCACCAGGACCGGCGTACCGGTGCGACGGCGGGCGCCGGCCCGCCGGTGGGCGCCAGCGAGTCGGTGGGCGTCCGGGATCCGGCGGGGGCGCGCTCCGCGCGCCAGCGGCGGACAACCTCGTCGGCGTTCACCGGCCGCACCACCACCCGGGGGCCCTCGGGGTTACGCAGCCAGGCCACGATCTGGGCGTTCAGCTGACCCACGAAGTCCCGCACGGACTGTTCGGTGGGCAGGTCGCGGACCTCGGCGGGAACCTGCTCGATGCGCCGGCGCAGTTGCAGCGGAGTGGGCAGCAGCAGGTCGCTGGGGAGCGCCTCGCGCTCCAGGAAGCTCTTGATCCACCACGATTCGTCGTAGGGCGCGCCGCGGCCGGGGATCGGCTTGCCCATGCCGGGCAGGTTGTCGAACTCGCCGCGTTGTACGGCGCTCCGGATCTGCGACTCCACGGCCGCTTCCCACGCTTCGGTCACCCTGCGGCACCTCCCTGGCCACCGTAACGCGCCGCCTCCGGCCGGCGGTGCGCACCGCAACGGGTCAGCGCGCCCGGGCCGACTGCCATTCCCGTCGCCGCCCGGCGGGGGGTGGTTTCCGTCGGGACGTCCGGTTCCGCAGCAGCAGGCCACGGCCTGGCAGGTGGCCCTGGGCCGGTGTGGCCGCCCGGCCTACGGTCGGTGCGGGTGTCGGAGTAAACGGGGGTTCGTCATGGTGGGTGCGGGTGCGCTGCTGGGTATCGCGCTGGTGGCGTTGGGGCTGGTGCTCACGCCCGGCCCGAACATGGTCTACCTGGTCTCCCGCTCGGTGGCGCAGGGCCGCCGGGCCGGGATGGTCTCGCTGCTCGGGGTGGCCGCCGGGTTCGGCGTCTACCTGGCCGCGGCGGTCGCCGGCCTGGCCGCCGTCTTCGTCCTGGTGCCGACGCTGTACGCGGTGGTGAAGCTGGCCGGCGCCGGTTACCTGCTCTGGCTGGCCTGGCGGACGCTGCGCCCGGGTGGGCACTCCCCGTTCACGCCCGCGCCGCTGCCGCCGGACCGGCCGCGGCGGCTGTTCACCATGGGCCTGGTCACCAACCTGCTCAACCCGAAGATCGCCATCCTCTACGTCTCGCTGCTGCCGCAGTTCGTCGATCCGGGGCGCGGGCATGTGGCGGCGCAGAGCCTGCTGCTCGGTCTGACCCAGATCGCCGTCGCGTTGAGCGTGAACGCGTTGATCGTGCTCAGCGCCGGCGCGCTGGCCGGATTCTTCGCCCGCCGGCCGGTCTGGCTGCGGGTGCAGCAGTGGGTGACCGGCACGGCGCTGGCCGCGCTGGCTGTCCGCATCGCCACCGACCGCTCCCGCGCCGCGATCGCCACACCCTGATCCGACGCTCACTGTCCCCGGTGGCGGCGGACCATACCGGCGGCCAGCGGCGCGGCGTCCAGGTCGCCGGCGGCGAGCCGGGCGGCGAGGGTACGACGTACCAGCCGGTCGGCCAGCGCGGGCGCGTGCCGGCCGACGGCCATCTCCAGGCGTCCGCGCGTGGTGGTGGCCACGTCCCGGGGTGCCCGTCGGGCGGTGGCGGCGCGCAGGATCGCCGCGACGACGCCCTCGACGGGCTCCGGACGGGACACGCCCCGCAGGGACAGGCCAGCCTCGGCGGTGCTGTCGTGGATCGGTGAGGCCACCATGCTCGGGTAGACGACGCTCACCCCGACGTGGGTGCCCACCTCGTGGCGCAGCGCGTCGGCGTAGGCGACCAGTGCCCGTTTGCTGACCCCGTACGCGGCGGCGAGCGGCAGCGGCAGCACCGCCATCCTGCTCGACACGAAGATCACCCGTCCGCGCGCGGCGAGCAGTGCGGGCAGCGCCGCGGCGGTGGTCCGCCAGGCGGCGAGCAGGTTGACGTCGAGCTGCCGGCGGACCACCTCGTCCGGCGGCAGCTCGGCCGGGGCGGGGCCACCGACTCCGGCGTTGTTGATCAGCAGGTCGAGGCCGCCGAGCCGGTCGACGGCGGCCTGCACCGCCGGCGGTACGGCGGCCGGGTCGGTCAGGTCGCAGCCGAGCACCGGCAGCTCGTCGTCGGGCCGCGCGTGCAGGTCGAGCCCCACCACCCGGGCGCCGGCGGCGGTCAGCGCGGCGCCGAGGTGACGGCCGAAGGTGCCGCTCGCCCCGGTCACCAGCACCCGGCGGCCGGTCAGGCCGGTGACCGTCCGGCCCCTCACCGCCCCGCTCCGACCGGCGTGCCCGCGCGGGGGCGGCGGCGGGCGCCGGCGGTCAGCTCCCGGGTCAGCTCGGCCAGGTAGGCGTCGAAGTCGACCCGCATCGCCGGGCGGCGCTGGCCCCAGCGGGCGGTCGCGGCCCGCAGCTCGGCCCGGTAGACGGCCCGCTGCCGGTCGGGGTCCGGTAGCGCGTACCGGCCGGCGAGCTGCGCCGCGATCAGCTTGGCCTGCGCCTCCACCAGCGGGAACGCCGACCCGGTGGACTGCATCAGCCCCACGAAGGTCAGGCCGGGAGCGTCGGGGTGAAACACGTGCCGGTACAGCGGCAGGGTGTCCGCGCCCCCGCTGAGCAACGCCGGGTCGAGGAACGGGATCTCCACCCGGTAGCCGGTGCACCAGATGATCAGATCGACGCTGTCGGCGCGGCCGTCGGTGAACTCGACCCGGTCGCCGTGCAGGGCGGCGACGCCGGGTCGGGCCTCGATGTCTCCGTGGGTCAGCCGGGACAGCAGCCCGTCGGAGAGCGTCGGGTGGTCCTGCAGGAAGCCGTGGGTCGGCGCGGGCAGCCCGTAGCGGGCGGGACCGCCGACGGTGGTGCTGAGCATCGCCTGGCTGATGCGTTGGCGCAGTCGCCACGGCAGCCGGCGGGCCAGCGCCCCGTTGAGGGTGTCCGAGGGGCGGCCCAGCAGGTACTTCGGCACCACCCAGACGCCCCGGCGCAGCGACAGCAGGGTGCGGGTGGACGCGTAGGAGGCGTCCACCGCGATGTCCATTGCGGAGTTGCCGCCCCCGACGACCAGGACCCGCTTGCCGGCCAGTTGTTCCGGGCCCCGGTAGTCGTGGCTGTGCAGCTGCTCGGCGGTGCAGGTGCCGGGGTACGGCGGGTCAGGCAGCCGGGGCGCCCGGTTGTGGCCGTTGGCGACGACCACGGCCTCGACGGTGACCTCGACCGGCCCGTCCGGTCCGTTCGCTCGGACGGTCCAGGTGCCGGCGGGATCCTGGGTGACCTGCTCGACGGTGTGGCGCAGGCGGATGGTGTCCCGTAGCCCGAAACGGTCGGCGTAGTCGGCGAGGTAGCCGGCGATCCGTCGGTGGTCGGGGTAGTCGGGCCAGTCGGTGGGCATCGGGTGGTCGGCGAACTGGGTGCGGCCGCGGCTGGTGTTCAGGTGCAGCGTCCGGTACGCGGGCGAGTCCGGCGCCCCGTACACCCAGAGGCCGCCGACCTGGTCGGTGGCCTCGAAGCAGACCGTCGGCACGCCGGCGTCGAGCAGTGCCTTGACCGCGGCGAGCCCGGCCGCGCCGGCGCCGATCACCGCCGCCCTGGGTGGTACGCCCATCGCTGCCCCCACTTAATCCAACGTCTGATGGATAATTGTCGTGAGCAGCCGGCCCGTCAAGGGCCCGGCGGTCCGTACAGGCCGTGCAGGAGGCGGTGCACGAACACTCGGAACTCGCGCCGCTCCCGGGCGCCCGGCGCACCCGCGGCCAGCGCCACCACGTGCCCGTGCGCGGCCCAGACCAGGCTCCGTACGGTGATGTGCGGGGTCGGTTCGACCAGCGCGCCGGTCGCCGCCGCGGCGGTGAGCAGCTCCGCCACCAACCGGTACAGCGGCTCGGCGTAGCGCTGGTCGAGCTCGGTGTGCCGCTGCGGTTCCAGCCAGCGACGCAGCCACAGCGCGGTGGTCTCCGGGCGGTCCTCCAGGAAGTCGACGAACACGTCGACCAGGTCGTGCAGGGCGCGTCGCGCCGCGTCCGGCCCCGCGTCGAGAGCCGAGCGGGCCTGCGCGGCGGCCTCGGTCAGGACGTCCCGCTCGGCGGCGAAGACCCGGGCGAAGCAGGCGTCGTAGAGCGCGGTCTTCGTACCCGTGTGGTGGGCGACCGTGGCGACGTCGACGCTGGCGGCGGCGGCGACCTCCCGCAGCCCGACGGCGTCGAAGCCGCGCTCGGCGAACAGCGCGGTGGCCGCGGTGAGCACCACCTCGCGGGTCGGCCGGCTCTCGTCGCGGCGGGGCCGACCCGGACGGCGTCGGGGCATGGTCATGGCCGCCATTCTGCCCCTAGAATCCAGCAACCGTTGGATTGCGGAGAGGATGCGGCGATGACCGGGCTCGACCGGCGGCCCGCTGCCGCCACGGAAGCGATGCTGCCCCGAGGCCCGCTGGCCGGCTTCGCCGCCGGCTCGCTCGGCATGGGTGTCTGGGTGACCGTGCCCGGCCTGCTGCTGCTCTACTTCCTCACCGACGTGCTGGCCGTCGCGCCGTGGCTGGCCGGCCTCGCGCTGCTGCTGCCGAAGGTCGCCGACGTGCTGCTGCACCCGTGGGTCGGGCACCGCGCCGACGTCGAGCAGACCCGCAGGGGCGACCGGCGACGGCTGCTGCTGCTCGGCTGCGCCCTGCCGCTCGCGTTCGCCGCGCTTTTCGCGGTGCCGGGCGGGCTGACGGGCGCACCGGCCGCCGCGTGGGTGGCGGTGTTCTTCGTCGCCGGCAACCTGCTCTTCGCCACCTACCAGGTCCCCTACCTGGCCACCCCGGCCGATCTGCGGATCGGGTATCACGAACGCACCCGGCTGATGGCGTTCCGGATGGTCGTGCTGACCTTGGGCATCCTCGTCTCCGGGCTGCTGGCCCCGCTGCTCACCGGCGGCGACGACGCGACCCGCGCCGGCTACCAGCGGATGGGCGTGGTCCTGGCCGTGGGGATGCTGGCCGCCATGCTGGTGGGCGTCGCCGGCATCGCCCGGCTGCGCGGCTCGGCGGCGGCCACCGGTCCCGCCGGGCACGGCGGGTGGCGGGCGCTGCGCGATGCGCAGTTCCGCTGGCTGGTCGCCGCCTACCTGGCCATGTCCACCACCACCCATCTGGTGCTGGCCGGGGTGCCCTACTACGCCGAGTACGAGCTGCGCGCACCCGGCCTGACCACGGTGCTGGTGGCGGCGTTCGTCGCGCCGGCGCTGCTGGTCACTCCGGCCTGGCTGGTGCTGGCCCAGCGCATCGGCAAGCAGCGGGCGCTGCTCGGCGCGCAGGGCGCGTTCGCGGTCGGCTCGCTGGTGCTGGCGGTGGGCCGACCGGCCGGCCTGCCGGTGCTGATCGGGGCGGTGGCGGTGCTCGGGGTGGCGTTCGCCGGCATGCAGCTGCTGCCGTTCTCGATGCTGCCCGACGTGATCCGCGCGGCCGGCACGACCGGCGCGGGCACCTACACCGGGGTGTGGACGGCCACCGAGGCCACCGGCGCGGCCCTGGGCCCGTACGCGTACGCCCTGTGCCTGACCGTCGGCGGGTTCGTGGCCTCGACGGCCGGTGACACGCCGGTCCAGCCGGACGCGGCGCTCGCGGCGGTCCGCTGGGGCTTCGGGCTACTGCCCGCGGTGGCGATGCTCGCGGCGTTGCTGCTGCAACGCCGCTACACCCTGGACGCGACCGCCCGCGCGGCCAGCTGACGGCGCGGCGACGCGGCCCGGCGTCCGGCACTAGACTTCGCGCTCGATGGACGCCCAGCCCGCCCCCGCCGAGACCCGTCCGTGTGCCCACTGTGGACGGCCGGTGCCGCAACGTGTCGGCGCGGGCCGGCCGTTCCGCTACTGCCGAGACAACGACGGCGCCTGCCAGCGCGCCTCCCGCAACAGCCGGATGCGCCACCGCAACGCCCCCGGCCTGCCGGGTCAGGTGGCCCGCACGTGGGAGGCGGTGGACCGCCTCGACCAGGTCGTCGAGACGTTGACCGAGGCGCTGCACGCCGAGCTGTCCCCGGTGGGTGTGCAGCGGCAGCTCGCCCAGGCCCGCGCCGAGGCCGCCACCGAAATCGCGGCCGCGCAGACCGAACGCGACGAGGCCCGCGGTGACGCCGAGGACGCGGTGGCCGACGCGGCGCGCTCCCGCGAGCAGGCCCGCGAGGCGGTGGCCGCCGCCGAGGGGGC
>NZ_JBSFYP010000046.1:0-55481 GCF_053599835.1 Micromonospora sp. NPDC005163
TCACCACCATCCACGCCACCGAGGCCGGCCGGCACCAGGGCTGGCTGCCCGAGGAGATGAACCGCACCATCCACGGCGTCGAGCACTGGCTCAGCAACGAGTCCGCCCGGGTGATCGTCTGCTCGGGGTACATGCGCGACGAGGTGACCACGCTGTTCGGCGTGCCGAACGGCCGGGTCGACGTGGTGGCCAACGGCGTGGAGCCGCACCGCTGGCAAGTGCCGTCGGCCGCGGTGAGCGCCGCTCGGGCCCGGTTCGCCGGGGACGGCCCGCTGGTCACCTTCGCCGGCCGGCTGGTCTACGAGAAGGGCGTGCAGCACCTGATCGCCGGGTTGCCACGGCTGCGCGAGCGGCACCCCGGACTGCGCGTGGTGATCGCCGGCGACGGCCCGTACCGCGCGGAGCTGGAAGCCGAGGTGCACCGCCGCGGCCTGGGCGGCATGGTCGCCATGCCGGGCTTCCTGGGCGGCACCGACCTGCCGGCGTTGATGGCCGCCTCCGACTGCTTCGCGGTGCCGAGCATCTACGAGCCGTTCGGGATGGTGGCCCTGGAGGGCGCCGCGGCCGGAGCCCCACTCGCGGTGGCCGCCACCGGTGGTCTCGCGGAGATCGTCGAGCCGGGGGTGACCGGGATGACCTTCGCACCGCACGACCCGGACGGGCTGACCGACGCCGTGCACGCGCTGCTGTCGGACCGGGACCGCGCCCGCGCGCTGGCCCGCCGCGCCCGGCAGATGGTGCACGACCAGTACGGCTGGTCCGCGATCGCCCAACGCACCGCCGCCAGCTACGCCGCGGCCATCGCGACCGACGCCGCGTTCACCGCCCAGCGCGCCGAACAGCGCATGTCCCAGGGCCGCGCCCTCCCCGCGCTCCCCCACGGCAACCTGCTGGCCGCCGCCGGCCTCCGCTGAGGTGCAAGGAAGGGCACCTTATTAACGCCTGCGGTAGAGGAAGGGCCCCCTATTAACAAGCGCGCTACTGATCGCACGACAAGGGCCGCCGACCATGAGTCGGCGGCCCTTGTCCTGTCGGAGTGTCAAGAAGGGGCCCTTCCTCTACACGAGGCGTTAATAAGGTGCCCTTCCTTGCACGTCAGCGGTTGGCGAAGGGGACGTAGTCCCGCTCGGCCGAGCCGACGTAGACCTGCCGCGGGCGGCCGATCTTGGTCTCCGGGTCGTTGATCATCTCGCGCCACTGGGCGATCCAGCCGGGGAGCCGGCCGAGCGCGAACAGCACCGTGAACATCTTCGTGGGGAAGCCCATGGCCTTGTAGATCAGGCCGGTGTAGAAGTCCACGTTCGGGTAGAGCCGGCGGGAGACGAAGAAGTCGTCGGCGAGCGCGATCTCCTCCAGCTCCATGGCGATGTCCAGCAGCGGGTCCGGCTTGGCCATCCGGCCCAGCACGTCCTGCGCCGCCTTCTTGACGATCGCCGCCCGCGGGTCGTAGTTCTTGTAGACCCGGTGGCCGAAGCCCATCAGCTTGACGCCGTCCTCCTTGTTCTTGACCTTGCGGACAAAGGAGCGGACGTCGTCGTCGCCGGCGTGGATCTGCTGGAGCATCTCCAGCACCGCCTGGTTGGCGCCACCGTGCAGCGGACCGAACAGCGCGTTGACACCGGCGGACACCGAGGCGAACAGGTTGGCGTTGCTGGAGCCGACCAGCCGGACGGTCGAGGTGGAGCAGTTCTGCTCGTGGTCGGCGTGCAGGACGAAGAGCATGTCCAGCACCTTCGACATCACCGGGTCGACCTCGTACGGCTCCGCCGGCACGCCGAACGTCATCCGCAGCAGGTTGTCCACGTACCCCAGCGAGTTGTCCGGGTACAGCAGCGGCTGCCCGATGGACTTCTTGTAGGCGTACGAGGCGATGGTCGGCACCTTCGCCATTAGCCGGACCGTCGAGATCTCCACGTGCTCGGAGTCGAACGGGTCCAGGCTGTCCTGGTAGAAGGTGGACAGGGCGCTGACCGCCGACGAGAGCACGGCCATCGGGTGGGCGTCCCGGGGGAAACCGTCGAAGAAGCGGCGCATCTCCTCGTGCAGCAGCGAGTGCCGCCGGATCCACTCGGTGAACTCGGTCAGCTGCTGCTCGGTCGGCAGCTCACCGTAGATGAGCAGGTACGAGACCTCCAGGAAGGAGGACTTCTCGGCCAGCTGCTCGATCGGGTATCCCCGGTAACGCAGGATCCCCGCGTCGCCGTCGATGTAGGTGATCGCGGATGAGGCAGCCGCGGTGTTCACGAAACCGGGATCGTACGTGGTCATCCCGGTTTCCTTCAGCAGCTTGCTCACCCCGATACCGGCGGGGCCCTCGACCGCAGGATGCACCGGCATCGACAGCTGCCCACCGGGGTGATCGAGCTTGACTTCCGTCATGTGGTTCCTCGCTTCGCCGGCAGATCTACGTTGAATTGCCTTCGCTTCTACCGTAATTGCGGCTCGGTCGACACCGCCCGCCGTGGTTCTGCGGTGAGGTATGCGTCACCCGATTCCCGACCGGACCGCCGGGAAACCCCGCGCGAAACCACAGCGAGCCCAGCTCAGGACAGCGCGAGGCGTCGGAGCGTACCGTCCGCCGCCACCTGGTAGACGTCGAGCTGGTTGGTGCCGGCCCGGAACAGTTGGTCGTCGGTGAGCAGCGCGGCGAATCGGCGTCCGCCGGGATCCGCCGGCACCACCGGGACCACCGCCCCGATCCGGCCGTTCACCGCCACCGCCAGCAGCGTGCCGTCCGGTATCCGGTCCGGCACGTCGCCCCAGACCAGCGCCGGCAGGGTGCCGGTGTCCGGATCCATCGCCCGGAACGCGGCCAGGTCGGCCACCCTGGCGCTGCCCCCCGTCGGGCCGGCGCGGACATCGGTGCCCACCAGGGGATGCGGCGGTGGCAGCGGCGGTGGGGCGGGCACCCCGCCGGGGAAGGTGACCGGTTCGCCGGGGCGGTCGTAGAAGTGCTTCGTGCCGTCGGTGCGCGGGGCCTGCCGGGCGGAACGGCCGTCGACCCGCCAGGGCAGCCGGATGGCCGCCTCGTCGGCCACGGTCGGCAGCAGGTCGACGTGTTCCCAGTTGCGGTCGTCCACGCGGCCGGCCCGCTGCCCGGGCTCCTTGAGGAACATCGGCACCCACGCCACCTCGCTGGCGGCCGCCTTGATGGCGTCCATCCCCCGGCCCTGGGCGCCCGGGCGGAAGCTCACCCCGTGATCGGCGGTGACCACGACGAGGGCCTGGTCGTAGAGGCCGCTGGCGCGCAGCGTGCGCAGCGTCTCGCCGATCAGCCGGTCGGTGTAGCCCAGTTGGGCGAGGTGCCGCTGTCGGGCCAGGTCGACCCAGCCGGCGCCGTCGTTGGGCAGGTCCTCGGGGGCGTCGTAGCGCGCCCCGGACGGCAGGAACGCCCACGGCGAGTGCGGCATCAGCAGGTGCAGGAAGTGCAGGGCAGGTCGGGGTGCCGGTTTCAGCCCGGCCAGGAAGCTGGTGAACCGGGCCGGCTGGTTGTCGTCCAGGCTGTCCCAGCGGAACTTCGGGTCGGCCGGCACCGGCTCGGCGGCGTCCAGGCCGGCCTCGGCGCGGGTCTGCTCCCGGTACGAGTCCTCCGGGTCGACCCGGGCCTCGGTCGGCCCGGCGACCTGGCCGAGCAGCTTGCCGGTCTCCCGCACCAGCACGCCGAGCCCCTGTTCCGGCGCGACCGGCTGCTCGCAGCGGCTGGGCGGGCAGAGCCGGGTGATGCTCTCCTCGGCGCGGATGTCGTACAGGCCGCCGAAGGCGGTGAAGATGTTGTCCGGGTACTGCGAGTAGTGCGGTGCGACCGACCGCGCCGGGTAGCGGCCGGTGAGCATCGCCGGCAGCGCGTTGGGGGTCCAGCCGCTGACCCCGGTGGCGTTGCGGTACCAGGTCGAGCCGCCGGCCAGCTCGGCGAAGTGCGGGTACCGGGCCGCGTCGATCCGCCCGTCGGCGCCGAGCAGACTCACCAGCGGCAGTTCGTCGAGGATCAGCATGACCACCGGCGGGTGGCCGCCCGTACCCTGCGCGGTGCCGGCCGCGCCGCCGTCGCCGCGGGGCAGCACCACCACGGAGGTGGGTGAGCCGAGCAGGAAGAGCGCCACGAAGGCCACCGGCCCGACTGCGGCCAGCCGCAGCACCCGGCTCGGCGCCCGCCAGCGCCGATGCGCGGCCGCGCCGGCCGCGCCGGCCAGGCCGGCGACGAGCAGCAGGGGTACGCCCCGAAGCGGCGTCACGTGCCGGCCCACCTGCACGGCCAGGGCGGCCAGCAGCAGCCCGACGAGGCCGGTGTGGGTGAGCGCGCGGGTCGTTCGGCCGGCGAGGCGGCTCAGCGCACCGAGCAGCGCCACCGGCACGGTGGGCACCACCGCCACCAGGGCGACCAGCAGCAGAATCTGCCCCGGGTCGGCTCGGTGGAAGAGGAAGAAGTCGGGACTGCGGCCGAGCACGTCCAGCAGCGGCTGGGTGACCACCAGCCCGACCAGCGCCACCACCTCCAGCAGGCGGCACAGTTCACCGCGCCAGCCCCGGTCCCACCGCCCGGTCACCGGCTTCTCGGCCGGCGGGCCCGGCGGGGATGCCGACGCTGGTTCAGCCACCCATCACCGCCCGGTAGAGCGTGCGGGTGCCCGAAGGCAGCTCGAGACGATCGGTGATCTGGCCCCGGGCCGCGAGCAGGCGCTCGAAGGTGTCACGCCGGTAGTCCGGAAAGAGGCCCTCGGGCTTGTTGGCGAGCAGCCGGCGGGCCATCGGGTCCTCCGGATGCACGAACTCCACCACCACCGCACCGCCCGGCGCCGTCAGCCCCGCGAGCCAGTCGATCACCTCCGGCAGCGGCACGTTGCGCCCGATCGCCAGGTGGTGCACCACGGCCAGGGCGAGCACCGCGTCCGCCGACGCCCGCTCGGCGAAGCCGGCGCGCTCGACGCCCCGCCAGCCGCCACCGGGCGACGGGTCGGCCAGATCCACCACCAGCGGCAGGATCCGGCGGTGCCCCTCGGCCCGCAGCGCCCGGTACAGCTCGTCGACCACGGCCGGGTCCTGCTCGACGGCGACCACGTAGTCGGCGTGCTCGGCTGCCAGCCGGGCGTACCGGCCGTCGTTGGCGCCCAGGTCGAGTACCAGGCGCGGCCGGGCGCCGGCAGTCAGCGCGGCGGACACGAACCGCTCCTTGGCCGCCCGGTCCTGAGCGGAGTAGCCGCAGGTGCGCTGGTAGTCCGACCAGTGGCTGCCCGCCGGGCGACGGTCCAGCTTGCGGACGAGTTTCTCCATGCCACGCACGGTGGCCAGCAGCAGTTCCCGGGAGAAACCGGCGGCCCGCAGCTGGGCCCGTACGTCGGTGGTGCTGGCGGCGGCGTTGCGCTGCTGCATCGCGCCGTGCAGGTGCACGTGGGTCAGGACGCCGGGGCGCAGCCGGCGGGCCCCGCCGAAGAGCGGGCGGAGCTGCTCGGCCTCGATGCCGTCGACCCGGGCGCGCAGCCAGGACTGGAAGTCCACCCCCAGGTGGGCGGTGAGCAGCAACGGGTAGAGCACGGTCTGGCAGAACTGCCGGTAGCCGGCCCACGGCTCGCCGTCGCGTACCGGCTCGAAGGAGCCGATGTCGATGAAGACCGCCTCGGCGCCACGCCACTGGAGGTTGTAGGCCGAGCCGTCCTTGGTGGTGAACCCGTCGGTGAGCGCGCCGCGCAGGATCTCCAGGTGCAGCAGCGCGGCGTCGCGCAGCATGCTGAAGGACCACTCGTACGGGTGGGAGACGAACGGGATGCGTTCGTGGCGCAGCACCGCCGCCCACGGCTTCCCGGCGGACGCGGGCACCAGCGCCGGTGGCGCGTCCTCGGTAGCGCAGACCTTGCCCGCGGCAACCAGCGCCGGAAAGAAGGCGGTGGCTCGCAGCGCCCGCCAGTGCTCGGCTGCCTGCGCGTCCAGCCCGCGCAGCACCTCGTCGCCGACATGGAAGACCCGGTTGGCCGGATCGCGGAAGGAGGCCGGCTCGGGCCGGGCCGCCGCGGGTGAGAACGCCATCGCCGGGACGTGCCGACTCACCGCTGGTCGGTGGGCTGTCGGCGGAACCGGTCGACCAGGCGTCGCCAGTAGAGCTTGGCAGCGACCGCGGCCCCGGCCACCCCGCCCACGACCGCCTGCACGATCAGGCTGCCGGATCCCGCGTCCAGGTAGGCCAGATGGATCACCGATCGCTCCTTCACTCGCCGTCTCGACACCGGCGTCCCGGGCGTACAGCGGTGAGGCTTTTGACCCAGAAAGCCGGACTTGTTCCTCACCGTACGCCGATCGTCCACGCCGTAGCGGACAGATTGGCGCACTGCACCGGGACGGAGCTGGGGACTATGCGTCAGCTGTGGGATTCGGCAGCCGCACGGTGAACACGGTCCGGCCCGGCCGGCTGTGCACCGCGACCGCGCCGTGGTGCGCCTCCACCACCGCCGCCACGATCGCGAGGCCGAGGCCGGTGCTGCCGTGCGCCCGGGACCGGGAGCTGTCGCCGCGGGCGAACCGCTCGAACAGCTCCGGTTGCAGCTCCGCCGGCACCCCCGGCCCGTCGTCAGCGACGGTGAGCACGGCCGCGTCCCCGTCGACGGCCAGCGTGGTCGTCACCACCGTGCCGGGCGGGGTGTGCACCCGGGCGTTGGCCAGCAGGTTCGCCGCCACCTGGTGCAGCCGGGCGGCGTCGCCGGGGACCCGGATCACCACCTCGGGCAGGTCGAGCTGCCAACGGTGTTCCGGGCCGGCCACGTGCGCGTCGCTGACCGCGTCCACCACGAGGGCGGACAGGTCGACCTGGTCGACCGCGAGCGGGCGGCCGGTGTCCAGCCGGGCCAGCAGCAGCAGGTCGTCGACGAGGCTGGTCATCCGGGTGCTCTCCGACTCCACCCGGCGCAGGGCGTGCGCCACGTCGGCGGGGACCTCGCCACGGCCGCGCCGGGCCACCTCGGCGTACCCGCGGATCGCGGCGAGGGGGGTGCGCAGCTCGTGGCTGGCGTCGGCGACGAACTGGCGTACCCGTGTCTCGCTGGCCTGCCGGGCGGCGAGCGCGTCGGCGACGTGGCCGAGCATCCGGTTCAGCGCGGCGCCGACCTGGCCGACCTCGGTACGCGGGTCGGTGTCCCCCGCCGGCACCCGGACGGCGAGCGCCACCTCGCCGCGGTCCAACGGCAGCTCGGTGACCCGGGTGGCGGTGGCGGCCACCCGGTTCAGCGGTCGCAGCGTGGCCCGGACGATCAGCGCGCCGGCAGTGCCGGCGATGAGCAGCCCGACGGTGGCCACGCCGGCCTGCGCGGCGATCATCCACCAGACGGTCTCCCGCACGCCGGCCAGCGGCAGCGCGACGACCCGCACCCGGCCGTCGCGGAACTGCCGGGCGACGGCGCGGTACTCGCCGCGGTCGCCGAGGTCGACCGTGCGCGGCTCGGCGCCGACCGGCAGGGCGGCCAGGGCGGCGACCTCGTCGGCCGGAACGGGTTTCTCGTCGGGGAAGGGGTCCGCGCTGGACGGGCTGTGGGTCAGCGTGGACGCGGCCGTAACCCGGTCACCGGTGATGTCGGCTACCACGGTGCCGGCCGGTAGTCCGGGCGGGATGGCCGGCCCGCTGCCCGGGAAGGCCGGCCGACCCGCGCCCCGCATCACCGTGGAGGGGGCCAGTTGGGCGTCGAGCCGGTCGATCAGGAAGTGCCGCAGCGCCACCGTGGTGAGCCCGCCGATGGCGACGCTGACCAGCGCGAGCAGCGCGACCAGGGCGAGCACCAACCGGGTACGCAACGACCGGCCGGCCAGCCACCGGCGGGCGGCGCGCACCGGCCGGCGGCCCGGTCGGTCGCCCGGGTCACTCGGCCGGCTTGAGGACATAGCCCGCGCCGCGCAACGTATGGATCATCGGTGCCCGGCCGGCGTCGATCTTTTTGCGCAGGTACGAGATGTACAGCTCGACGACGTTGGCCTGGCCGCCGAAGTCGTAGTTCCACACCCGGTCGAGGATCTGCGCCTTGCTGAGCACCCGGCGCGGGTTGCGCATCAGGAAGCGCAGCAGCTCGAACTCGGTCGCGGTCAGGGTGATGAGCTGGCCGTCCCGCCGGACCTCGTGGCTGTCCTCGTCGAGGCTGAGATCGCCGACGGTCAGCACCGCGTCCTCCCGGGTGGCGATCGCGAAGCCGGAGCGGCGCAGCAGGGCGCGTAGCCGGGCGATCACCTCCTCCAGGCTGAACGGCTTGGTGACGTAGTCGTCGCCGCCGACGGTCAGCCCGGCGATGCGCTCCTCGACCGCGTCCCGGGCGGTCAGGAAGAGCACCGGCACGGTGGGCGACTGCTCGCGCAACCGGCGCAGCACCTGGAAGCCGTCCAGGTCGGGCAGCATCACGTCGAGCACCACGGCGTCCGGCTGGAACTGCCGCGCGGTGCTCAACGCCGCCGTGCCGTTGCCGGCGCTGCGCACCTGCCAGCCCTCGTAGCGCAGCGCCATCGACAGCAGGTCGGTCAGCGTCGGCTCGTCGTCGACCACCAGCACCCGGACCGGCTCGCCGTCGGGGCGGCGCAGCTCGATCCGGCTGGGCGCGGTCTGCCCGTCCATGACCATGTCCCCCATCGTGGGCGCGCCAGCTGTGGCACGCCTCTGCGGCACCTGTGTGCCGGCTGTGCGGACGGGTCGGCGGCGCGTCGGTGTCACCGCCGGTCAGCTCCGCCCCGGGGTCACTCGGACACCCCGAACGGGTCGGTGCGTACGAACCGCATGCTCCAACCGCCCAGGCCGTCGGGCCGGTCGCGCTCGTAGAGGTGGTCGGGGCCGGCCTGCACCGGCCCGGTGCCGTCCGGGTGCCGCATGATCCAACGCTGCGGCGGGGCGCCGTCCGGCCCGGCCGGCACCTCCCGCACCAGGCCGTCAGCAGGCCCGCCGACGAAGCGTACGGTGACCTCGCCCATCGCGGCGTCCCCTCGGGTGACCGTGCCGGCACGTTCGGTGACACCGGCCCTGGCTCGCAAGCTACCGCACCCACCGCCCGCATCGCAGCGGGTGGGCGGGCCCGGCGCCTCGCGATTTGGCCGACGGTTTGCCCAGCTCGGAGCCCGGGTACCGCGAACGAAGCAACCGCCGCCGGCGGGACGAGGCGAGGAGCGGTCGATGCGCACGCTGGACAGGCGATACCGGCTCGAACAGCGCATCGGCGTCGGCGGCATGTCCGAGGTGTGGCGAGCCCACGACCGGGTGCTGGACCGGCCGGTCGCGGTGAAGCTGATCTCGCCCGGCGCGGACGGCCAGCACGGCCCGGTGGAGCGCATCCAGGCCGAGGCCCGCTCCGCGGCCCGCCTGGTGCACCCGAACGTGGCGAGCGTGCACGATTTCGGCACCTCCTCCTCCGCGCTGCCCGGTCGCCAGGTGCCGTACATCGTGATGGAGCTGGCCGAGGGGGAGACACTCGCCGCGCACCTGCGGGCCGGTCCGCTGGACTGGCGGATCTCGGTCCGGGTCTGCGCGGAGGTCGGCGCGGCGCTGGCCGCCGCGCACGCGAACGGCATCGTGCACCGCGACGTCAAGCCGGCCAACATCATGCTCACCCCCTCGGGGGTGAAGGTGCTCGACTTCGGCATCGCCAGCCCGGCCGGGGCGTCGGACCCGACGCCGGAAGGGATCATCGTCGGCACTCCGGCGTACCTGGCGCCCGAGCAGTTCGACGGCGCGCCGGCCACCCCGGCGGCCGACATGTACGCCCTCGGCGTGCTGCTCTACTACTGCCTCACCGGCCGGCTGCCGTACGCGGCGGACAGCACCGTCGAGCTGCTGGGCGCGCGCCGCCGGCGGCCGGCGGAACCGCTGCCCGAGATCGACGGGCTCCCGCCGGAGGTGGCCGAGCTGTGCCGCTCCTGCCTGGCCGAGGACCCGGCGCGGCGTCCGACCAGCCTGGTCGCCGCGCTGCTGCTGGCCGAGGCGGTGGACGCCCGGGTGTACGTGCCGATGCTGGCGCCCACGGCACGCCGATCGGCTGCGACGTCGCCGTGGACCGAGCAGGCCGCGATGGAGGCCACCGAGGCGGTGCGGGTGGCCGACGGGCCGGACCGGTCCGGCGGGCGCTGACCGCTCGGCGTTTCGCCGCGCAAGGGTCGGGAACTCGGGCCGGTGAGCGACGGGAGGAACGCGATGCCGGATCCGAGTTCCTGGCTGCATGAGGCCACCGCGACCGCCGAGGGCGGTCACGTACGCACCGACGATGGCGGACTCTCCTCCGCGCTGGCCTCGCCGCTGGCGGCGCACTGCACCGGGTTGCGGCCGGAGCAGTTGTTGGCCGCCGCCTTCGCGTCCTGCCTGCACCACGCGGCGGTGGAGGCTGCCGGGGAGATCACCGACGAGGCGCACACCGTTCAGGTGCGGGCTGAGGCGAAGCTGGGGCGCGACGACGACGGCCGGTACCGGGCCGACGTGCACGCCTCGATCTCCTCCGCCGGTCTGAGCCGGCAGCAACTGGCCGACCTGGTCGAGTACGCCGACCGGCTCTGGCCGTTCTCCAGCGGCGACAACAGCCGGCACCGGTTGACCGTCACCCCGGCGGAGAACGGCCGGCACTGATCCGGTCGCCACCTGGGTCGTGCGTCCACCGAACGGCCATGCCGGGGTCTCGGGTGTTCGGTGGACCGGGCATCGGCCGTAGGAGTGAGTCGTGAAGAGCCGCCGAAACGGATGCTGATGACGTCGACGGCGACCGGCTTTGACCGGCGAATCGGGAATACCCGGCTAGCCCGAACGGCGAGGTTGATCGTCTTTGCGGGGTTGTTGCCCCTTATTGTCCCCAAGATCGGGACAAATTGTGGCGCATGCCACCGTACGGGCCGGTGGAATCGGGAAAGCAGTTCTTTAGCCTCGGCGAGTGCATCGCGACGACCCCTCCGAGCAGAAGCTGACCGACGCGCGCCCGACGACCCTTTCGAGCGACGCCGCATCAACCGAACGGACGATCGGCCGTCACCGGGCCTCCGAGCCACCCCGCCGCGCCCTGCTGGGCTCGACCCCGCTCCGGGTGGCCCTGGCCACCGGTGTCACCTGCTGCCTGAGCCTGGTCGCGGTCACCACCGCCCGAGGCGGCGAGGACAACACCCGCCCGGTGGAGTCGCTGGCCGAGGCGGTTGCCGACCGCGCCGCCATCGCCGACGAGCGCGCCTCCCGATCGCTGGACCGCGAGGCCGCCCCCGCGCGGATCATCCCCAGCCCGACCCCGAAGCCCACCCCCACCCGCACCGCCGCGCGCAAGGCGGTCAAGAAGCCGGTCAAGCCGCGCCGACCCCGACCGGTCGCCGGACTCGACCAGGCCCAGATGGACAACGCCAAGATCATCGTTGACGTCGGGCTGGAGATGAAGATGCCGCGCCGCGCGCTGGTGGTGGCGCTGGCCACCGCCATGCAGGAGAGCAACCTCTACAACCTGGCCAGCGACGTGCTGCCGGAGTCGGCGCAGTACCCGAACCAGGGCAGCGGCTTCGACCACGACTCGGTCGGCCTGTTCCAGCAGCGGCCCAGCAGCGGCTGGGGCACGGTGGCCGAGCTGATGCGCCCGTCGTACGCCGCCCGGGCCTTCTACGAGGCGCTCAACGAGATCCCGGGCTGGCAGGACATGAGCGTCACCGCCGCCGCCCAGGCCGTGCAGATCTCCGCCTTCCCCGACGCGTACGCCCAGCACGAGGAGCGGGCGACGACCGTCGCGGCGGCCCTGACCGCCTGAGGGCGCGCACGGCGGTCGCCAGGCGACCGATCCACCCCCTCGGTGCGCGTCAGCGGTTGTGGGCGCCGTCCCGCCCGGCCGGCGGCTCCATGCCCACGTCCCGGCCGCCAGCGGCCACCCGCGTCGCCGGTACGCCCGTGCCCGCCGCCGCGGTCGGGGTGTCGGTGGGTACCTGCTCGGCGGTCACCCCGCCGAGGATCTCGTCCACCCGCGCCTCGCGTCGCCGGCGGGCGTCCAGCGCCGCCTCGAAGTCGCGCCGGGCCTGCATGGCCTCCGCGTACGCCCGCTCGCGTACCTGCCGGGCCTCCTCGCGGGCCTCGTCCAGCTCGATCCGTGCCTGGGCCAGGATCTCGGCCGCCTCCCGCCGCACCGCGTCACCAGCACGCCGGGTGCTCGCGGCGTCGCCCAGATCCAGCCGCTGGAGCAGCCCGCTGAGCCAGGTCGCCTCCTCGCGGATCTCGTCCCAGACCCGAGCGGTCCCGGCGGCGCCCTCCGCCCGCGCCGCGAGCCGGGACAACCGGATCGCCAGCTCATCCAGGCAGGAATCCACCTGCCGCTGGTCGTAACCGGTCTCAACGACGGAGAACCTCATACTGTCGCCCCCAGGCAGCTGCTGTTTCTTCCCACCTGGATCCTCGGTCGCGACGGGAGCGGCCGAGGGTGTTCGGGAAAATTGTTCAGCATCCGAGCGCGCGGGGTGCGCGGTCCGCGCCGGAGAGGTCAGCCGCGCTTCGGCAGCACGACCACCCGGCCGAAGAACTCGTCGATGCGGCGCACCACGTCGTTGAAGTCGTCCAAGTCGATCGGCTTGGTGACGTACGCATTGGCCTGCAGCGTGTAGCTGCCCACGATGTCGGTGTCCGCGTTCGAGGTGGTCAGCACCACGATGGGGATGGTCCGCAGGTCCTCGTCCTGCTTCACCGCGCCGAGCACCTGCCGCCCGTCCATCCGTGGCATGTTCAGGTCCAGCAGGATGACGTCCGGCCGGCGGGCCTCCAGGTGCCGCCCCTCGGCGCGGAGGAACTCCATCGCCTCCTCGCCGTCGCTCACCACGTCGATGACCTTGTCCACGTCGGAGTCCGCCAACGCTTCCTCGATCATCAGCACGTCGCCCGGGTCGTCATCCACCACCAGGATGCGTACCGGCTGCGGGCTGTCTGCGCCCATCACTACCTGCCTCGGCTCAGCGGGGACGGGACCAGACGGTCACCGTGTCGGCGGGGAAATCTAGCCCATCAGAGGGCGCTGTGGGACGCCGGGTCGACGGCGTCCGGTTGGTAGTGCAACACGTCGGCGAGGCCGGTGACCCGCAACACCCGCTCGACCCGCCCGCTGGCGCCGGTGAGCCGCAACCAGCCGCCCTCGGCGGCGGCCCGGTTGTCCCCCCGAACGAAAACGGCCATTCCGGTGGAGTCGCAGAAGGTGAGGTCGGTGAGGTCGAGCAGGAAGCGGCTCTCGCCCGCGTCGGCGAGCCGCTCGATCGCGGTGGCCAGCTCGGGCGCGGTGCTCAGGTCAAGCTCACCGGCGAGCCGCAGGCAGTAGCCGTCGCCGTCGCGCCCGGCGTGCCTGACGCTGAACGTCACCGTGCTCCCCCTTCGCTCCACCGCTGATGGGTGGGACGTTTGCAGTGCGGCAAGTATAAGCAGGGGCACCCCGCCGAGCGAGTGACGCGGTGATCGAGTGCTCGCTGGCGCGTTCGGTCCCGGTGGACGTCGCCACGGCCGCCCTCCGGGCGGCCGGTGTCGTGAGCGATATACCTGTGAGGCATAACTACGACTCTGAGGTATATCGCTCGTTGGCGACCCGATGCCCGGCACTCCCCGGCGGCGATCAGCCGGCGGCACTGCCCCCGGCGGCGGGCAGCGCGGCCCGGCCCAGGGTCAGCGCGCGCACCGCTCGGGGAAAGTCGCGTAGCGCGGCGGCGTAGTGCTCCAGGGGCAGGTCCACCGCGGCAGCCGGCACCCCACGGCTGGTCAGGATCCCCACCAGCCACCCGACGAACTCGGTGAACAGCGAGGCGTCGTCGACGTAGAGCGCGGCGGCCAGGAAGTCGACGATGTGGCCCAGATCGCTCACGGTCGAGTCGAGCTGGGCGGGCGTGTACGCCCGGGTCGCCGGCACCCGCTCGCGCAGGTCGGCCAGCGCGCTGTCGATCAGCTCACCCCGGCGCCGGACCAGACTGGCGTACTCGTCGTCGGCCAGGTGCGACAGCTGCGCCGGTGGCACCCGACGCAGCGCCCGCTCGTCCGCGATCAGCTCGGCCGCCGCCGGCGCGTCCGCCGCCCAGGGGGCACCCAGCCGACGGGCCTACCGGCCGTCCGCACCGAACCCGCGCCCGCCGACCACCACCGGCACGTCCGAACGGCGGCACGCCTCGATCATGCGGTGGGCGTGCGGCAGCCGTACCGGCTGCGCGCAGGCCAGCGCCACCGCGTGCGCGTCGTGCTGGTGCAGGTACGACACCAGGTGCGCCGCCGGGACGCTCGCGCCCAGAAAGGTCACCTGCCACCCGCGCAGCCGCAGCACCTCGGCCACCAGCCGGGGCGGCAGCGCGTGCCACTCGCCGTCCATGCAGGCCACGACGATCCGCCCACCGGTCGGACGTGGGTTGGCGTGCGCGGCGACCGACGCCACCACCCGCTCGCTGATGTGGGTGGCGGCGTGCTCCTGGGCGTGACCTGCTCGACCCGCTCGGCCACGGCGGGCGCCGGCATCCGCTGGCAGCCGGTCACCGCCGTGACGAGCCGCTCCGGGCCGAACTGCTCGTCCCCACGGCGGCCACCACGGGCCTCGGTCACCCCGTCGCTGTAGAGCAGGCAGGTCTCGCCCGGGGCCAGTCGGACGGTCACCTCGCCGACGCGTGGGTCGGGCACCACGCCGATGAGCATGCCGCGCAGTGGCACGGTCTCCACCTCGCCGGAGGCCCGCAGCACCAGCGGCGGCAGGTGCCCACCGCCGGCCATGGTGAGGGTCAGGCCACCCTCGCGCTCCGGCCGGGCGACGCCGAGCACGATGGTGGCGAAGCGGCCCTGGCCGTGCGCCTGGGTCGTCTCCAGGAGCGCGTCGTTGAGCAGCCGCAGCAGCCGACCCGGGTGCGACTCCACCCGGTGCAGGGCCTGCAGGCACTGGCGCAGCGGTGCGCTCCGGCCGCGCCCCAAAGGGGGGTGGCCCCCGACCCTGGGACCTGGGGTCGGGGGTCGGAGGAATGTCTAGGGTGCGGTCATCGGCTGGAGCCGGGGCCCGCTCTCGCGTAGTTCGGCGGTCGGCGCGCCGTCGGCGTCCTCGGGTGCCCCGGAATCGGGCGTCTGGTACAGGTAGCGGACAAAATCCGCACCGGACTCGTTGTCGTCCGCGCCCGGCCACTGACCGATGCAGTCCATGCCGACCACTTCACGGCCGGTCCCGTCGGCCTCCTCCAGCAGCGCCCACAGGCTCACCGGGTAGGACCGCGTGGCGTCTGGCGTGAGCTGCCAGCGGGCGTACCAACCGGGTCGGGCGGGGACGATCTCGACGATCCGTTTCATGACGACCTTCCTTCCGCGTACCTCGGAAGAACTCCGGTCCTGAACTGATCCTGTGGGCGGGACGGGTGAGCGTCCATCACCCACCCCGGATGAAGCCCACCGACGCTCGCCCGGCCCGCCCCGGCGGCGTCCGTTTCGGTGCCCGGCACGGCGGGAAGGCGACGGACGCAGGCACGATCCCCAGCGGAAGGGGTGTCACCATGCGCAAGCAGATGGAGGGCGACAACCAACGGCGCCGGGCGCTGGCCCGGCAGGCCCGCGAACAGGGTCGCCAGCCCAGTGAGTTCGGCGCCAGCCTGAGCGCCTCCAAGCAGATCACCAGCCTCGATCAGGGCAAGCGGGCCGGGCCGGCGTCGGCCGGGCACCGCAAACAGGACAGCACGCGCGGTGGACCGGCCCCGCCGCCGGTCGGCACGGCGGACAATCCGCGGCCGCAGCCGTCCCCGCCGGCCGGCGCCGCAGGGGCGAGCAGCGTGGGCTACCAGGAGCTGGTCGAGGACGTCCGGCGCCGGGCCGGCGTCGACTTCAAGACGGCCAAGGTGGGCACCGAGGCGACCGTGCTGGTCCTCGCCTTCGCGCTCGAGGCGGCGGAGCGGCAGCGGCTGCTCACCGCGGTACCGACCTCACTGCACGACGTGCTGCCCGTCGACGGCGTCGAGCGGCACCGCGACCTGCCCGGCTTCCTGGCCGAGGTGGGCCGGATCAGCGGCCGCAGCCCGGAGCAGGCCCGCTACCACGCGGAGGCGACGCTCGCCGCGCTCGCCGAGCAGGACGGCGACCTGGTCGAGTCGCTGCACGTACCCGACGGCCTGCGGGACCTGCTGAACCCGCCGGAGGCCGGCGGGGGCCTCGTCGGCGCCTCCACCACCACACCCACCCTGGACGCGGCCGAGCTGCGGACGGCGCTGGACGACCTGCCGTACTGGGCCGGCGACAGTGACGCGCTGTACCGGGTGGTCGCGCTGCCGTCGGACAACCTGGACCGGGTGCTGGACCGGCTCGACCAGCTACGCGCGGAGACCGGGCGCGCCCCGAGCATCGGGCGCCCCGGCGACACGGCCGCCGTGCTGACCGTGCGGACCAACCAGGCAGACGGGGTGACCGCGCTCGACGTGGACCTCGCCCACCGGATCGACGACGCGATCGACGAGGTGGGCGCCGGGATGGCCGGCGGCTGACCGGGCACATCGGCGCACACGGGCCGGCGGACGCGGGGCACACCCCGCGCCGCCGGCCCCCGCCGTGCCGTCCCGCTCCGGCGGCTCGGCTAGCGTGCCGGACATGAACCGCGCCGCCGACCGGCTGGAACTGGTCGCCGATCCGGTCCGCCGGAGCGGACGGATGCTGCTCTCCGGCGGCGTCGAGCAGTCGTACGTGGACGTCGACGATCCCCGGCACCTGCACTTCGAGTACGTCCGGCGGATCGCCTCAGCGGTGGAGCTGGCGGCCCCACCGGGCGACCCGCTGAGCGTGCTGCACCTCGGCGGCGGCGCGTTGACGCTGCCCCGTTGGCTGGCCGCCACCCGGCCCGGCTCCCCGCAGCGCGTCATCGAGCGGGACCCGTCGGTGGTCGAGCTGGTCGCACGGGAACTCCCGCCGCTGCCGCCCGAGGTGGACGTGCGGATCTCCGACGCCCGGGAGGCCGTCGCCGCCAGCCCGGCCGGCCGTTACGACCTGGTGGTCGCCGACATCTACCGGGCGGCCCGGATGCCACGACACGTACGCACCGTGGAGTTCGCGGCCGAGGTGGCACGCACCCTGCGCCCGGACGGGCTGTACCTGGTCAACGTCACGGACCTGCCGCCACTGGTCGGCACCCGTGTGCAGGTGGCGACGCTGCGGGCGGTCTTCGGCGACGTGTGCGTGCTCGGCGACCGGCGGATGCTGCGCGGCCGGCGCTACGGCAACCTGGTGCTCGCCGCGACACCCCGGCCCGGCGGGCTGCCGGTCGGCCGGCTGGCGGTGGCCGCCCTGCGTGACCCGGTGCCCGGCGGTCTGCTGCACGCTGCCGCGCTGGACGGTTTCGTCGCCGGCGCCCGACCGGTCACGGACGCCGACAACCCCGCACAGAAATGATCACCTGACGCCCGGCGGCCGGCCGCACACCACCGGGTGATCCGCGCGGGCGCCGGGTTTCCCGAGGTGACCCTGGGGAAGCCGCGCCGGATGAGCAACGCCGACACGCGGGTGACCGCACGCCGGGCTCTGATCGTGATCGGTCTGGTGCTGGCGACCGCGTTCGCGCTGGCCTTCGTGTACGCGACCCGCCGGGTGCTGGTCTGGACCGTGGTGGCCGCCTTCTTCGCCGTCGCGCTCAAGCCCCTGGTGGACCGGCTCCAACACCGGTTCGTGCGGCGGCGGGCGTTGGCCACGCTGCTGGTGTTCCTCGCCGCGTTCGTGGTGCTGGCGATCCTGGCCGCGGTCATCCTGACACCGCTGATCAACGAGCTGGGCCGGTTCGCCGAGCGGGCGCCGGAGCTGCTGCGCGACGCGCGCGCCGGCCGGGGCCCACTGGGGCACCTGGTGGAGCGCACCGGCGCCCGGCGGTACGTGTCCGAACACTCCGAGCAGCTACGCACCTTCGGCACCCGGCTGCGCGAGCCGGCGGTCGGCGTGCTGCGCGGCGTCGTGGAGACGGTCGCCGGGCTGGTCACGGTCATCGTGCTGGCGTACCTCATGGTGCTGGAGGCGCCGCGGATCACCAGCCGCGTGCTCGCGGCGGCCGGGGACGGCCAGCGCGAGCGGTTGCGCCGGGTGGGCCGCGAGGTGTCCCGGACCGTCACCGGCTACCTCACCGGCAACCTGGTGATCAGCGTGATCTGCGGTGCGTTGACCTTCGTGGTGCTCGCTCTCACCGGGGTGCCGTTCGCCGCCGTGATCGCCCTGCTGGTGGCGGTGGCGGACCTGATCCCACTGGTCGGCGCGACGTTGGGTGCGATCATCGCGGCCGGGGCCGGTTTCCTGCACTCCCCCACCGCCGGCGTGGTGGTGCTGGTCTTCTTCGTGGTCTACCAGCAGGTGGAGAACCACCTGCTCCAGCCGCTCATCCTGGCCCGCGCGGTCCGGCTGAACCCGCTGACCGTGCTGCTCAGCGTGCTCCTCGCGGCGGAGCTGGCCGGCCTGCTCGGCGCCCTGCTGGCCATCCCCGCCGCCGGCATCGTCCAGACCCTGCTGCGCGAGTACGGCCCGGCCCGGCTGCGCCCCGACCCGCCAGCGTCAGCGGGACCGGGCCGCGACCTCGGGTGAGGTGCTCTCCAGCGGTACCGCGTTCGCCGGGACCAGCCCGAGCTGGACCGCCTGCCGGGACAGCGTGGCGTCCAACGCCCAGTCGGCGCTGACCCTCGTCCGGTTCCCCGGCATCGCCATCAGGTGGTACGCGCGGGTGACCGCCTTCGCGGGCAGCCCGGCCAGCGGCACGTGCAACGGGTTCGCCGCCGCGGCCTTGCCGCCCAGGTCGACCACCCAGCCCAGGTCGTGGTGCTTGTACGGCTTGCGCTGGCCGTACCCGTACGACGCGGCGATGTTGTGCGCCACGCGCTTGCCCTGCCGCTGGGCGTGCTGGGCGGTCATCGTGCAGACCTGGCCGGGGCGGGTCAGGTCGGGCACCGCCGCGGCGTCGCCGCAGGCGTACACCTCGGGGTAACCGGGGACGGTGAGGAACTCGTCGACCACCAGACGGCCCTTCTCGGTCCGCAGGCCCAGCTCGCTGACGAACGGGTCGGGGCGCACCCCCACACACCACACCAGCGTGCAGGTCGGCACGTACTCGCCGTCGGTGAGCTTCACCCCGTCGGCGGTCGCCTCGGCCACCGACGTGCCCATCCGCACGTCCACCCCGCGCCGGTCGAGCACCTTGTGCGCGGTCTGCGACATCCGTTTGTCCAGCTCCGGCAGCACCCGGGGGGCGATGTCGAGCAGCATCCAGCGGGGACGGACGGTGAGCCGGGGCCGCTGAGCCTGCAACGCGTCGGTGAACAGCTGCCCGTGCGCGGCGACCTCGGTGCCGGTGTAGCCCGCGCCGACCACCACGAAGGTGGACCGGGCGCGCTGCTCGGCCGGGTCCTCGGCCTGTTCGGCCAACTCGATCTGGCGGATCACGTGGTCGTGCAGGTAGACCGCCTCGGGCAGGCCACGGAAGCCGTGCGCGTACTCCGTCACCCCGGGGATGGGCAGCAGCTTGTTGACGCTGCCCACGGCCAGCACGAGCCGGTCGTACGCCAGCCGGTTCTGGTCCCCCTCCGGCTGGGTGAAGCCGACCCAGCGGTTCTGCAGGTCCACGTGGTCCGCCTCGCCGATCACGACCCGCACGCCCTTGAGCGTCCCGGTCAGCGGCACGGCGATCCGCTTGGGCTCGACCACCCCGGCGGCCACCTCGGGCAGCAACGGCAGGTAGAGGAAGTAGTCGGTGGAGTTCAGCAGCACGATCTCGGCCCGGTCCCGGGCGAGGCGGCTCAACGTCTTCGCCGCGTGGTAACCGGCGAACCCGGCCCCCACGATCACCACACGAGGTTTCGTCATTGCGGCCCGTTTCCCGTCGAAGCCCGGGACAAACGTCGAAGAAGCCGTACGTCGGGCGCGGCGGTCGGTCGGCGACGTCGGCGGCGGGACGGCTCAGCTCGGCTGGAGCCGGAGGTGACCGCTGCCGCCCACCGCCTCCAACCCCCACTCGTGGCCGAACGCCCGCACCCGATCGGCCGTGATCCGGCCCAGTTCGGGCGGGATGTCCGGGTCCAGCACCAGCCGCCCCTGCACCGGGTTGAGCCCCAGCATCGCGCGGATCAGGGCCAGCGGGGCGCCGGCTGCCCACGCCTGCGGGCTGCACGCCGCACGGCAGCCATGCCACCCACCGTAGGAACGGTCGACACCAGGTGTCATCACCCGGTCCGGGTGAAAGCAATGGAACATCCACGCCCGGCGATGTGGACAGACACCTCCATCGATGGGGAGGATGCCGGAATGGGATCTGACGACACCGGCGAGAAGCCCACGAGGTCCACCCGCCGCACCTTCCTGTCCGCCTCCGCCGCCGCCACCGCGGCGACCGCCGCCACCGTGGCGGTGCCCGCGCTCGCCGCGTCGGCCACCGCCGACGCCCCACCGTCCGGTCCGGGCCGCCCGCTACGCCCGCAACGGCCCGACCGCGAGCTACGCGAGCTGCTGCGCCAGGTCGATCCGCGCCGCATCGAGGCGATCGTCCGCCGGCTGGCCGCGTTCGGCACCCGGCACACCCTCGCCAACCAGGACGACCCGCAGCGGGGCATCGGCGCCGCCCGGGACTGGATCTTCGCCCGCCTCCAGGAGTACGCGGCGGCCTCCGGCGGCCGGATGACCGTGGAACTCCAGTCGTACATCCAGCAACCGGCGTCGCGGATCCCCACCGCGACCCGGATCACCAACGTGGTCGCCACCCTGCGCGGGACGACCTCGCCGAACCGGACGTACGTGGTGACCGGCCACTACGACTCCCGGGTCACCGACGTGATGGACGCGGTCAGCGACGCGCCCGGCGCCGACGACGACGCCTCCGGCGTGGCCGTGGTCATGGAGCTGGCCCGGTTGATGGCCAGCCGGCCCACCGCCGCCACCGTCGTCTTCGCCGCGGTCGCCGCCGAGGAGCAGGGGCTGTACGGCTCGACGTACCTGGCCCAGCAGCTCAAGGCGGCCGGTGCGGACGTGCATGGCATGTTCAGCAACGACATCGTGGGCAGCAGCACGGCCGACGACGGCACCCGCGACCCGTACGCGGTGCGGCTGTTCGCCGAGGGCGTGCCGACGGCGGAGACCCCCGCGGAGGCGACCACCCGGCAGTCCGTCGGCGGCGAGAACGACTCGCCGTCCCGGCAGCTCGCCCGGTTCGTTCGGGACGTGGCGGAGAACGACACCACCAGGATGCGGGTACGGGTCATCTACCGGCGGGACCGCTACCTGCGCGGCAGCGACCACATCTCGTTCCTGCGCGAGGGCTGGCCGGCGGCGCGGTTCACCGAGCCGAACGAGGACTTCGCCCACCAGCACCAGGACGTCCGGGTGCAGGACGGGCAGCAGTTCGGTGACCTGCCGGAGTTCTGCGACTTCGGGTACATCGCCCGGGTGGCCCGGGTCAACGGCGCGGCGCTGTGGTCGCTGGCCCAGGGGCCCGGCACGCCCAAGGGCGCCATCATCGTGACCACCGACCTGACCAACAACACCACTCTGCGCTGGCAGCGCGGAACCGAGCCGGACCTGGCCGGCTACGAGGTGCTGTGGCGTGAGACCACGGCCGCCGAGTGGCAGCGGGTCATCCCGGTCGGTGATGTCACCGAGGTCAGCATCGACCTTTCGAAGGACAACGTCTTCTTCGGCATCCGTGCCGTGGGCCGTGACGGCCTGCGCAGCCCGGTCGCGTTCCCCCGGCCGGGCAGCTGAGCAGGCGCCCCAGTGACCGCAGCCTGACCTCGGCCGCCGGGCCCGCCGCGGAGCGGGTCCGGCGGCCGTTCAGGTCGCCGCCGGTGCCGTGATCGCCCAGCGCTCGTGGTCGCGCCACGCGCCGTCGATGAACAGGTAGTCCGGGGAGAAGCCCTCCAACCGGAAACCCAGCTTGCGGGCCACCCGCCGGGACGGCTCGTTGCCGGGCTGGATGTTCGCCTCCAGCCGGTGCAACCCTTGCGCGCCGAACGCGTGGTCGATGACCAGGGCGAGGCCCGCCGAGGCGTGCCCGGTGCCGCTGTACGGCTGGAACGCCGCGTACCCGAGGTAGCCGCCGCGCAGCGCGCCCAGCACGATCCCGCTGATGTTCACGTAGCCGGCGATCTGGCCGCTGGCCCGATCGCAGATCAGGTAGCCGGAGCTGTCCCGGCGGCGGATCCGGCGCAGGTACCGGTCGTACTCCTCCGGGCTGTCCGGCGCGACCAGCCACGGGTGGTGCAGCTCCCGGCTGCGGCGCGCGGCGGCGAGAAACTCGTCCGAGTCGGCGGGCCGGGGTCGGCGGATCGCGGCGGGACCGCCGGTACGCAGGTATCTCACGGCGGACCACTCTGACCGACCCACCCCGGCGCTGTCCAACCGGCGGTCAGCGCACGGCCGGCCCGGTGCTTTCCCGGGGCAGCACGCTGTGCGGCACGGTGACCCTGGCGATCGCCGCGCCCGGCTGGTCGATCCGGGCGGTGAGCCGGGCCACGGCCTCCCCGGCCAGGAAGCCGGTGTCGACGGCGACGGTGCTCAAGGTGGGCCGGGAGTAGCGCCCCTCCTCGATGTCGCCGATGCCGATCACCGCGACGTCGACCGGGACGCGCAGCCCGGCGTCGAAGGCCGCGCGCATCGCGCCGATCGCGAGGGGGTCGGAGTAGCAGAAGATGGCGTCCGGACGGTCCGGCTGGGCGAGCAGGGCGCGGGCGGCACGGTAGCCGTCGGCCCGACGGTGCCGCGACGCGGGCAGCCGCTGACCGGGGACGGCCGCCAGCCCGGCCCGACGCAGCGCGCGGTGATATCCGTCAGCTGACTCCCTCGGGTACGCGCCGATCGCGGCGATCCGCCGGCGGCCGGCGCGCAGCAGGTGCGTGGTCGCGTCCTCGGCAGCCTGGGCGACGTCGACGCTGACCCGGTCGCAGCGCCCGTCCCGAACCTCGCCGCCGACCAGCACGACGGAACGCCCGGCGGCGGTCAGCGCCTCGACCAGTTCGGTCGGCGCGACGGGCGCGCTGACCAGCACGCCGTCCACCGGCAGCGGGCGGGCAGCGCCCAACGACGGCGCCGGGCGCTCGTCGTCGGGCCCCACCTGCTCGATGACGACCCGGTAACCCCGACCTGCCGCCGCGCGCACGACCTCGCGTGCGAGGTCGTGCGGGTAGGGCACGTCGGCACCGGGCAGGACCAGGGCGAGCACGCCGGTGCGGCCGGTGCGCAGCGTCCGGGCGAACACGTTCGGCCGGTAGCCCAGATGGGCGACGGCGGTCTCGACCCGGCGGCGCACCTCGGGGCTCACGTGGGGATAGCCGTTGACGACGTTGGAGACGGTCTTCACCGACACGTCAGCGAGCTGCGCCACGTCCTTGAGCGTGGAAGCCACGACCCGCCCTCCCCCCGACGAAGGTCACACCACCAAAGCCGTTTCGCTGGTGCAGTTCCGACCCTCGCAGGCGATTTCACACCTGTCAAGACGATACGGTGGTGTTAATGAAAGGGGAGTCAATGGACAACGACGCTGCGGTGCCGGCCACTGTGCGGCTCGTCCGGGACTTCGTGAACACCTTCGAGCGGCAGATCGACGACGAGATGCTGACCAGCCCCGACCGGCTCCGCGACTGGTTCGTCGAACGGGACCTGATGGCAATGGACGTGCACCTCGGGCCGGCGGACCTCGACGTGGCCGTGACGGTTCGGGAGGGCCTACGCGCCGTGCTGCTCGGCCACGCCGGTCACCACGCCGACCCCACCGCGCTCGACCGGCTCAACCAGGCCCTGGCCGGGGTGCCCGTCACGCTGCGCTTCGCCGACGACGGTCACCACCTTGTCGCCGCCGACAGCGCCCCGCTGAACCGGGCGCTGGCCGGGCTGGTCGACGCGATCCGCGTGTGCGGCGAGGATGGCAGCTGGCCGAGGCTCAAGGTCTGCGCCCGCGACACCTGCCGCTGGGCGTACTACGACGCCTCCCGGAACCAGGCCCGCCGCTGGTGCTCGATGGCCGGCTGCGGCAACTACATCAAGATGAAGCGGGCGTACGCCGTCCGCACCGGCCGGCCCACCCGGGGCAACGGTTTCGGGCCGTGAGTGTTGCGTAGGTTGAAGCAGAGCAAAGGGCGCGAGCAGACCGCCGGCTCCTCCGCTGGCGAGGAGTCAGCCGAGGTCCGGGGCAGCCTTCTCACCGGGCCGGACGAACCACGGCGCCAGCCACGGGGTGAGCGCGACAAGTGCGATGGCGAGGGCGGTGATGACCGCTTGGCCGATCCGGCCCGGGGTGACACCCGCCGCCGGACCCAGCACATAGTTCGCGTACCAGTTCGCGGTCGCGTCCGTCACCAGCACGACGCATCCCAACGCCAGTCCCCGCACCCGACGAGCCGCCAGCAGAAGTGCCGCCAAGGAATCCCACAGAGTCAGGGACACGAAGTAGAACGTGAGCCAGCCAGGCAGGATGAGCTGCGGCCTCAACGCGGGCACGAACAACTGAAGCAGGTGGACCACCGTGCCGTAGGCGAACACCAGCACGGCGACCGACACGGCGAGTCGAACAACGCGCGGCACGTCACGCCATCGAGCAGCGCACATGCGGCCAGTCTGCCTCAGCCGGGCAACGCCGCCCGCTTCCTCACAGCGGGCCGGGCTGGGTCTGCTCCAGTGGCATCGGGACCTGGAGGAACGTGGTGCCGCGCATGTCCAACCAGGCCCGGTCCGGTGCCCGAACCAGCCGCAGCATCACCGACTCACAGGACGGGCAGCGCGCGACCAGACCCGGGGCGTGCGAGAAGACGTGCAGGCTGGCCATCGATCCGGTCATTCCGCAGTTTTCGCAGCGGCCCATCGCCGTGCTCAGGTCGACGGCGAACAGCTCGCGCAGCGGGCCGTCGAGCATGTTGCCGTCCAGGTACGACATCTCGGTCATCGGGTCTCCTCGACGTTGCGTGGGCGGGTGGGCTGGTCAGCCGGTGGGGCCGAAGCGTTCGGTCTTCACCCGCCGCGACGCGTGGCCCAACCCCACCAGCAGGTCGGCAACGGTCTCCACGAACCCGGTCGGGCCGCAGACGTAGGTGAGTGGTTCCAGATCCGGCGGCCAGCCGTGGGTGTTGACGTCGGCCAGCCCGATCCGGTGCGGCTCACCACGCCACCCCTCGGGCGCCTCGCGGGTGTACACGTACGCCACGTCCAGCCCGAAGTCGTCGCGGACCCGGCGGCGCAGCTCGTCGCCGTAGATCACGTCGCCGGGCGTACGCACCGAGTAGAGCAGCCGGAACGGCACCTTGCTGCCGGTCGCCCGGCGAGCCCGGATCATCGCCATCAGGGGCACGATGCCGGAGCCACCGCCGAGCAGCTGCACCGGCGCCGTCTCCTCCGGCCGCCAGATGAACCAGCCACCGAGCGGGCCGCGGACCTCCACCGGGTCACCCGCGCCGTAGACGTCGATCAGGTACGGCGACACCTCGCCGTCCGGCACCCGCTGCACGGTCACCTCGATGCGCGGCCCGCCCGGACCGTCCACGACGGGCCCGGCCACCGAGTACGACCGGGCCGCCTGGTAGCCGTCCGGCGCGGTCAGCCGCAGGTCGACATGCTGCCCGGGCAGGTGCCCCGGCCAGTCCGGCACCTCCAGCACCAGGGTGTGCGCGCTCGGCGTCTCCACCCGGCGCTCCAGCAGCCGGCCGACCTGCCAACGGATCGGGGCTCGCGCCGGCGTGCCGGTCGCGACCGCGCGCTCAGTCACCCTGGTACCGCTGCTCACGCCACGGGTCGCCGTAGTCGTGGTATCCGGCCGTCTCCCAGAACCCCGGCTCGTCCATCGTCTTGAGCCGGATGCCGCGCACCCACTTCGCGGACTTCCAGAAGTACAGGTGCGGCACGAGCAGCCGAGCCGGCCCGCCGTGCTCCGGGGGCAGCGGCGCGCCGTCGAAGGTGTGCGCCACCCAGGCCCGGCCGCCGCGCAGGTCGTCCAGCGGGAGGTTGGTGGTGTACCCGCCGTACGAGTGCGCGAGCGCGAAGTGCGCGCCGGTGTCCACGCCGTCGAGCAGAGTGTCCAGCGAGACGCCCTGCCAGGTGGTGCCGAGCTTGGACCAGTGGGTGACGCAGTGGATGTCCACCATCGGCGTCTCCTGCGGCAGTGCCATCAGCTCCTGCCACGACCACCGGTGCTCGGTGCCATTTTCGGCGGCGATGACGAACTCCCAGGTGTCCAGCGACACCCGGGGCGTCGGGCCGGCCGAGAGCACCGGGAAATCCTCGGTCAGGTACTGACCGGGTGGCAGGGCGGGCTCCTGTGTTCGGGGCCGACCCTGAAAGCCCGGTGACACGATTCCCATTGCACAGTCGTACCACCCGCGCCGGCCGGGGCGGGAGCTTTCCCGCGTACCTCCTCGTCGCCCCGGCGCGGCGCGGTCAGCGCCGCTCCGCGACCACCTCACGCTCCTCGGGCTGGTCGCCCCGAGTGGCGCGCAAGCTGGTCAGCGTGACCACCACCAGCACCCCGATGATCACCACGAGCGAGGCCAGGGTGGGGATCTGCGGCACGCTGTCCCAGATGCCGTGCGCCCAGTGCAGGCCCAGCTTCAGGCCGATGAACGCCAGGATGATGGCCAGGCCGTAGCTGAGGTGCACCAGCCGGCTCAGCGCCGCGTGCAGGACGAAGTAGAGCGCACGCAGACCGAGCAGGGCGAACGCGTTGGTGGCGAAGACCAGGTACGGGTCCTCGGTGATGCCGTAGACCGCCGGCACCGAGTCGACCGCGAAGACCACGTCGGTGGCCAGCACCGCAACGACCACCAGGGCGAACGGGGTGAGCGCCCGCTTCGCTCCCTGCCGGACGGTCATCCGGGTGCCGTGGTACTCGTTGACCACCGGCATGAACCTGCGCAGCAGCCGCACCGAGCGCATCCTGCTGATGTCGACTTCCTGCTGGTGCCCGGAGAGGGCGTCCCGGAGCAGCTTCACCGCGGTGGCGATGAGGATGATCGCGAAGAGCAGGAAGGCGAAGTCGAGGGTCTGCAACGCCGCCGCACCGAGTGCGATGAAGACCGCCCGCAGCACCAGCGCGCCGGCGATGCCGTACAGCAGCACCCGCTGGGCGAGCACCGCCGGCACCGCGAACGCGGCCAGCAGCAGCATGAAGACGAAGAGGTTGTCGACCGAGAGGGACTTCTCCACCAGGTAACCGGTGAGGTACTGCACGCCCAACTCAGAGCCGTAGCGGGCCCAGACCCAGCCGCCGAACGCCAACGGCAGCGCGATGTAGAACGCCGACCAGCCGATCGCCTCCCGCATCGACACCTCGTGCGGGCGGCGCGTCACCAGGAAGTCCAGTACCAGCAGCAGCAGTACGCCGCCGATGGTCACCACCCACAGCGTGGGCGTGCCCACCGACGACAACTCACCGGCAGCGGACAGGTACGACACTTCGGTCATGGGGCCTCCTCGAACACCGTGTCATGTTCGAGGTCTCCTTCACCCACCAAAGATGGGCAACCACCCGAGGCACGCCGGGCGCGCCGTACTGACCGGAATGGTTCGTGGGAAGTACTCCCCTCGCAGGACAAGGTTAGGTCAGGCTCAATCTCGCCGCCAGGCGGGATGTCGATGGTTGCCCTGATCAACCGCTGTGTGCGAGCGGGGACATGCGCGGTCAGGCGCGACGCAACGTCGCCCCCGGGGCCATCGCAGGCTCGACGAGCTGCCGGTAGTCGCGCGGCAGCTGCGTGACCACGTCGTCGAACTCCCCGCCGGTGATCGCCTCGCGCAGCGTGGTGAAAACCGCGCGGACGGCGTCTCGGGCGAGGGGCTCCTCCACGTCGGCGCGTAGCGCTACCCGGGCGACGAACTCGGCCGCTCCGAACCGGTCCGCCTGCTCGGTGCGCGGGCTCGGCTTGAGCACCAGTTGCAGCGGTTTGGGCAGCTGGGCGGCCAGATCCAGCACCTCGCCGCCGGTCAGCCGCTCGGCGAACGTCTCCAGCACGGCCCGGGTCAACTCGACCGACCGCTCGGACGGCGCCCGGGTGCGCTGCGAAACCTGGTCGATGAAGGTGTCGTAGTTCATCACGTACTCCCTCGGGCTAGCGTCGGCGCCTGCGGGTACCCGCGGCAGCCGGGGGGAAACGGCAGCCGATTCGACCACCCGCCCGGGCGTGACCGGACGGCGAGCGGGTAACCGCCGCCCGTCGTGACCACATCGATGTCGTGAGGGAGCCCCTGCCATGGCGAGCTACGCCGACGTCCTGCAGTACCTGTCGAGCCTCGACTACCCGGCCGAGAAGAACGACGTGGTCCGCGAGGCCGAGCGGGAGGGCGCCCCGCCGGACGTGCTGAAGGCCCTGCGCGCCCTGCCTCCGGTGGACTACGCCAACGGCACCGAGGTGGCCCGGTCGGCCGGCATCGACGCGGCCCCCGAGGTGGGTCCTTCGCAGCGGGCCGCGCAGGCCCGGGACAAGCACAGCCGTGTCTCGCAGCACCTGCGTGGCATCTGACCCGAGGGCGGTGGCGGCCCGAGTCCCGACGCGCGGCCGGCACTGATGATCGGCACGGGTCCGCTGTCCCGGGTCCCGAGCGGGCACACCCCCGCCGCGGTCCAGCTCGCCCTGGTGGGGGTGGTGGGCATCATCGTCGGCGGCGTCGTCGCCGTGGTGTGGTCGCCGCCACTCGCTCCGCTGGTCGGCTGGGACGCGGCCGCGCTGAGCTGGCTGGGGCTGGTCTGGCGCAAGCTCTGGCCGCTCGACGACGCGCAGACCTCGCGGGTCGCCTCGTACGAGGACCCCAACCGGGCCGTCCGTGACCTGGTGCTGCTGATCGCCTGCCTGGCCAGCTTGCTGGCGGTGGGGTTGGTGCTTGCCAGCGCCCACTCCGCGCCGCCCGGGCTCCGCCGGGAGATGTCCGGCGGGCTGGGCGTGCTCAGTGTGGCGCTCTCCTGGCTGGTGGTGCACACCGTGTTCGGCGCCCGGTACGCCCGGATCTACTACACCGGCCCGGACGGCGGGGTGAACTTCAATCAGCCCGAGCCGCCCCGCTACTCCGACTTCGCCTACATGGCCTTCACCATCGGGATGACGTTCCAGATCTCCGACACGAACCTGACCAGCAACGAGATGCGTCGCACGGTGCTGCGGCACTCGATGGTGTCGTACCTGTTCGGCGCGTTCATCATCGCCGTCACGGTGAACCTGCTGGCCGGTCTGGTCCGCTGAGACGCCCGACGGGGCCCCGGAAGTAGCCACGGGGGCGTGGGCTGGCGCGCCGGGACAGGCGGGCGCCCCGTGGCCACGAACCGCGACCGGGGGCGCCACGCAAACCTGCCCAGGCGGTGAACCGCACCCGAACCGGATGCGATCACCAGGCGGTGGATGGTCGCCCGAACCGAGCGGCCAGCACTGCCGGGTACAACCATACGACAGAACATCATCCGTACGGTCAGAATTTGGCGAACTGTGGGCCAGGGCACGTCATGGTCAGCGGGTCAACTCCGCGTACCGGTGCTCCAGGTCGACCCGGGCCAGCGCCCCCACCAGCCAGGCCAGCCGCTCCGACTCCCCGCTGGTCAACCCCGCCAGGTCGTCCGCGGACCGGCCCAGCCCGAGGCGGCGGGCCGCGGCCAACGCCCGCCGGTCGGCCACCGGCGCGACCTCCCGCCACAGCGCCTGCGCCTCGCGCAGGAACAGGTCGACCACCTGGTCGTCCACGCCGGGCAGCTCGGCGAGGAGCTTGCGCTCCCGGGCCGGGTCGTGGTGCGCCAACGCGCGCAACCGGCGCAGGTCACCCCGGTACCGCTCGACGACCGTGCGAGCCAGGTCGCCCAGCACGTCGGCCAACGCGTCCACGTCGCCGCGCTGACCGCTGTCGCGCAGCACACGCACCCGGTCCTGGTGCAGCGAGCGGGCCAACCGGGCGGCACTGTCCCACCCCTCGTCGCGCAGCGCCCGCGCGCCGTCCAACGCGCGACGGAAGTCACCACGACGGGCCAGCAGCACCGCGAGGTAGAGCACCTGGAACAGGCTCGCCGGGTTGTTGGTGACCCGGAAGCCGTACTGCTCGGCGAAGCCCCGTCCGCTGCCGGCGAGCCGGCGGGCCAGGCGCTTCCGGTCCTCCACCGGAGTGATCAATGTGGTCGCCATGCCGGCGACTACCCATGCGGACGTCGGTCACACGCCGACCGTGAGGGTGCGCCGTGGCCCCGCCGCGCGGGGTGTGGCCTCAGCCGTGCAGGCCACCGGTGCGGTCGCGGGCCTTGAGCCGGGTGGTGGGCAGAGCGGGCGCCGGCAGCGGCGGCGCCGGATCGTCGGCGACGACGCCGAAACGTCGCCCGGCCATCCAGTCCTCCCGAGCCGCGACGACCTCCTCGTGGGAGCGGCCGACGAAGTTCCACCACATCACCAGCGGCTCATCGAACGGCGTCCCGCCCAGCAGCAGCAACCGGGCCCCGGCCCCACCGCGCACGGTCAGCTCGCGGCGGTTCGAGCCCAGGTAGAGCAGCGCACCGGGTTCGAACCCGACACCGGCCGCCTCGGCGGACCCCGACATCGCCAGCAGCGCGTACTCGAAATCGGGCCGCAGCGGCAGCGTGGTCGGCGCGGTGCCGCCCAGCTCCAGCTGCACACCGACCAGCGGGGTGTGCACCACCGCCGGGGACCGCTCCCCGGCGAACTCGCCGACCAGCAGGGTGACGTCCAGATCGTCGTCGCGCCAGCGCGGCAGGTCGGCGTGGTGCGCGAAGCCCGCCGCTCGGGCCCGCGCCGGGTCCGGCAGCGCCACCCAGAGCTGCACGCCGTGCATCACCGGCGGATGGGTGGCCGGCGACCGCTCGGAGTGGGCGATGCCGTGCCCGGAGGTCATCACGTTCAGCTGACCGGGCCGGATCGGCTGGACGTTGCCCAGGCTGTCCCGGTGCATGATCTCGCCGTCGAGCAGCCAGGTCACCGTCTGCAGGCCGGTGTGCGGGTGCGGCGGCACCTCCATGCCGGGCCGCTGCTCCACGTCGTCCGGGCCGAAATGGTCCACGAAGCACCACGCGCCGACCATCCGGCGGGGGCGCTGCGGCAGCAGTCGGCGAACAGTGGTGTAACGGCCCAGCGGCACGTCGTGGCCAGGCAGCAGCACGCTGCCGGGATCGACGTCGGCCACGCCGGGCGGTCGGGTCTCCGCCAGCATCGATTCAGTACGCTCCACCGCCCGACTGTACGCTCGCCCCCGCCCGCCGCCGCAGCGCTTCCACCGCACGGGCGACGGTCGGATTCACCGGGTGCTGGCGCCCACCGTCACGCTGCTGACTCCCGCCACCAGGTCGAGATGGAGCCGGTCCGCCGACCGGTCCCATCCCGGCGTACCCACCAGTGCCCCGGCAGCCACCCCGGCCCAGCGCTGGTCGCGCAGCACCACCGAGGCGGCGCCGGCTCCCGCGCGGATCCGTACCGGCGGCTCGCCCGGCACCCGGACGTCGAGTTGGCTGGCCCCGCCGGTCAACCGCACCGTCATGGTGCCGCTGACCGCTGGCAGGAGCAGTTCGGTACGGGCCGACCCGCCGGCGAGCTCCAGCCCCAGCAGCCGTGCCCGGGTCAAATCCAGCACCTGGCTGCTCACACCACCGACCAACTGGAGACGCCAGCTGACCCGCTCATTGAGCAACACCCGCACGGCCCTCGCCCCGGACGCACCGCTGGTCACCACGCCGAGCCGGACGGTCTCGCCCAGCACCGCCGGCCGGGCCGTCACGCCCGACCCGGCCGGGCTGCTGATCCGGTAGAGGTCGTCACCCAGGTCCACCACCCGCAGCTCGAACGAGGACAGCCCGTCCGCCAGCACGAAGGTGGCCCGCTGCCGCCCCGCCAACGGCGCGGTCACCGTCTGCCCGTCGCCCGCCGCGCCCTCCCTACCCGGCCCCCCGCCGGCCCGGTCGGGGTCGACCGCGCCCGTCCGAGGGCCGCCGTCCGATCCCGATCCGGCATCATCAGGTCGACCAGCACCGGGTTGGATGCTGCCGGGGCGGGCGTGGTCCGGCGGGGTGCCGTCGGAGCGGGTGCCGCCCGGGCGGGTGCCGTCGGAGCGGGTGCCGTCGGGGCGGGTGCCGTCGGGGCGGCCGTCGGGTGCGCTGGAGTAGGACATGCCGAGGCGGTGCGGATCAGCAATGATCACGGCCACCGCGGCGGCGCCGAGGATCAGCACGACGGCCGCGGCGGCGAGCAGCATCCGAGTCCCGACAGGCCAGCCTCGATGGGGGGCGGCGTCACCCCTCGGCTCCGGCTCTGGCTCCGGCTCCGGCTGGTGATCCGTGCCGTTACCCACTGCGGCCATGTTCTCGTCCCTCCGCCGGTCCCCGCCGGTGAGTACGTACCCGCCCACCGTTCGGATCACTCAGCGCCGACCGCACCGCTGCCGTGCGTCGCCAATCTTGGACAGTTTTCGTTCGCCGGTGACGGGAACTGTCCAAGATTCGGTCGTGGGTATGCCGCTGGCCGGCACCCCGGGGTGGGGTGCCGGCCAGCGGTCGATGTCGTGCGGTGGTGCGGTGGGGTCAGCTGTTCCAGTGCTTGGCGACCAGGTCGGTGGCCTGCTGCTCCCACTGGGCGTAGGCGTCGGGGTAGGCCGAGACCTGCACGGTCTGCGCGGCGTCGGTCAACGCCATGTCCTGCCACCCGTCGACCTGCTTCAAACCCTTGAGGAACGCGGTGGTGGAGTACTCGGGGTTGGTGATCTGCTCCGGCGTGCCCCAACCCGAGGTCGGGCGCTGCTGGAACAGGCCCAGCGAGTCATGGTCGTTGGCGTCGCCGAGGTGACCCAGGTTCTCCAGCTTCGACTCCTGCAGACTCGTGGCGATCGAGATCACCGCGGCCCGCTCAGGCAGACCGGCCTTCTTCGTCGCCGCGATGATCGCCTTCACATTCGCGGTCTGCTCGTCGTTCAGGTCGATGTGCGACTGCGCGCCCTGCGCCTTGGCCGTCTGCACCGCGACCGCGACCGGCTTGCCATCGGCGGGGGTGGCGGCGTGCGCGGCGATCGGACCGGCGAACACGCCACCGGCGAACGCGAGACCAGCAACAGACAGCATGCTCTTACGAATGATCGTGTTCATGAGAGGTCAGCTCCTTCAGGGGGGTAGACACCCACACGCCCGAGGGGGACGGCGCAAAGGTGCGAGCACCTCGTCCGGCGCTTTCAACAACACGGGGGAAAGTCATCGGTCGGCGGCCTACGCGCGGGGGGCTCGTGGCGCCGGGTCTGTGTGTAACGACCGCCAGACCGCGGGCATTCCGGGGGTGGCCCATCCATCGGCACCCCGGTGAGCGGGGGCTCCGTTCCAGCGGCCCCGGGTGAGGGGGTGCTGGTGCGGTCGGTCAGGGGTCTGCAACGACCGGCCACCCGCGGGCATTCCAACCCGGGCCCGGCTGCCATCCCAACCCTGTAGGGGGCGGGGTGCCGGGCCGTGGTGCTGCGATCGTCAGGGTGTGTAACGACCCCCGGCCCGCCACGATTCCACCCCACGGATGCACCGGGCCACAGGCCAGAAACCCTTATACCGGACATTCGGCGCGGGATCGCCGACGGTCTCGGGCGCCCGTTCGACCGCTTGGGGTTGATCGACTCGGTATCACCGATATCGGGCGATCCGGTCGCCCGGGACACCACGACATCGCTGACATCGCTGACCGCAAGTCGATCACGCCGAACGAGGCGAGCCCGGGCGAGGTGGTCAACGAGCGCTATACCTCAGAGGCATATTTATGCCTCACAGGTATATCGCTCACAACAGCGACCGCCCGGGAGGGCGGCGGGGCCGCATCCACGGCAGGACTGAGCGGGGGCGGCGAGCACCAGCGGGATGCAGCCCACTGCAGGGAAGTGCTGGACCGTCCGCAGGAACAAGGACCGGACGACGGTCGCCGCCGGGATGGGAGTCACCGCACGGCGGGCCCTACCCTATACCCGACGAATCCGGCACACCGGCCAAAGTCGGAATTTGGCATGCCGGGTACCCGGTCAGTCAGCGAGGCGGGAGCGGACCTTGGCGGCGCAGGAGTCCAACACCGACCGGGCATCCAGCCCCAGGCTCTCGATCGCCACCAGCGCCGTGAAGGCGACGTCAGCCAGTTCCGCTGCCACATCCTCGCGGGTGTGCGTGACGCCCTTGCGCGGGTTCTGCCCGAGCAGACCGATCCAGGCCGCCGACGCCTCCCCCGCCTCCTCGGTCAGCTTGAGGATGCGACAGGTCAGTTCCGTCTGCCCGGTGCCGTTCGCCGTGTCCAACCAGCTGCGCGACGCCCGGGCCGCCTCCCAGATCGACTCGTCCACGGCGACCAGTCAACCCGACCCGCCCACCGGGCCTCACAGCCGGGCCGCACAGCCGGGCCGCACAGCCGATCGGTGGGCGAGCCAGGTGAGGCCGGCACGCGCGCGGCCAGGGCGAACGCCGGGATGGAGGCGCCGGGGCAAGGACGGGCGGGCGAGCGGTGAACCGGACGGGGGCGGCGGGCCGTACTCCGGGGCGGCCGGTGGGTCGCGCCGGCACAGTGGCGGCGACGATGCCGCCGATACGGAAGGGACGTGCCGGTCATGCCGGAGGCCGTCGAGACGGTGTTCGCCAGTGTGGTTGCCCGCAATCCGGGCGAGCCGGAGTTCCACCAGGCCGTGCGGGAGGTGCTGGAGAGCATCGGCCCGGCGCTGGCCCGGCACCCCGAGTACGCCGAGGCGCGGATCATCGAGCGGATCTGCGAACCGGAACGACAGGTGATCTTCCGGGTGCCGTGGGAGGACGATCGTGGCCGGGTACAAATCAACCGCGGCTTCCGGGTGGAGTTCAACAGCGCGCTCGGCCCGTTCAAGGGTGGCCTGCGCTTTCATCCGTCGGTCTACCTGGGAATCGTGAAGTTCCTCGGCTTCGAGCAGATCTTCAAGAACGCGTTGACCGGCCTGCCGATCGGCGGCGGCAAGGGTGGCGCGGACTTCGACCCGAAGGGGCGCTCGGACCGTGAGGTGATGCGCTTCTGCCAGAGTTTCATGACGGAGCTGCACCGACACATCGGCGCGCAGACCGACGTGCCGGCCGGGGACATCGGGGTGGGCAGCCGGGAGATCGGCTACCTGTTCGGCCAGTACAAGCGGATCACCAACCGCTACGAGTCCGGCGTCCTCACCGGCAAGGGGCTGGCGTACGGGGGTGCGCAGGCGCGCCGGGAGGCGACCGGGTACGGGGCGGTGTTCTTCGCCGAGGAGATGTTGCGGGAGAGCGGCGACAGCCTGGAGGGCAAGCGGGTCGTCGTTTCCGGCTCGGGCAACGTGGCGATCTACGCGATCGAGAAGGTGCACCAGCTCGGTGGGACGGTGGTGGCGTGCTCGGACTCCGACGGGTACCTGCTCGACGAGAAGGGCATCGACCTGGAGTTGCTGCGCGAGCTGAAGGAGGAGCGCCGCGGCCGGCTCGACGACTACCTGCGGCACGTGCCGCACGCGGTGGCCGTGGCCGACCGTACCGTCTGGGAGGTGCCCTGCGACCTGGCCCTGCCGTGCGCGACGCAGAACGAGATCGGCGGCGCGGAGGCCGCGGCGCTGGTGGCCGGCGGCTGCGTCGCGGTGGTCGAGGGGGCGAACATGCCGACGACGCCGGAGGCGGTGCGGATCCTCGGCCGGGCCGGCGTGCGGTTCGCCCCGGGCAAGGCGGCCAACGCCGGCGGCGTGGCGGTGAGCGCGCTGGAGATGCAACAGAACGCCAGCCGGGACTCGTGGACGTTCGCCCAGTCGGAGCAGCGGCTGCGGGAGACCATGCGGGACATCCACGCCCGCTGCTGGAGCACGGCCCAGGAGTACGGGCTGCCCGGCGACTACGTGGCCGGGGCGAACATCAACGGGTTCCGCCGGGTGGCCGAAGCGATGTTGGCGCACGGCCTGGTCTGAGCGGCCGGACAGTCGAGCCTGACCGGCCGGTCAGCGCAGCCATTGACTCTGGTCGACGGCGGTCCTAGGTTCAGGACGCTACCGGCCGGTAGGCAACCGTCCCGCCTGGTCGCCCGCGGGCGACATCCGTCCGATGGGGAGCATCGATGCTGTCCTCACCCGTTCGCACCCTCCGCCGCCTGCTCGCCGCCACCGCGACCCTGACCCTGGCGGTCGGGCTGGCCGGCGCCGCGCCGGCCAGCGCCACCGCCGACCGCGACCCGGGCGGCGGCCAGCCGCTGCCCGGGTACACCATCGAGAACCCACCGCTGGCGCCGCTCGTCGTGGCCGGCAAGCCGACGACGGTACGTCAGGGCGTGCACCGCCACGCCGGGTACGTCATCGAGGTCCCCGCCCGGTGGAACGGTGACCTGGTGCTGTGGGCCCACGGCTATCGCGGCCAGGGCACGGTGCTCTCACCGGAGCCGCCCGGCTTCGGGCTGCGTCAGCGGCTGCTCGAGCAGGGGTACGCCTGGGCGTCGTCCTCGTACGACCGTAACGGCTTCGACATCCGCTCCGGGGTGCTGGGCACCAAGGACCTCGCCGACCACTTCGGACGGACGGTCCGCCGGCCGCACCACACCTACCTGGCGGGAGTGTCGATGGGCGGGTACGTCATCGGCCGCTCGCTGGAGCAGTACCCCGGCTACTACGACGGCGCGTTGCCCATGTGCGGCGTACTCGGCGACCAGACACTGCTCGACTTCTACCTGGACTACAACCTGGTCGCTCAGTCTCTCGCCGGGGTGTCGGCCTATCCCACGCCGACCGACTACCTGACCAACGCGGTGCCCCGCATCCAGGTGGCCCTCGGACTGGCGGGGCTCACCCCCACCGGGCCGGACACCACTACCGACCGGGGCAAGCAGTTGCGCGCGATCACGGTGAACCGTTCCGGCGGGCCGCGCCCCGGCGCCGACGCCGCGTTCGCGGTCTGGAAGGACTTCCTCTTCTCGATCAGCGTCACCAGTGGCGGCGACTCCCCCGCCCAGCGGCCCGGTCAGCTCTCCACCAACCTGCTCACCCGCTACAGCCCGAACAGCCCGGTCAACGTCAACGCCACGGTGCCGCGGGTCGCCCCGGAGAACGTCTGGCAGCGGCTCCTTCCGACGCTGACCGAGGTGCCCCGCATCGCCGGCCGCCCCACCGCGCCGGTGCTCACCCTGCACGGCCTCGGTGACCTGTTCGTACCGTTCAGCATGGAGCAGGCGTACGCCACCGACGTGGCACGGCACGGACGCAGCCGGCTGGTGGTGCAGCGGGCCATCCGGGCCACGCAGCACTGCGAGTTCACTCCGGCCGAGGCCGGCGCCGCCTGGGATGATCTGGTGTCCTGGGTACGCACCGGCGAGCGCCCGGCCGGCGACACCGTGACCGACCCGACGGTGGTGGCCCGTCCCGACTACGGCTGCCGGTTCAGCGATCGGGCCGCGTACGCCGCCGGGGTCGGCACCCGGCGCCTCTACGCCGCCTGCTGAGGTACCTGGACACGACGACGCCGGCCGGCCCCCTGTTCGGGAACCGGCCGGCGTCGTGTGCGCGGGTGTCACCAGAGCTGCTGGACGATGTCCGCCGCCTGCTCCTCCCACTGCGCGTACGCGTACGGGAACGCGGAGACCTGGACGGTCTGCGCCGCGGTGGTCAGCGGCAGCTCCTGCCAGCCGCCCACGTTCTTCAGCGCGCTGAAGAACGCCGTGGCGGAGTACTCCGGGTCGGTGATCTGCTCGGGCGTACCCCAACCGGACGACGGGCGCTGCTGGAACAGGCCCTGCGAGTCGTGGTCGTTGTACGCGCCGAGGTGGCCGAGGTTGTACAGCTTCGACTCCTGCAACGAGGTGGCGACGCCGATCACCGCGCCCCGGTCTCCGACACCGGTCTTCTTGGCCGTGTCGACGATGGCCCGGGCGTTGGCCAGCTGCGCGTCGTCGAGCGGGATGCGCGACTGGGCGCCTTCGATGCCGTGCGGAATGAGCTCCTCGCGGCTCGGCTTGCCAGCCGGCGGCTTGCCGGTGGCGGAGCCGGTGGTCAGCCCCGATTCGACGGGCTGGTCGGCCTGGCGGGCCGTGGTGGCGGCCTTGCCGGTGGCGAGGTCGATGGCGGCCACGGCGCCCTGGTGCGGCCCGGAGGTGACCGGGGCGGCGGCCGCTGTCGGCGCGAGTGCCAGGCCACCGAGGGCGGCCACACCCACAATGCTCAGCGCGGTCTTGCGGTACGAGTCCTTAGCGATGGCGGGGAGCCATCGAGTGAAGTCGGCCTTCACGATGGTTGCCCTTTCGATCGTGCGGAGCGCTCCGGGGTGAACACTCCTCGGGAGATGACCGCGGAAAGGGTTTGGGCTCCGGCGGTACGGGGGACACAACCAGGTCCACGTGTCGGGCATTCCGGAAATGCCAGGGCCCCGCGCGGCTGCGGTCCGGGTCACCCCCGGAATCGGACAGGTCGACCTTTCGCCTCCGAGGCCCCGCACCGGGTGACAGAGGGTGGTCTTCGCAGTCACGCGCCACACCCACCCAGGAGCCTTTGCTCTGCTTCAACAGACGCAACAGTCACGGACCGTGCTGACGGTTAGACACTCCCGAAGAGGCCCGAAATCGCCTTTGGGCAGCTCAAGGGACGTGTTGCGTCCGTTGAAGCAGAGCAAAGGGCCCGACACCGGTGGCGTGCAGGGCGGCGGGTGAGGGTGGCGCGTGGGTCACGGCTAACGGTGCGTGATCGGCCCAACATCTCACGCAGGGTGATTTCGAGCCCTGAGCTCAGTCGTTGCCGTCCCGAGCTCAGTCGTCGCCGTCCGGCGTACGCAGCTCCTGAAAGATGGTGATCTGGAGGTCGGCCGGTGCGTCGAGGCGGGCGTTGAGGGAGTCCCAAGGGGTACGGGTGGGCGGCGCGATCTCGGTCGCACCGGCGGCGACAAGCCGGGCGGTGGTCGCCTCGGTGTCGTCCACCTCGAAGGCCACCCGGATGCGCGGCGCGACCTGCCGGCCCACCTCGACCTCGTCGATCATGCGCTTCTGCGCCGGGTTCGCGATCTCCAGGGTGGCGCGGCCGGCGTCCAGGATCACCACCCGGGCATCTCCGTCGCCGCTGAACGCCGCCTCCTCGGGCAGGCCGAGCGCGTCGCGGAAGAACGCCACGGCGGCGTCGTGGTCGGCCGCCTCCACCACGAGTCGCAGCTGACGGACAACGGGTGCGGGTTGCTCGGCGGCCATGAGCGGGATCCTAGCGCCGGCCGGCGGCGCTAGATTGGGACCGTCCCGAAGGGAGCGACATGGTCGAAGGCCAGAGCGACGACGCGTACCTGCTGCGCCCGGTCGGCCGGGTCTCGTCGCCTCTGACCGACGCGGCGAGTGCGCCGAGGCAGGGCGATGAGGGCGCGCCGGACGCCTGGTTGGTCTTCGACCCGCAGGTGGAGCGCGCACTGGACGACGTACGCGTCGACGCGGAGCTGCTGGTGCTGACCTGGTTGGACCGGGCCCGACGGGACATCCTCACGGTGCACCCGCGCGGGGACGAGACACGGCCGGAGACCGGCGTCTTCAGCACCCGCTCCCCACACCGACCCAACCCGATCGGGCTGCACCGCGTCCGGGTGCTGGCGGTGGACGGGCTGCGCGTCCGGGTGGCCGACCTGGAGGCGCTGGACGGCACGCCGGTGCTCGACGTCAAGCCGGTGCTGGGCGCGGCCGACGAGCGCTGACGCGCCGGCCCGGCCCGGCCAGCCGACCGTGCTCAGTGGCCTCGGGCCAGCCACTCCTCGAGGTGCGGCGCCTCCGCGCCGATCGTGGTGTCGTCGCCGTGCCCGGTGTGCACGACCGTCTCCGGGGGCAGGGTGAGCAGCCGGGTGCGGATCGATCGGACGATGGTGTCGAAGTCGCTGTACGAGCGGCCGGTGGCACCCGGGCCGCCAGCGAAGAGCGTGTCGCCGGTGAACACCACGCCCAGTTCCGGCGCGTGGAAGCTGCACGCGCCGGGGCTATGCCCGGGAGTGTGCAGCACCCGCAACGCGGTGCCGGCCACATCGATCTCCTGGCCGTCGTGCAGCTCGCCGTTGGGCGGCAGCTGGGGGTGGACCATGTCCCAGAGCACCCGGTCGGCGGTGTGCAACAGCACTGGCGCGCCGGTGGCCATGGCCAGCTCGGGTGCCACGCGGACGTGGTCGTCGTGCGCGTGGGTGGCCAGGATCGCCCGGACCCGCCGGTCACCCACCACGGCGAGGATCGCGGCCACGTCGTGCGGCGCGTCGAGGACGACGCACTCGCTGTCGTCGCCCAGCACCCAGACGTTGTTGTCCACGTCGAACGTCTGCCCGTCGAGGGAGAACGTGCCGGTGGTGACCGCGTGCCCGACGCGGGCGCTCACGGGAACACCACCACCGAACGGAGCACGTCGCCGTTGTGCATCCGGTCGAACGCGTTCTCGACCTGGTCCAGCGCGATCTCCTCCGTGACGAACGCGTCCAGGTCGAGCCGACCCTGGAGGTACAGCTCAGTCAACATCGGGAAGTCCCGGCTGGGCAGGCAGTCCCCGTACCAACTGGACTTGAGGGCGCCGCCGCGACCGAAGACGTCCAGCAGCGGCAGCTCGATCTTCATCTGCGGCGTCGGCACGCCCACCAGCACGACGGTGCCGGCCAGGTCCCGCGCGTAGAACGCCTGCTTCCACGTCTCCGGTCGACCGACCGCGTCGATCACCACGTCGGCGCCGAAGCCGCCGGTGGCGGCGCGGATCGCCTCGACCGGGTCGGTCTCCGAGGCGTTCACGGTGTGCGTGGCGCCGAACCGGCGAGCCCAGTCCAGCTTGCGGGAGTCGGTGTCCACGGCGACGATCGTCGTGGCGCCGGCGAGGGCCGCTCCGGCGACCGCCGCGTCGCCGACGCCACCGCAGCCGATCACGGCGACCGAGTCGCCGCGGGTGACGTTGCCGGTGTTCATGGCCGCACCCAGGCCGGCCATCACCCCGCAGCCGAGCAGCCCCACCGCGGCCGGTCGGGCGGCCGGGTCCACCTTCGTGCACTGTCCGGCGTGTACCAGGGTCTTCTCAGCGAACGCGCCGATGCCCAGGGCCGGTGCGAGCTCGGTGCCGTCGGTGAGGGTCAACCGCTGGCTGGCGTTGTGGGTGTTGAAGCAGTACCAGGGGCGCCCACGGCGGCAGGCCCGGCAGACCCCGCAGACCGCCCGCCAGTTGAGCACCACGAAGTCGCCCGGGGCGACGTCGGTGACGCCCTCGCCCACCTGCTCGACGATGCCCGCCGCCTCGTGGCCGAGCAGGAAGGGGTAGTCGTCGTTGATGCCACCCTCGCGGTAGTGCAGGTCGGTGTGGCAGACCCCGCAGGACTGGATCCGGACGATCGCCTCACCGGGACCGGGATCGGGCACCACGATGGTGGTGACCTCAACCGGCGCGCCCTTGCTGCGGGAGATGACTCCCCGGACTTCCTGGCTCACTTCGCCTCCTGCTGGTGATCTGCGGCGGGGTCGGGTGCCGGGCTGGCGGGTGGCCGGGCCTGGCGGTGAGCCCCTCGCGAACCTACCGCGATCACCACGGCCGGCCCAGTCGGCTCAACGGGTTATCGCGGGCCGCGGCGGGTACGCGGGCCGCATTCGGACCACGGCCACCGGGAGTGATCATGAAACTGGCGCATCTGCCGCTGCGGGTCAGCATCGGCGCGTTCTTCCTCAACTCTGGTCTGAGCAAGCGGACGCTCGAGGGCGACGCCGCGCAGGGCCTGCACGGGATGGCGGTCGGGGCCATTCCGCAGCTCGGCCAGTTGGAGCCGGCGCGCTTCGCCAAGCTGCTGTCGTACTCGGAGATTGCCCTGGGGGCCGCGTTGCTGGCCCCGTTCGTGCCGACCACCCTGGCCGGGCTCGGCCTGACCGCGTTCGGCGCGGGCCTGGTGCAGCTGTACCTGCAGACGCCGGGGTTGCGCGAGGCGGGTAGCGTACGCCCGACCCAGCAGGGCACCGCGCTGGCCAAGGACGTCTGGCTGCTCGGCGCCGGGCTGACCCTGGTGCTGGAGGGCCTCACCCACGGCCGGAGACGCCACTGAGGAGCCGCGTTGACCCGTTCGCCATCGGTGCGGCCGTTCTACCGGCCGATGAGGCCCCGTCACCGGGATGAGCCGCACCGCTCGGCCACCCCGCTGGAGCTCTTCTTCGACCTGTGCTTCGTGGTGGCCGTGGCGCAGGCCGCCGGCAGCCTGCACCACGACGTCTCCGAGGGTCACTTCGGTCACGCGGCGGTCAGCTACGCGATGGTGTTCTTCGCGATCTGGTGGTCGTGGATGAACTTCACCTGGTTCGCCTCGGCCTACGACACCGACGACGACGTCTACCGGATCACCGCACTGGTGCAGATCACCGGAGCGTTGATCCTGGCGGCCGGGGTGCCGCGCGCCTTCGCCGACGGCGACTTCACCGTCATCACGTACGGGTACGTGGTGATGCGGTTGGCCGCCGTCGTGCAGTGGAGCCGAGCGGCCGCCGGCGACCGGGCGCACCGCGCGGCGGCACGCCGCTACGCGATCGGCGTGACCGTGGTGCAGGTCGGCTGGTTGCTGCGGCTGGCGCTGCCCGACGAGTGGGGCATCGCGTCGTTCGTGCTGCTGGGGCTGGCCGACCTGCTGGTGCCGGCGGTGGCCGAGCGGCCCGGAATGACCCCGTGGCATCCCCGGCACATCACCGAGCGGTACGGGCTGTTCACCCTCATCGTGCTCGGCGAGGTGGTGCTGTCGGTGTCGGTGGCGATCCAGACCGAACTGGACAGCGGTGGACGCGACCTCTGGTCGCTCGCGGCGGCCGGGGCGGTCATCGTGTATGCGCTCTGGTGGCTCTACTTCGACCAGCCGATCGAGGCGCCCGACCGGCTGCCGTACTCGCTGGTCTGGGGCTACGGCCACTATCTGATCTTCGCGGCGGTCGCGGCGGTCGGCGCGGGCCTGGTCGTGGCGGTGGACCACCAGCGGCACATCGGGCACATCTCCGGATCCGCCGCCGGGTACGCGGTCGCCGTACCGATCGCCGTCTACCTGCTCACCGTCTGGGTGCTGCACGTCCGCCGGAGGCAGCACGGCGCGGTGGTCGTCGCCTTTCCGGTCGTCGCGCTGCTGGCGCTGCTCGCGCCACTGGGTCCGCTTCCGGTGCACGTGCTCGCGCTCCTGCTCTTCGCCCTGGTGGCGCTGACGGTGGTGCTGCGCCGGCGTGACGTCCTGCCGACCTCGGCGCCGGCCGACGCCGACCCGGCCTGAGTCACCGCGAGATCAGCGACGTCAGCCGCGGCGGGCGTCGGCGGCCGGCACCGTGCTGGTCGGCGGTGCGGGGCGGACGACGCCGCGGTTCAGGCCGGTGACCAGCAGCCGGTTGTACGAGGCCGGCAGGACCCGGGCCAGCAGATCGGGCAGCTTCGCCGACCAGCCGATCAGCACCCGGCCCCGGCGGCGCTCGACGCCCCGCAGGATCACCTCGGCGGCCCGTTCCGGCGCGATGGTGAGCAGCTTCTCGAACTGCGCCCGGCCGGCCGCGTACTCCTCGATCGAGACGCCGCTGCCGACGCGGGCGTTCTCGGTGATCCGGGTGCGGATCCCGCCCGGGTGCACCGAGGTCACCCCGATGCCGTCCTCGACCAACTCGTGGCGCAGCGCCTCGGTGAAGCCGCGCACCGCGAACTTGCTCGCCGAGTAGGCGGTCTGCCCGGCCGGCGCGATCAGCCCGAACAGGCTGGAGACGTTGACCAGGTGGGCGCCCGGCTCCGCCTTGAGGGTGGGCAGCAGCGCGTGTGTCAACTGCGCCACGGCCCGGAAGTTGATGTCGATCACCCAGCTGAACTCGTCGAACGTCACCTGGTCGAACCGGCCACCGAGGCCGACACCGGCGTTGTTCACCAGCAGCCGGACCCGCGGGTGCCGTTGACCGATCTCGACGGCCACCCGGGCGGTGGCCGCCGCGTCGGCGAGGTCCACCAGGTAGGTGTGCAGCTGACGGTCGGGGTGGTCGGCCCGGATGGCGGCGGCGACCGCGTCCAGCCGCTCGGCGTCGCGGTCCAGCAGGACCAGGTCGCTGCCCCGGCGGGCGAGCGCGTGCGCCAGCGCGGCGCCGATGCCGCTGGCCGCGCCGGTGACCACGGCCGTCCCGCCGACGAAGTCGAATCTCTGCACGACCGGTGCTCCTCTCCTGGCGGCCCCCGAGCGGGAGAACCGCACACCCTCGTCGGTGAGCCGGCCGTGCCGCATCAGCAGCACGTCGCGGGCGTAGTTCTGATACAGCCGCCACGGTGCGGTGGCGCCCTGCTTGGGCAGCGCGTCGACGCTGCGCAACACGTACCCGGAGCGCAGGTCGATGAGCGGCACCCGCTCGTCGTCGGGCGGCGGGAGCGGGGTGACGACGTGCTGGCCGGTGCGGTCCAGGTGGCGCAGCAGCCGGCAGACGTAGCCGGCGACCAGGTCGGCCTTGAGCGTCCACGAGGCGTTGGTGTAGCCGATGGTGAACGCGAAGTTCGGCACGCCGGAGAGCATCATGCCCTTGTAGGCGACGGTGCCGGCCAGGTCGACCTCGGCGCCGTCCACGCTGAGTGTCAGGCCACCGAGGGCGAGCAGGTTGAGCCCGGTGGCGGTGACCACGATGTCGGCGGGCAACTCGTCACCGGAGGCCAGTCGGACGCCGTCCGCCGTGAAGGTGTCGACGGTGTCGGTGACCACCGACGCCCTACCCTGCCGCAGGGCGGTGAACAGGTCGCCGTCGGGCACCACGCAGAGCCGCTGGTCCCACGGGTCGTAGCGGGGGGAGAAGTGCCGGTCGATGTCGTACCCGACCGGCAGCCGGCCCTTCGCGCCCCTGCGCAGCAGCCGCTTGACCAGCCCGGGCGCGCGCCGGCTGAGCTGGAAGTTGATGGTGGACAGCAGCACGTTCTTCCAGCGCACCACGGGGTACGCGGCCTTCGCCGGCAGCCCGCGCCGCAGCGCGTCGGCCAGGACGTCGCGCGAGGGCAGCGCGATGACGTACGTCGGTGAGCGCTGGAGCATGGTCACGTGGGCGGCCCGCTCGGCCATCGCCGGCACCAGGGTGACCGCGGTGGCGCCGCTGCCGATCACCACCACCCGCTTGCCGGTGTGGTCGAGGTCGTCCGGCCAGTGCTGCGGGTGCACCAGCCGCCCGGCGTACTCCCCGACGCCGGGCAACTGCGGGGTGTATCCCTCGTCGTAGCGGTAGTAGCCGGCGCAGGCGAACAGGAACGAGCAGGTCAGCACGGTCGTCTCGGCGGTGTCGACGCGCTGTGCGTGCACCGTCCAGCGGGCGGTGTCGCTGTCCCACTCGGCACGCAGCACCCGGTGCCCGAAGCGGATGTGCCGCTGCACGTCGTACTCCCGGGCGGTCTCCCGGACATACTCGCGAATGGCCGCGCCGTCGGCGATGGCCTTCGGGTCGGTCCACGGCTTGAAGGAGTAGCCGAGGGTGAACATGTCCGAGTCGGACCGGACGCCCGGGTAGCGGAACAGGTCCCAGGTGCCGCCGATGGCGTCGCGTGCCTCGAGCACCGCGTACGTCTTGTCGGGGCAGTCGCGGCGCAGGTGGCAGGCGCCGCCGATGCCGGACAGGCCGGCTCCGACGATGAGCACGTCGACGTGGTCGGAGGTCATGGCGTTCCCTCCATCCGGGGCAGTGGACGGACACTATCCACCGCCGTCGACAGCAGTCAACACCCTGTCGAGTGCCGTCGACAGGGTGTCGAGTTCGGGTAGCATCACCGGCCATGACGACCGCGCGTACCGGGAGGGCGAGCCCGCGCGGTCGCCGCGCCGCCCGTTCCACCGGCGACGACCGGGAGACGGCGATCCTGGCCACCGCCGAGCGGCTGCTGGAGCACAAGGCGTTCGGCGACATCTCGATCGACGACCTGGCCCGGGGTGCGGGCATCTCCCGGCCGACGTTCTACTTCTACTTCCCGTCCAAGGACGCCGTGCTGCTGACCCTGCTGGACCGGGTCACCGAGGAGGCCGACGCGGCCGCCGGAGACGTCCTGGTCCGGCTCGCCGAGGACCCGCGGGCCCGGTGGCGGGAGCTGATCCAGCGGTTCCACGAGACGTTCGGCGCGCACCGCGCGCTGGTGCTCGCCTGTGCGCAGGTCCGTGGCACCAACGCCGAGGTACGCCGGCTCTGGGCGGCGGTGCTGGAGCGCTGGGTGCAGGCGATCGCGGCGGCCATCGAGGCGGAGCGGCGACGCGGCGCGGCCCCGGACGGGTTGCCCGCCCGGGACCTCGCCATCGCGCTCAACTCGATGAACGAACGCGTCTGGTACGCCACCTTCGCCGGCGACGGGCCGGCGGTCGACGAGCGGGACGTGGTGGACGTGCTGCTCGACCTCTGGCTGGTCGGCATCTACCGCGACACGACTCCCCCGCCGTCGACCTGAGCTACTCCGCCGCCTTGGTGAACGTCATGATCCAGTTGGTCTCCCAGGTGCGCTCGCCGTCGACGGAGAACGCCTGCTCCCAGCGGGCGGTGGTCGCGGTGATCTCCGACCAGATGAACCGGCACCGCACCGGACGTCCCTCGTGCTGGTCGTCGGCGTAGAGACGGCCGACACCGTCGACGAAGCGGCCCACCATCGGCGGCTGCTCCAACTCGCCGCGACCGCTGTTCATCCAGTAGATCGACCACTGCTCGGTCGCCGGGTCGAAGAGCCGGATCGTGGCGCCGGAGAAGCCCTTGGTCGGAAAAACGATCTCGTCGAAGTGGCCGCCGCCGCCGAAGAAGCCGTGCGCGACCGACACCCCCGGAAACTCCTCCCACTCGTCCGAGCCGACCAGCCGCTTGCGCAGCCGCCGGTTCACCACGTTCCAGGTGCCCACAAAGAAGTCGAAGTCGCCCATCAGCGGCCCACCGGCCCTTCCGCTCGCGTGTCGTGCAGATAACCGGTCAGATCGGGGCTCTCCGGCACCAGCATGTGCCGGACCCAGGCGGCCCGCTCGTGCTCCAGCACCGCCAACTCCCAGACGCAGCCCACCGCGGGGCGGCGCAGCTCGACGAAGTGTGCCGGATCATCGTCAGGGCAGTCCAGTGCAGGCTGCCCGGCCGCCGCGGTGCGCACCTCCAACGCGTTGTCCCACACCCAGGTGTACGCCAGCAGGTAGGCGCCGGTGTCCGCGCCCCGATGCAGCACCACCCAGCCGGCGGCCGGGGTGCCGTCATCCGGCACGTCGGCGAGCAGCGCGGGCAGCAGGTCGTACGCGGCCTTCTCCACCTCCGGCTCGATCGGCCGTTCCGGCTGGTCGATGTGGTAGCGCTTGAGCTGTCGGCCGTCCACCATGACCGGTCCCGGCGTTCGTAGATCCTTGTCGCGAAAAGCCATGCCGGGACGGTAGAACGACTCCCCTGACAGCTAGTGTCAGTGAAGTGCGGGCCAGTCGACTTCTCTCCCTCCTGCTGCTGCTCCAGTCGCACGGCCGGCTCACCGCCGCGCAGCTCGCCGAGCGGTTGGCCGTCTCACCGCGGACGATCTACCGGGATGTGGAGTCGCTGCACGCCGCCGGCATCCCGCTCTACGGGGAGGCCGGGCACGCCGGCGGCTACCAACTGGTCGACGGGTGGCGGACGCGGTTGACCGGCCTGACCGCCGAAGAGGCCGACCGGCTCTTCCTGGCCGGGCTGCCTGGGCCGGCCGACGAGCTGGGCTACGGCGACGTGGTGGCCGCGCTGCAACTCAAGCTGCACGCCGCGCTGCCCGCCCCACTGCGCGACCGGGCCACCCAGCTCCAACAGCGCTTCCACCTCGACACACCCGGCTGGTACGCCGACGGCGACGCGTCCCCCGAGCTGGCCCGCACGGCCGAGGCGGTCTGGCGGCAACACCGCGTCGAGGTGCGCTACCGCAGCTGGAACGGCGAGGTGACCCGGGTGTTGGAGCCGTACGGCCTGGTGCTCAAGGGCGGCCGGTGGTACGTGGTGGCCGACCGGCCCGGCCGGGGCGCCCCGGCGACCTACCGGGTCAACCAGATCCTCGCACTGACCCCCCTCGCCGAGGAGTTCGACCGCCCGCCCGACTTCGACCTGCCGGCCTGGTGGCGCGCGCACGTGGTGCAGTTCCGGGCCCGGCTGCACCAGGACGAGGCCACCGTGCGGCTCTCCCCGGGCGGCCGGGAACGGCTGCGGGAGATCGGCAGCGATCCGGTGGTGGCAGCGGTGGACGCCAGCGCCGGGCCACCGGACGCCCAGGGCTGGGTGACCGCGGCGCTGCCGATCGAGTCGCTCACCCACGCACACGGTGACCTGCTCCGTCTCGGCGCCGACGTGGAGGTGCTGACCCCGGTCGCGCTGCGCGAGCGACTCGCCGCCACGGCGGCCGGACTGGCCGCCCTCTACGCCCGCAGCGAGCAGCCGGCACGGTAACGGCACGCGCCACTTCTTCCACAATGGAAGATCCACGGGGCATCGACTGTCGGCGCGGTGTGCCACCCTGGGACGGTCACCAGCGGTCACCGGAGGTGAGGCTCACGTTACGGCTACGCGCACTGGTCGCCGTCCCCGGCACTGGGCCGGTGACCCTCGACGTTCCGGCCGGCACGACCGCCGCCCTGGTGACGCCACCCCGGGTCGGCACGGCCGTGGCCCGGGTGCTGGCCGGGCTCGCCGCCCCGGTCACCGGGCGGGTCATCGTCGGCGACCGGGACGTCACCGCCCTGCCGCCGCCACGCCGGCAGATCGGCTACGTGCCCGCCGGCGGCGCACTGCTGCCACAGCTCACCGTGCGCCGCAACATCGAGTACGGCCAACGCCGTCGCGAACGGGTGCACGAGGTGGCCGACGACTGGACAGCCACCGTGGTGGACCGGCTGGAGCTGGCCCCGACGCTGGCCCTGCTGCCGCACCTGCTCTCCGACGCCCAGCGGTTCCGGGTGGCGCTGGCCCGGGCCGCGGTCTGCCTGCCCGAGGTCCTCGTCGTCGACCTGCCCGTCGATCCGGCCGGCGGCGGCCGCCTCGGCGACCTGCTGCCCCGGCTGTCCCCACCGGACGCACCGGGGGTGGCCGTGCTGGTGTGCACCGCCGATCCGGCCACCCTGGCCGAGATCCCGCGCCGGCACGAGCTGGTCACCGAACCCGAGGGGACGGTCCGGTGACGCCGGCCGGGCGGGCGACCCGCCGTACCCTGCTGCGCGCCGCCGCGGCCGGCGCCGCGGTGACCGCGGCCGGCTGCGCCGGCGGCACCCGGTCCGTGCAGGTGGCGGTGGTCTGGAGCGGAAGCGAGCTGGACCGGTTCCGGCGGGTCGTCGCCGGCTACCCGGCCCCGGTGCACGTGGTCAGCGCCGGCAACGACATCGACGCGTTCCTGCGCGCCCGGCACCTCGCTGGCACCAGCCCGGACGTGGCGATCCTGCCGCGCCCCGGCCTGGTCACCGACTACGCCCTGCGGGGCTGGCTGAGCCCGGTGCGCCCGTCGAACGAGTACGCGGTGCCCACCGGGCTGAGCGACCTGCTGATGACCCGCGGGCGGCGTTACGGCGTCTGGGTGAAGGCGGCGCACAAGTCGCTGATCTGGCATCTGCCGTCGGTGCTGCCCCGGCCGCCGGCCACCTGGGACGAGCTGGTCACCGTGACCCGCACCCTCGGCGCGCTCGCCCGGCGCGGGTCCGGCCCGGCGCCCCTGGCGATCGGCGCGGCGGACGGCTGGGTGCTCACCGACTGGTTCGAGAACGTGCTGGCCGACCTGGCCCCCGACGCGTACGACGCCCTCGCCGGCCCGGACGCCGACTGGCAGGGCCGACCGGTGCGCGACACCCTGGACCGGCTCGCCGAGCTGTGGAGCATCGGCGGCGCGTTCCCCGGCGGCGGCCGCCGTGCCCTGCTCACCCAGTACGAGGAGTCGGTGATCCAGGTGGTGCGCTCCGGGCGGGCGGTGATGGTCTTCGAGGCCGACTTCACGGCCGAGGTGGCCGGCACGTTCCGGCGCGGCCCGGAGCAGCCGAAGACCTTTCGGTTCCCGAGCGCGCGGGCGGGCGGCGGTGGCCCGCTGATCGTCGGCGGAGACGCGGCGGTGGCGTTCGCCGACGCCCGGGGCGGGGTGGAGCTGATCGAGTGGCTCAGTCAGGCCGGCGCGTTCCAGCCCTGGTTGGACGCCGGCGGCTACCTGTCGCCGAACACCACGGTCGCGCTGGACAGCTACGCCGATCCGGTCCGCCGCCAGCTCGCCGGCGAGATGCGCGCTCCCGGCACCCTGCGCTTCGACCTCTCCGACCAGCTGCCCGGGCCCTTCACCGGCTCCGACGGGGTGGGCATCTGGCGGATCATGCAGGACTTCTTCGCCGACGTCACCGACGGCGTACCCGCCGCCGAGGCGGTCCGCCGGGCCACCGGGCAGCTCGCCGCTGCGGCCCGCAGCGCGGGAGGCGGGCGGTGAGCCGGGTCCGGGTGCTCGGCGAGCTGGCCGTGCTCGACGATGTGGGGCCGCCCCGGCGCGGCCGGGCGTACCCGGCGGCCGGCGCGACCTCCGCGCTGCTGTTGCCGGCGATCCTGCTGCTCGGCGGGCTGGTGCTGTGGCCGGTGCTGCGAACGGTGCACGCCAGCGTCACCACGGACGGTCACTGGGTCGGCGCCGAGCACTTCCGCACCGCGCTCGACGCGCCGGACACCGGCGCGGTGGTGGGCCGCACGGTCCTCTGGGCGGTGCTGGTGCCGGCGGTGGTCACGGCGCTGGGCTACCTGCTCGCCGCCGCGTCGCGCCGCTCGCAGGAGGGTGGGCTGGTCCGCCTGATCCTGCTGGTGCCGGTGGCGTTGCCGCTGGTCGTCACCGGAGTGACGTTCCGGCTGATGTACGACCCCGACCCGAGCCGGGGCCTGGCCACGCTGGTCGCGGCGCGACTGACCGGCCGGTCCGCCGCCGAGGCCCCGCAACTGCTCGGGCCGGGCCTGGTCACGGTGGCGCTGATGTCGGCGTTCGTCTGGGCCTGGGTCGGCCTGGCCGTGCTGGTCTTCCGGGCCGCGCTGGACGCGGTGCCCCCGAACCTGGCCGACGCGGTACGCGCCTACGGCGGCGGTCGCCGGCACGTGCTGTGGGACGCGCAGTGGCGACCGCTGCTGCTGCGTACCGTGGCGGTGGTCTTCGCGCTGGTCGCGGTGGGCACCAGCCGCACCTTCGACCTGATCCTGGTGATGACCCCCGGCTCGGTCCGGGACGAGGCCGCCGTGCTGGCGCTGCGGGTCTGGCAGACCTCGGGTGGCACCACCACCGGCGAGGGCGCCGCACTCGGTGTGGTGTGGCTGGTGGCGGTCATCGGCGGGATCCTGGTGGCGGCGCTGTTCGTCCGGCAGGCGTGGCCGCCGCCGCGGGCCGAGATGCCGCCGGACCCGGACCGGGTGGCACCGCCCCGGCGGGTGTTCCGACTGCTCGCGGCGGGCGCCGCGGTGGCCTGGCTGGTGCCGCTGGTGGTGCTGGTCGCCACCTCCCTGCACGGTCAGGTGGATGCGGCGGCGCGCGGCTGGTGGTCGACGCCGCCGGGGGTTGGCTCCTACCGCGACCTGGTCACCGGGGCCGAGCTGTGGCGAACGCTGGCCTTCACGCTGCTGCTGGCCACCGTCGTGACCGCCACGGTGCTGGTGGTCGCGCTGCTGGCCGCGTACCCGCTGGCCTGGTTGACCGGACCGGCCGCGCAGGCCACTGGGCTGCTGCTGCTGGCCGCCAGCGTCGTACCGGTACAGGTCATCGCCGGGCCGCTCAACGAGGTGCTCGGCCTGGTGCTCTCCTCCGGCACCGCCCGCGGCCTGGCCCTGGTGCACGTGGCGCTGGGCGTGCCGTTCGCGGTCCTGGTGCTGCGCAACGCGTTCGCCGACCTGCCCGCCGAGCAGGTGCGCGGCGCCCGGCTGGGTGGGCGCCGCTGGTGGGGCACGCTGCGCCGGCTGGCCCGGCACAACCTGCCCGCGGTGGTCGCGGTCTCCGTGCTGGAGTTCGTCCAGGTCTGGAACGACCTGGTGGTGGGCCTGCTGTTCAGCGGGCCGGAGGCGACACCGCTGGGGCTGTTCCTGGCCGGGCAGTCCCGTGGCTTCGTGTCCAACAGCGGGGCGCTGGCCGCCGCCTCGGTGTTCGCCTCGGTGCTGCCGGTGCTGCTGGTGGTGCTCGCCCGCCGGCAGCTCGTCGCCGGGCTGGTCTCCGGGGGCGTCCGGTGACCGGCCCCACCGGCACCGGCCGCGGGCCGCGCTGGCCGGTGCTGATCGCGGTCGGCACGCTGGTCAGCGGGGTGCTCGGCAACCTGGCCAGCAACATGCTCTCCGAGCTGGCGGCCAGCGTGCTTGGGCCGGCGAGCATCGCGCTGGTGGTCAGCGGCGGGGTCGGTTTCGTGGTGTTCGAGATGCGCCGGCGCCGAACCGGTCGGGAGGTGAGCCCGGAGCCCACCGAGGTCGTCGCCGCACCGGCCACCGGCGCGCCGACGCTGCCGTACCCGGCCGGCTTCACCGGACGCGACGAGCACGTCCAGGCGGTGCTCGCGCTGCTCGCCCGGGAGCACGCGGTGGCCGTGCTGGGCCGGCGGGCGGTGGGCACCTCCGCCTGCGCCGTACAGGCGGCGAACCTGTGCCGGGAGGACTTCCCGGACGGGCAGTACTACCTCGACCTGCGCCGCGGCGGTCGACCCCGGTCCGCCCGGCAGGTGCTCACCGCGCTGGCCGGGGTGCTGGGCACCGCCGCGCCCATCTCGGGCCGGCCGGACGCCCTCGCGGTCGCCGCCGACGCCCTGCGTGGCCAGCTCGACGGCCGCAAGATCCTGCTGGTGCTGGACAACATCGACCGGCCCGAGCAGGTCCTGCCGCTGCTGCCGCCGACCGCGCGGACCTGCCGGCTGCTGCTCGCCGGCGGCCCGGCGTTGAGTGGGCTGCAGGGCGTGGTCGCGCACTGGATCGCCGAGCCGGGCCCGGCCGAGGCGGTCGAGCTGTTCGCCGCAGCGGGCGTGGCCGCGCCGGCCGCCCGGGTCCGCCGCGCCGACCCCCGCACCGACCCGGCGGTCGGCGACATCGTCGAGCTGTGCGGGCGGCAGCCGCGCACCGTCCGGGCACTCGGCTACCGCACCGCCCAGCACGGCTGGCGGCACGCCGACGTGCTGGACGCGCTGCGCCGCGCGGTGCAGACGCCGCCGCACCAGCGGGTCACCGTTTCGCCGGCGGCCCGGCTGGTCACCGAACGGGACACCGCGTACCGGGCGTTGACCCGTGAGGCCCGCCGGCTGTACAGGCTGATGTCGCTGGCGCCCGCCCCGGTGGACCGACCCGCCATCGCCGCGCTGGCCGGTCGACACCCGGAACGGGTGACCGCGCTGCTCGACCAACTGGCCGCCGCGGCGTTCGTCGTCGGCGCGCCCGGCGACCGGTACGAGATCCGCCCCCTGCTCGCCGGCAACGCACGGCTGCACCTGCGCGACGCCGATCCGGCCCGGGCCCGGGTCGCCGCGCAGGCCCGGCTGACCCGGCACCTGGCCCGACGGGCCGAACGGCACGCGGCCAACCTGGCCGTGCTGGGCTCTCCACCGGACCGGGAGTGGTCACTGCCGCTGGACGACGACCCGTACGGCTGGTTCGACCTGCACCAGGAGCTGCTGCTGGCGGTGGTCCGGGTGCCGGCCGGCGCGGCCGAGACGCTGCCGCGCCGGGTGCGCCGGTGGTGGTTCCGGCTGGCCGTGGCGCTGTGCGGATGGCTGGCGCACGTCGAGCGGCTCAACGAGTGGGAGCAGGTCTGCCGTACCGTGCTGGCCACCCCGACGGCCGACGACCGACCGGAGATCGCCGGGTGGGCGCACAACGAGCTGGGGGTGCTGCGCCGGCGCCGGCACGACCCGCAGGGTGCCGCCGCCGCACTCACCCTCGCGGTCTCCGAGCGCGGCCGGCGGGGCACCGCCCAGGCCCGGATGAACCTCGGCCTGGCCCTGATCGACCTGGGGCAGCTCGACGACGCGGTGGAGCACCTGGAGCTGTCCCGCCGGCACCGCTCGGGCGCGGACCGGGCCGGGCACGCCCTCACCGATCTGGGCCTGGGCGCCGCGCAGTTGGCCCGGGGCGAGCTGGAGATCGCCCACCACCATCTGGTGCGGGCGGCGAACACGTTCCGGTCGGTGGGTGACGCCCGTGGCTACGCGGCGGCGCTGACCAACCTGGTGCTGGTGCACGCCGCCCTCGGCGAGCACCTGGATGCCGCGCAGGCGTGGCGGGCCGCGCTGCGCGAGTACGAGTCGGTCAGCGACCCGACGAGCCGGGCGGCGGCGCTGCTCAACGCCGGGGCGACGCTGCTGACCGCCACGCCCGGGCAGGCGCGGGCGGCGTACGAGCTGCTGGCCGAGGGTCGGCGGCTGCGCGAGGAGAGCCGGCCCACGGCGGGGCTGGCACGCACCCTGCTGTACCTGGGTGACGCCGCCGCGGCGCTGGGCGACCGGGCTGAGGCGCGGCGACACTGGGCGGACGCGGCGGCGGTTGCCGAGGAGGTCGGCGACGCCGACGGGCAGGCCGCCGCGGACAGCCGGCTGGAGGACGACGGGGAGCTGCCGGTGGCCGGCGCGTGATCCGCGTCCCGACCTGCGCGGCAGGGGCGCCCGCGTGATGTCGGTCGCTCAGGTTGGCCGGTTGCAGGGGTCTGGGAGAGTGTGTGATCGTGGATACGCTCTCGGTGCGGGGACTGAGCCGCAACTTCGGCAACCTGGTCGTGCTCGACGACGTGAGCTTCACGCTCCAGGCGGGCCGGATCGCGGTGGTGCTGGGCCCCAACGGGAGCGGCAAGACCACCCTGCTGCGCTGCGTGGTCGGCGCCGACCGGCCGGACGCGGGCGAGGTGCTGGTGCAGGGTCGCCGGGCCGACGAGACCGATCCCCAGGTGCGGGCGCTGGTGGCGGCCGCCCTGGACGACATCGACTTCTTCCCCGACCTGTCCGTGGTCGAGCACCTGGAGCTGGTCGCGTACGCGCACGGCGGCAACGCCGAGCCGGTTGAGGAGGTGCTCGCCGAGCTGGGCCTGGAACCGGCCCGCGACCAGCTGCCGGTGACCCTGTCCAGCGGGCAGCGTCGCCGGCTGGCGCTGGCGTCCTGCTTCGTACGCCCCCGCCGGGTGCTGATCCTGGACGAGCCGGAGCAGCGCCTGGACGTCCGCGGCCGCCAGTGGCTGGCCGACCGGCTGCGCCGGGAGCGGGACGCGGGCACCGCCGTTCTGCTGGCGTCGCACGACCCGGAACTGATCGACGCGGTGGTCGACGAGCGCATCGAGATCGGCCGGTGACCGCCCCGCTCGCAACCGTCGCGGACGCGCCGGCCGGCGTGCCCACCGCCCGGCAGGTGCGTACGCACCTGCGCCGGGCCCGCCGCCGGCATCACGACCACTCGCTCGGTGACGTGCTGGGTGATGCGTACGTCATGGTCCTTTTCGTGGGCATGTACGGCTGGTTCGCGATCAGCGCCAGCCGGGACATGCTGAACTCCCCCACCGTCGGCCAGGCCGATCCGGGGGTGCGCTGGTGGCTGGCGGTCGCCGCGCTGCTGGCCGGGGCCGGGCTCGCCTGGCGCGGCCTGCGTGCCCTCGGTCCGCTGCTGGTGACCCCGGCGACGCAGAGCTGGGTGGCCAGCGCGCCGATCGACCGGCAGCCACCAGCGCACCCCCGGATCGGCCTGGCCGACGGTGGGGGAGTTCAGCATGTCCCGGCTGGCGCTGATCGCGAACC
>NZ_JBSFYP010000047.1:0-52536 GCF_053599835.1 Micromonospora sp. NPDC005163
GCCCGCCCGGGCGGCCGGGGGCGCGCGCCGGCGCCCCCCCCCCCCCCCCGCGGCGGTGCTCAGCCATCGGCCCCCAGCGCCACCACCGGGCTGACCCGCGACGCCCGCCGGGCCGGCAGTACCCCGGCCAACGCGGTCAGGACGATCAGCGCCACGAAGAGCCCGACCAGCGGCAGCACCGGCACGGTCAGCGGCGCGTTGATTCCGAGGGTCTGGACCGCCAACCAGGCGTACGGGACGCCGAGCAGCAGACCGATGGTCGCACCGATCACCCCGTAGAGGCCGGACTCGACGGTCAGCATCGTGCGCAGGCCGGGCCGGGACAGGCCGATCGCCCGAAGCAACCCGGACTCGCGTACCCGCTCCACCACCGAGAGCGCGGTCGTGGAGCCGACGCCGACGACCGCGATCAGCACGGTCAGGCCGACCAGGCCGACCGCGATCCAGACCAGGGTGCTCACCACCTCGTCGTTGCGGTCCCGTTCGTCGGCGAGCACCGCGAGGCCCACCCCCTCGCTGCCCCCGATCGCCTGCCGCAGCGCCCGCACGCCGGCGGTGCGGCCGTCCTCGCCGGAGCCGGCCGCGTCGGCCAGCAGACCGGTGTACGCCGTCGGCACGCCGAGCCGGTCCAGGTCAGCCCGGTCGGTGAGGATGCCCGCGTGCAGCGGGCCGTCGCCGGGCAGGACCGCGGCCACCCGCACGTCGACCCTGCGCGCGGCGATGGCGAGCGTGACGGCGTCGCCGGCCCGAAGACCGGCGTTCCCGGCGACCCAGCTGTTCAGCACGATCCGGCCGGGGCCGCGGTCGGCCAGCGTGCCCTCCGCCACGTCCAGATCGCCGGTGCTCGGCAACACCGCCAGGTCCAGGTCGTTCGTCGGGTACCCGAACTCGGCGTCGCCGAGCCTGTCGGCACCGCGCATCAGCGTGACGTCGTCGATGCGCCGGTAGGGCACCACTCGGGACAGCGCGCCCCGCGCTGCCTCGGCCCGGGTCACGACAGCGGCCGGCAGTGTCCCACCGTTGCTGGTGACCTCGAAGTCGCTCGGTGCCGAGAGCGCCATCTCGCGCTCGGCGAGCACCTGCAGCGACGCGCCGCCGATGACCACCCCGGAGATCAGGGTCACGCCGAGCGCGACCACGACGGAGACCGCTGCCGCCCGGCGCGGCGCCCCGCCGATCCCGCCGACCGACATCCGCCCGAGCGACCCGAGCTGGCGCAGCGGCCAACCCACCACGGCCAGCACCGGACGCACCAGCAGCGGCCCGAGCGCGACCAACGCGAAGAACGCCAGCGCATCGGACCCGACCAGCAGGAGCAGCGGCTCCGTCGGGTCGTACGACCGCTGCTCCGGCTCCGGCAACTGGCTGATCGTCGCGACAGCGGCCAGGGCCGCGCCGGCGACCAGGAGCAACCCGAACACCAGGCGCAGTACGCCGATGCCGCGCCGACCGGCGGTGGTGCTCGCCGTGCGCAGTGCCTCCAGGGGGGAGACGCGGGCGGCCGAGAGTGCCGGCGCCAGAACGGCCAGCACGGTGATCACGACGGCGCCGATCACCACCGCGACCGCCGCCGCCAGTGGCAGGCCCGGCGACGAGACCGCGTGGCCGGTGGAGCGCAGGACCGCCGGCAGCGCGTACCCGAGGGCGAGGGCGCTGGCGACGCCGACGACGCCGGCGACGAACCCGGTCAGGGCTCCCTCGGCGGTCAACGCCCCGACCAGGGTGCCCCGGTTCGCGCCGACCGCGCGCAGCAGCGCCAGCTGCCGCATCCGCTGGGCGAAGACGATGCGGAAGGTCGAGGTGACCACCAGCGCGGCCGCGACGACCGCGATCGAGACGAACATGCCGACCAGGATGAAGAGCCTCCCGATCTCCTGGGCCGCCGCGTCGGCCTCCGCCTGGCGTACCTCCGCGCCGGAGCGGACCGGCTGGCCTGCCGCGACCACCTCGGTCACCCGTTGACGGACGGCCTCCGACTCGCCCGGGGCCGCCCGCACATCGACGCGCTCCACGGTCGCCCAGGAGATCACGAGACGGTCCGGGGCGTACGCGTCGGAGCCGGCGTCGACTGCGGTTTCGACCACGCCGGTCACGGTGAGCCGGGTCGGCGTGGTGAGTTCACCGGCCGTGCCGTTGGTCGTGCTGCCGACCCGGAGCCCGAGCCGCTCGGCGGTACGCGGGGTGATCGCGATCTCGCCGGGGCCCTCGGGATAGCTGCCCTCGACCACCTGGACCGTGGCCAGCGGGCCGGTGCCGGGGTCGGCCTGCAGGTTGAGGTATCCCTCGCCGAGGGAGACCCCGATCGCCACCCGGCCCACCGCCTCGGCCACACCGGGCACGGCGCGAACGTGCTGCAGGTCCGTCACGGTGGGTGGCGGCTGCTCGGAGTCGCCGATCACCAGGTCGGTGGCGGCCGGGGTGCCGCTGAGGTTGTCCCGCACGGTCCGTTCGGTGATCTGCTGCACCAGCACGGTGCCGAAGACGACGAACGACGCGACCAGGATCGCCAGCCCGGTCAGGACCAGCCGGCCGGGGCGCCGGGCCGCGGCGCTCGTCTGGGTACGCAGCACCGTCGCCCTCACGCGCCGGCCGCCAGATCACGCAGCGCGTCGGTGACCGACATCTGGTCCGGCTTGTCGATCTCCCCGGCGACCCGGCCGTCGGCGAGCAGCACCACCCGGTCGGCGTACGCGGCGGCGATCGGGTCGTGGGTGACCATGACGACGGTCTGGCCGAGGTCGCGTACCGAGTCGCGCAGGATGGTGAGCACCTCCGCGCCGGAGCGGGAGTCGAGGTTGCCGGTCGGCTCGTCGGCGAAGACCACCTCGGGGCGCGCCACCAGCGCCCGGGCCAGCGCGACCCGCTGCTGCTGGCCACCGGAGAGCTCGCTGGGGCGGTGCCGGAGCCGCTGGCCGAGCCCCAGCACGCCGACCAGGTGTGCGAAGAGTTCCGCGTCGGGCTGCCGGCCGGCGAGATCCAGCGGCAGGGTGATGTTCTGCGCGGCGGTGAGCTGCGGCAGCAGGTTGAAGGACTGGAAGACGAACCCGATCCGCTCGCGGCGGGGTCGTTTTCGTGGTGACCCGCTGGGGCGCGCCCCGTCTCGCCCCGTGGGCGGCGGTGGCCGCCGGACTGGCCGTCGCCGCGGTGCCGCTGCGCACCGGCACCGACAGCCTGCTCGTGATCTTCGGTCTGCTTCAGGTGCTCGCCGCGGCCGGCGCCGCCGGGGTGGGGCTCTACCTGCGGATCATCGCCGCCGGTCGGGAGCGGGCGATCGCGCTGGTCCGGGCCGAGCAGCGCGCCGAGTTCGGCCGTGACCTGCACGACTTCATCGCCCACCACGTGACCGGCATCGTGGTGCAGGCGCAGGGTGCCCGGTTCGTCGCCGAGCAGGACCCGCAGCGGGTGATCGTCGCCCTGGAGCAGATCGAGCGGGCCGGCGCGGAGACGATGGCGTCGATGCGGCGGATGGTGGGGATCCTGCGCAACCCGGACGCCCCGCCGGACGCGCCGCTGGCCCCGCTGGCCGGTGTGGCGGACCTGGCGCCGCTGCTGACGGGGTTCAACGGCACGGCGAGCGCACCGGCACGGCTACACGTCGACGGCGACCTGGACGGGCTGCCGGTGGAGGTCTCGACCTCGGCGTACCGGGTGGTGATGGAGGGGCTGACCAACACCCGTCAGCACGCGCCGGACGCCCGGTCCGTGGACGTGGCGGTGCGACGTACCCCCGACTGGTTGCTGGTCCGGGTGGCCGACGACGGCGCATCGGCGCGCACCACGCCGACCCGGGGACACGGCTTCGGCCTGATCGGCCTCACCGAACGGGTACGCGCCCTCGGCGGCACGATCTCCGCCGGGCCTGGCGTCACCGGCGGCTGGGTGCTCGATGCGGCGTTCCCGCTGCGCACGGCGGTGAGCCGATGATCCGGGTGCTGATCGCCGACGACCAGGCGATGGTCCGCACCGGCTTCGGAATGATCATCGGGGCACAGCCGGACATGGAGGTGATCGGCGAGGCCGCCGACGGGGTCGTCGCCGTCGAGCTGGCCCGGCGACTCCGCCCGGACGTGGTGCTGCTGGACATCCGGATGCCCCGCCTCGACGGCCTCGAAGCGTTGCGGCTGCTCGCCGGGCCGGGCGTCGCCGACCCGGTCCGGGTGGTCGTGGTGACGACCTTCGACCTGGACGAGTACGTGCACACCGCGCTCTCCAACGGCGCCTGCGGTTTCCTGCTCAAGGACTCCGGCCCGGCGCTGCTGGTGGAAGCGGTCCGCGCGGCCGTCTCCGGTGACGCGCTGATCAGCCCGTCGATCACGGTACGACTGCTGGAGCACCTCAGCTCACCCGCTCCGGCGCGCGACGACGCCGGCCTGTCCCCGCGGGAACTCGACGTCGTGAAGCTCGTCGCCCGGGGCCTGACCAACGCCGAGATCGCCACGCAGCTCTTCATCGCGGTCGGCACGGTCAAGACCCACCTGGCCAGCGTGCAGATGAAGCTCAAGGCCCGCAACCGGGTCGAGATCGCCGCCTGGGCCTGGGAACGCCGCCTCATCGGCTGATCCGGGTCTGGCGCGGGTGCCGACATCTTGCGACGCTAACGGTTGTGTATGACTACGACCTGGTGGTGCTGGGCTCCGGACCCAGCGGGCAGAAGGCCGCGATCGCCGCCGCCAAGCTCGGCAGGCGGGTCGGCATCGTGGACCGCCGCGACATGATCGGTGGGGTGTGCATCAACACCGGCACCGTCCCGTCCAAGACGCTGCGCGAGGCTGTGCTCTATCTGACCGGGCTCAGCCAGCGGGACCTCTACGGCAGCAGCTACCGGGTCAAGGAGGAGATCACGGTCAGCGACCTGGCCGCCCGGACCCAGCACGTGATCACCCGGCAGACCGACGTCATCCGCAACCAGCTCGCCCGCAACCGGGTCGCGATGATCACCGGCACCGGCAGGTTCGCGGACGCGCACTCGATCTGGGTCGACGGCGGCTCCGGCCGCGAGTCCAGGGTGACGTTCGACAAAATCATCATCGCGGCGGGCACTCGCCCGGCCCGCCCGGACAGCGTCGACTTCGACGATCGGACCATCGTGGACTCCGACGGCGTCATCAACCTCCAGGCCGTACCCCGCAGCATGGTCGTGGTCGGCGCCGGTGTCATCGGCATGGAGTACGCGTCCATGTTCGCCGCCCTCGGCACCAAGGTGACCGTGGTGGAACGCCGGGACCGGATGCTCGAATTCTGCGACGAGGAGATCGTCGAGTCGCTCAAGTACCACCTGCGCGACCTGTCCGTGGCGTTCCGCTTCGGCGAGGAGGTCGCCGCCGTCGAGAAACACCAGACTGCGGCGCTGTGCATCCTGAAGAGCGGCAAGAAGATCGTCGCGGACACGGTCATGTACTCGGCCGGTCGGCAGGGCCAGACCGACGACCTCGCTCTGGAGGCAGCCGGGCTGGAGGCGGACCGGCGCGGCCGGATCAAGGTGGACGCCAACTACCGCACCTCGGTGGAGAACATCTACGCGGTCGGTGACGTGATCGGCTTCCCGGCCCTCGCGTCCACGTCGATGGAGCAGGGCCGGCTGGCCGCGCAGCACGCCTGCGGCGAGCCGATCCGGGAGATGCACGGCCTTCAGCCGATCGGCATCTACACGATTCCGGAGATCAGCTTCGTGGGGCAGACCGAGGCGCAGTTGACCGACACGTCGACGCCGTTCGAGGTGGGCATCGCGCGCTACCGCGAGCTGGCTCGCGGCCAGATCGTGGGTGACTCGTACGGGATGCTGAAGCTGCTCGTCTCACCCGACGACGGCCGGCTGCTCGGCGTGCACGTGTTCGGGACGGCCGCCACCGAGATCGTCCACATCGGGCAGGCCGTGATCGGCTGCGGCGGCACGATCGACTACCTGGTCGACGCGGTGTTCAACTACCCGACGCTGGCCGAGGCGTACAAGGTGGCCGCCCTGGACGCGTCCAACAAGATCCGCAACATCACCCGCATCGACGGCTGAACCCCTCCAGGTCGGGAGAACGCATGGATGCAAGCTCAATCATCGCGGCTTGCGCGACGACGATCGCTATCGCTTCCCTGGTGGTGTCGATCGGGGAGATGAGGGCGACGCGGCGACACAACTGGCAGTCCGTCCGACCTTTGTTGGGCTTCGAATGCCTACGACACGACGGGCATACGGCAGGCATCAAAATCACCAATGCCGGCCTCGGGCCAGCCATCATCAAAACCACCATGCTGTTCCTTGACGGCGAAGCCGTCGGCCCATGGGAGAAGCACGTCGTCGACCCCCTGCGCGGCACCTTCCCGCTCTGGCCGCACTTCGTGTCACTCCGTCCCGGCAGGCACATCCCGGTCGGTCACGAGATGATGATCTTTGCTCTTGAGGCGTATGACCCCGCGAGAGACGCCGATTTCTGGACGGCGGTGACGCAGCGAATCACAATTCGGGTGCAGTATGAGTCGCTCTACGGCACGGAACACGAATCCTGGTTCGAGGGGTCGTGGGCCCACGGCGCCACTGAGATCACGCACACAGCATCACGGTCGGGAACGCCGGGAGTCGAGCACGGCAACCCTGCGTAGCCCGGCCGTACGTCGGTAGCTGGCGTCGAGTAACTCGTCGACTTCGTCCCAGTCGGTGTCTCCGGCCAGGTCTACCCCGATCCACCCGTAGGGACCCAGGTAGGCCGGCACGAAGCAGCGCTCCTCGTCCAACAGCGCCACTCGCTCGTCGGGATCAACCAGCACGAGCAACGAATGTTCATGCTGCCGATGGACCCCGTCGACTTTCACCGATCCCCCGTAGTAGGCGAAGACCTTGGTGGTGAAGAAGGCGGGATGGCCGTGGGAGATCTTCTCGGCCGCGTCGGGGAAGGCCAGGGCGAGCGCCCGCAGCCGGCTCAGGAGTGGGTCTGCCTCGTCAAACATCATGGGGTGCGGCATATCGGAAGGTAAACACACGGTGGACCGCAGTGGTGTCCTGCCGCCAGGGCTGCCTTGAAGATGAGTTTCCGGGATGGTGTCGTATCGAGGCGCAGCCGTTCGTGGAACCAGTGGTGCGGCGGCCGGCTGGGCCGACGGACACGAGGAGTCGAGAAAGGCCCTCGTCCGGGGACTGAGAGGAGACGACCATGACGGAGTACCTGATCACCTTCAACGACGAGTGGGTGCCCGACCACACGGCGGAGGAGATACGCGAGAAGGGCACGGCCGCCCGGGTCGTGATCGAGGAGATGCAGGCCGAGGGTGTCCTGATCTTCAGCAACGGCGGGCTCGACCGGTCCACCGCGGTGTGCAGTGTCGAGCGGGTTGACGGCAAGCCCGTCTTCACCGACGGCCCGTACGTCGAGACCAAGGAGCACCTCGGCGGCTTCGCCGTCGTGGACGTGCCCGACGACGCAGGGGCGCGATACTGGGCCGGCCGGCTCGCGACCGTGCTCGACTGGCCGCAGGAGGTGCACCGGTTCCGAGGTCCCGGGGAGGCCCGGCGTGACGGCTCCGGGAAGGAGTGAACGCGGCGCCCAGGCACCTGCTGTCCGAGAAATCCGTCCGAGCGCTGCCGGAGCCGTGACCGATCCCACCGTCGAGCAGGCGATCACCCGTGTCCACCACGAGGAGTGGGCGCGGGTGGTCGCCGGCCTCGCGCGCCGTTTCGGCGACCTCGACGTCGCCGAGGAAGCGACGGCCGAGGCGTTCGTAGCGGCGGCGGAGCGGTGGCCGCGTGACGGCGTACCGCCCAGTCCCGGCGGTTGGCTCGCCACCACCGCGACCCGCAAGGCGATCGATCGGCTCCGTCGCGAATCGCAGCGCGACGCCAAGCACGAGGCGGCCCGGATCGTGTACGACGACACCCCTCATGAGCCGACCGGCCCGGTCGAGGACGACCGGCTCAGACTGGTCTTCACCTGCTGCCACCCTGCGCTCGCGTTGGAGGCCCGGGTGGCGCTCACCCTGCGCCTGCTCGGCGGCCTCACCGTCCCCGAGATCGCCCGCGCCTTTCTGGTGCAGGAGACCACGATGGCGCGACGGATCACCCGCGCCAAGGCAAAGATCAAGGCAGCACACATTCCCTACCGGGTGCCCAGGGACGACGACATCCGCGAGCGGCTCGCCGGTGTGCTCGCGGTCGTCTACCTCGTCTTCAACGAGGGCTATCTCGCCACCGAGGGGGAAGAGCCGGTGCGCGTCGACCTCACCGACGAGGCGATCCGCCTTGGCCGCCTGCTCCGAACTCTCCTGCCGGACGACGGCGAGGTAGCCGGCCTGCTTGCCCTGATGCTCCTCACCGACGCCCGGCGGCCGGCGCGCGTGTCCCGCACCGGGGAACTGGTGACCCTCGACGAGCAGGACCGCGGCGCCTGGGACCGCACCCTCATCGCCGAGGGCAGAGCCTTGATCCGCGAGCGGGTCGAGGCGGTGGCGGCCGGCGGTGACCCAGCGGGGCGCTACCAACTGCAGGCCGCGATCAACGTGGTCCACATGGATGCCCCATCCGCCCGAGACACCGACTGGTCCACCATCGCCGCCCTCTACGGCCGCATGATGCTGCTCGACCCCTCACCGATCGTGCGGCTCAACCGGGCGGTCGCGGTCGCCGAGGTCGACGGACCCGAGGTCGGGCTCGCCGAGATCGACCGGCTCGCCGAGATCCTCGACGGCTATCACGCCTTCCACGCCGCCCGCGCCGACCTGCTGCGGCGACTCCGGCGCGGCGGCGAGTCGCGGGCGGCGTACGACCGGGCCATCGGTCTCGCCGGCAACCCCGCCGAGCGGGCCTACCTCACCCGTCGCCGCGACCAGCTCGCCGGCTGACCGACACGTGGAGCCAGCCCGTTCCAGCACCGGTTCGCGGGATGAGCGGGCGTCGTTGGTAGGGTCGCCGCGGCAGGAAGGTGGGCGTTGGGTGGGCCATTGGCGGCGGTTCGAGCGGGTCCAAGGCGGTGCCTGTGAGTTCTGGCAGATTCGTCAGGAAGACATCCGCTGCTTCATAAGTTGGGGCCGTGACGGTAGCCGTCGTGGCGGGTCGACGACCGTGGCATTGCTGGATGAGCGTCACGCGAAGTCGCACGTCGAGAAGAAGATCAGGGGGCAGCTTCGCAAGGGCTTCCTCGAGGTAGCCGGCCTACCCGCACCGATCGGCGACCCGGACGCGCTCGTGGTAGAGACTATCGCCGACGCGGTAGCGAAGCGGGCTTACGGGCTTCCGCGACCGCATTATCGGCCCGTGGAGGAATTCCGTGACGTGGTTTGCCACGCACAGATCTATCCGAAGTCTCCGGGTAAAGGGTTCTACCGCTACCTGATCTTGCGTGACCAGGGCCTCGGCGCTCTCGCGTTCAACGTCCGCGAATCGTCGCATCGACCGGAGTCCGTCGCGGAGTTCCTGGAGACGGTCGTCACCGTTCGCGACCTTCCCTTCGACGGGCAATCGCATCACAAGATCGCCCTGTCGCGCCCGGCAGGGCCGTTCAGCCACGCGCTGCTGTGCTCGCCCGCGCTGGGTCAAGCCGCCGTCGCTCACCCGACGATCGCAGCCAAGGTGGCCACCGTCTTTCCGATCTACGACTGCGAGATCGGCGACGCCGATGCGGAGGCCTTCGTCGACGCCCGGATCCACGGGCACGGGGCGCTGCCCTACAGCGACTGGGCGCGTCGACCGCATCCGGTCGTCGACCTGCGCTTCGACATCCAAGGCCCCTACCCCGAGCGCGATCGCACGTTCAAGGTGTACCCACGCCCCCGCCTGGACACCCTGCTGCCCAAGCTCGCGGCAGCCGCATCTGACAGCTGGCTGGAACTCCGGTCCTTCCGCGGCGAGGTCCGTCGGCTGACCCCAACCAATCTCGCTGCCCCCGGCGACCTGCACCAATTCCTGCTCGACTCCCACCCTGCGGTATAGCTGCTCGGCGGGATAAGCAACGCACTCATCTCGTCATATTGGTACGCCGCGGCTCGGAGACCAGCACCCTCTCGCGGTCCGGATGCCCCGGTCTAACCCGGTCGTGGATCTCCATGCCGGCTGTTAGCGTCGCGGCATGTTCGCCACCGACCGGGTCCGACTGCGCCCGCCTACGCCCGACGACGCGCCGAACATGTTCCGCCTGTACGGTGATCCCGAGTTGCACCTGATCACAGACGGCGAGCCGTTCCTGCCGCGCCACGTCGGCCAGGTTCGGGCCCGGCTGGAGAAGCAGGTCACCGAGCCGCCCGACGGCCAGACCACGGTGTCGCTGCTGGCCGAAACCGTGGCCGACGGCACTTTCCTCGGTGGCAGCGTGCTGTGGGGGATCAACGCGTTCAATCAGTACGCCCACCTCGGCATCTCGCTGCTACCCGAGGCGCGTGGCCAGGGGTACGGGACCGAGGTGATCCGGCTGCTCTGCCGGTACGGTTTCCGCAACCGCAACCTACGCCGTCTGGAATTGGAGACGCTGGCCAGCAACACGGCCATGCGGCGGACCGCGGAGACGTGCGGCTTCACGCACGAAGGCACCCAGCGGGAGCGCGAGTACGACGGCGACGGCTTCGTAGACATGGTGATCTACGGTCTGCTCCGACGCGACTGGACGCCGTAGCCGGCCGGCGCGGCGACGTCCGGTCGTGATCGGGCGGCTCAGGCGTCCGAGGCACGTCGGGGTTGCCGTCCACCCTGGGAGCGATTCGCATCTTCCTCGGGGCCCTGGCTACACCACATAGGGCACATTGCGCTCATCGGCGCGATCGTGCGTCGGGCGCCACCGCACGTCCATCCGCGGCGAGGCGACGTCCACCCGTTGCCGTGCTGTGCGCACGGTCGCCGGTATGAGCGGTCACGCTGTACTGAGCGACCAGCGCCCGCCGTCGTCAGCGTCGAGGATGACGAAGCCGCGGCATGACAGACCGTTTGCGCCGCGACCGAAGCCACTTCCGCATCGGGGCATTCCCGCTGGCTCGGGGAGTGGCGCGCTCGCGAAGGGGCTGTCAGACAGAAGGTCGGCGCGACACGGCGACCTTCGCCAGACCAGGACGGGGCAGGACATGGACCAAGGCACCCGCGACGAGGTGCTCGGCCGCTTGGCTGAGGCAGTCGGGTCCGTCACAGCCGCACACCCGACGCGGGTTGCCATCGACGGACCGCCCGCCGCAGGCAAGACCACCCTCGCCGACGAGCTGGCCCTCGTCTTGCGCACACAGGGCCGCGACGTCATCCGCGCGACGATCGACGATTTCCTCTTCCCCCGGGCGCGGCGCTATCCGCGCGGCGAGTACTCGGCTGAAGGCTGCTACTTCGACGCCCACGACTACGATGCGCTGAACCGGGTTCTGCTCGATCCGCTCGGTCCGGGCGGAGATCGACGCTTCCAAAACGCGGTCTACGACCGCACCGCGGATACCGCGTTGTCCCCGCCGGTCACGACTGCGCCCGCCGACGCGGTGCTGGTCTTCGACGGCGTCTTCCTCATGCGCCCGGAACTGATTGATCGGTGGGACCTGCGCATCTTCGTGTCGACCGCGCTCGAGAAGACCGTGGATCGTGCCGTGACCCGAGAGCGCCGGGTGTCATCTCGGGCGGACGTCGAACGGCGCTGGCGCGAGCGATACATCCCCTCCCAACAGCTCTACTTCGCTACGGTCCGCCCAACCGATCACGTCGACATCATCGTGCACAACGACGAGCCCCAGCAGCCGGCCTGGGAAACCCGAACACACTGACCGCACTCAGTTCGGCACGACCGGGTGCGGGCTTGGTGCAGTTATGGCGACGGCTGCGTAGCGTACGGTCTGCGGCCAATGTGGGTGCCGACCCTGACAGCTGCGAACTCGGTGGCGTGAACACTGGGCCAGGCGTGAGGATGCCTCCATGGCCTACAAAGCCGAATCACCGTGGGCGCGGGCTGGCACGTGCCGTTGCCTCCGTCGCAGCCGCGGACGGTTTGGCGAACCATCTGCTGCCGCAGTGGCGGGCTCGACCGGAACCGTCGCGCCGAGTGGCGCGGGCGCTGGGATTCCGCCAGCGCGTGCCCTCTGGCTGGAGCGAGCTTGTCCTATCCCTGTGCTCTAATCCCGTCATGCATGTCGTCGTCTGCGGCGCACTCGTGGAGAACGGCGCGGTCCTGCTGGTACACCGCAGCCCGACCCGCCGGGCATACCCGGATCTCTGGGATCTGCCCGGGGGGCACGTCGAAGCGGGTGAGTCGGAACTACAGGCCCTCGCGCGTGAGATGCACGAGGAGCTAGGGGTTCACATTGTGGCGGAGTCCTCGTCACGGTTGGGCGACCTGCATGCCGGCAGTGGCGAGGACGCCGTCCACGTGGGCGTCTGGCAAATCAGAGACTGGGTCGGCTCTCCCACCAACCGTGCACCTGAGGAGCATGACGACATCGCATGGGTCGGGATCAGCGAGCTGGGCGGCCTTCCCCTCGTGTTTGGCGCCCTGCCGGCATTGCTTCGTTCCCTGCCTGAGCCTGACCGGCTGCCTCGTCGCGACGAAGCACGGACAACCGCATCGCCGAGCGGCCCGTAGATCCATCGCTGCTCGGCACCTCCGTCCGGTTGAATCCCCTGCATCCGGTCATCGACAGATCCGGTTGTCGGCGCTAGCCCGCTTCGGCGACGGTCCGTGACGCGCTCCGGTGGCTGCCGGCGTGCGGAGGAAGAGCTCACCCCGCACGAACACGCTCGTCCCAATGCCGACACCGACGTGGCTCTACGACCGTCCGGGCTGGGGGCGGCGTTCGGCACGCGTCGCGCCCGAGACGGGGACGGGGACGTACGGTCACGGGCCCACATCTGGGGCAGCTCGACAGGCACGAACCAGCACAGCCTGAGCGTCCAGCACAGCCGACCCGATCCAAGGTGCTGCCGCCGGGCGCAGCCAACCGCGGCACGGACGCCGCAGGCCAGGCACGCTGAAATGGCACGGCACACCGGTGCTGGGCGGACGGCACCGTACGCCTGCTCAACGGCCCGACCGACGAGCCAGCCCGGTCACCCGTTGGCGGGATGGTCCGTCGACCTGCTCGATGCCAGAATTCCCGCATGCGACGCGCCATCGTCGGGCGGGACGAGGTGTTCGACCAGGCCTGGCGCCTCCTGAGCCAGCCTGGGCCGGTGCTGTTGGAAGGGCCTGCCGGCATCGGCAAGACCGAGCTGTGGCGGGCGCTGGTCGCGCACGCGACGCAGGCCGGGTGGCTGGTGTTGAGCTGCGCGCCGACCGAGGCCGAATCCGAGCTCCCGTACGCTGCCCTGGCCGACCTGCTCCGCCCGCTCGCCGACCGGGTCGCCGAGCTGCCCCGGCCACAGCGGATCGCCGCCGAGGTGGTGCTCCTCTCCGGCGACGCCCACGAGGCGGTCGACGTACGGGTGGTCGGGGCGGCCACCCGCTCATTGCTGGAGGCCGCGACGGCGGCGAGCACCCATCCGACGGTGCTCCTCGCGGTCGACGACGCGCCCTGGCTGGACCGGCCCAGCGAACGCGCGCTGCGGTACGCCCTGCGCCGGGTGACCGGCCTGGCGACCCTGCTGAGCCGCCGACGTGGCCAGGGCACACCCGACGACGTACCGCTCGGTCTCGGTGCGGGTCACGTCGGCGGCCCGGTCGGACGGGTCGAGGTGCCTCCCCTGGACGTCGGCGCGCTACACCACGTCCTGCGCGGGCAGCTCGGGGTCACGCTCAGCCGGCCTATGCTCGTGCGGGTGGCACGGGAGGCCGAGGGCAATCCGCTGCTGGCCATCGAGGTGGTCCGCGCCGTGCAACGCCTCCCGCGCCAGCCCGCACCCGGCGACGACCTGCCGGTGGCCGCGTCCATGCACCACCTGCTCGCGGACGTCCTCGCCGGGCTGCCCCTGGCCAGCCGCACCGCGGTGCGGCTCGCCGCGCTGCTGACCGTGCCCACCCTGGCCGACCTGGCGGCGGCGGGGGTGTCCACCGCCGAGCTGGACGCGCCCGAGGAGGCCGGGCTGATCGTGGTGACGCCGAACGGCGTGCGGTTCACCCACCCGGTGTACGCGGCGGCCGTCCGGGCCAGTATCCCGCCCGGGGTCCGCCGCCGCCTGCACCGCCAGCTCGCCGACCTGCTCGCCGATCCGGACGAGCGGGCCCGGCACCTCGCGCTCTGCGCGACGGACCCGGACCCGGTGGTCGCGGACACCCTCGCCGCCGCGGCCGAACGCTGGCACAGCCGGGGCGCGCCCGACCTCGCCGCCGATCTGCACGACCGCGCGGGCCAACTCACCCCGGTCGACGACCGGCCACGCCTGGGCCGGCGGCGACTGGCCGCGGCCCGCTGCCGGTTCGACAGCGGCGACTTCCCGGCGGCCCGGGAGGCGGCCGAGGCGGTCGCGGCCGAGTTCACCGGCGAGGTACGGGCGGAGTCGCTCCTGCTGCGGGCCGTCGTCGCCTGGTCCGCCGGTGAGGCCAGCCGGGTCGCGGTGGACAACGGCACCCGGGCGTTGGCGGCGGCTCCGGCCGGCTCGGCCCTGGCCGGCCGCATCCATGCCCACCTTGCCGTCTTTCAGGACCACACCGAGTCGGCCCGGAAGCACGCCGAGGCGGCCGCCGCACTGCTGGACGGACGCGACGACGAACACGACCTGCTCGCCGCCGCCCTGGTCCTGCTCTTCTTCCAGGAGGTACGGCTCGGACGGCCACCGCGTACCGACCTGCTGGACCGGGCCCTCACCCTGGAGGGCGACGAACCGGCGTGGCTGGCGAGCACGGTGCCCGCGATCTGGTGGAAGTCGATCGACGACGCGCAGCGGGCCCGACTGCGGCTGCACCGGATGCTGGGCCGCGCCGAGGCGAGGGGCGACGAGCCGCTGCAACACGAGCTGCTCTCCCACCTCGGCGAGGCCGAGTTGCTGGCCGGGCGGTGGGAAGACGCCGAACGGCACATCAGCGCGGCCCGGGAGCTGGGTGACCAGCTCGGCACGGGCCTGGTCGGTGAGGCCTGGCTTGCCGCGCTGCTCGACGCGCACCGGGGCCGGCTGGCCGACGCGAGCCGGGTGGCCGAGTCCGGCCTGCGGCTCGCCGACGAACTGGACGACGACTGGTGCCGACGGATCCACCAGCAGTTGGCCGGATTCGTGGCGCTCTCCGCCGGCCGGATGGCGGAGGCGGCCGCCGCGTACACCGGCCTGGCCGCGACGATCGACGCGAACGGGCTGGTGGAGCCGCTGGCCATGCGGTTCGAGCCGGACTGGATCGAGGCGTGCGTCGGGGTGGGCGACCTCGACCTGGCGGCGACCGTGCTGGCCCGGCTGACCGCCCGACACCGTCGGTTGCCGCGTCCCTGGACGATGTTGGGCGCTGCTCGGGCCCGCGCGCTGCTGGACAGCGCCACCGGTGTCGACCCCGGCGCGGCGCTCGACGCGCTGACGGCGGCACGGGACGCCGTACCGCCGGAGGTGTTGCCGTTGGACCGCGCCCGCTGCCTGTTCGTGGCCGGCATCGTGCATCGCCGGGCCCGCCGCAAGCTGCCGGCCCGGCAGGCGCTGGAGGCGGCGGTCGCGGAGTTCACCGTGATCGGCGCGGCCGCGTTCGCGGATCGCGCCCGCGCCGAGTTGGCCCGCGTCGGTGGACGCCCGCCGACGCCCCGGCACCTCACCCCCACCGAGGAACGGGTGGCCCAGCTCGCCGCCCGCGGGCGGACCAACCGGGCCATCGCCGACGAGCTGTTCGTCAGCCCGAAGACCGTCGAGGCGAACCTCGCTCGGATCTACCGCAAGCTCGGCATCTCCACCCGGGCGGAGCTGGGTGCCGCGATGACCAGGGCCGACGCGCAAGCATAGGGAAACGCCCGATTCCTCGCCGCCCGCGGCGACCTAGCCTCGGGTTCATGGCCGGCTACCTGTTCGCACTCGAGCAGTACGACTGCTCCCCCAGCGCGGGCGGGACGGTGCCGGTGTTCGGCACCCCGGACTGCCGGCTGGTCGCGGCCATCCGGTTGCCGACCGACGACGTCGTGATCGCGCTGGTCGAGGGGCCCGACGCGGAGGTGGTGGCCGCGGCCGCCGCGGCCGCCGCCTGGCGGATCGACCGGCTGATCCCGGCCCAGTGGCTCTTTCCACCGGGCCTCACCAACCCGGAACTCCCCTGAGTGGCGAAGGAAGCATGACTGTGCGCCGTCTGATCGCACCCCTATGGTGTTCACTGCTGCTCCTGCCGCTGGTCGCCTGCGGCCCCGACGACGCCGGCGGCGCGGACCCAGCCGGCCCGGTGGCCGGTGCCGAGCCGAGCATCGCCACCACGGTCGACGGCGACCCGCCGGCCGCCACGCCGGACGAGGAGTCGCCCGCCGCGTCCACCGTCGACGCCTGCGCCCTCGTGTCCAAGAAGGACGCCGAGAAGCTGGCCGGCACCCCGTTGGACGACCCACTGGAGAAGCCGGCGCCAGACCGGGACACCTGCACCTACACCGGTCCGGTCAGCGGCCCGACCGCCCAGGTCGAGGTGTTCGTCGGCCCCGGCGCGAAGAAGTTCCTCGACATCGAGCGCGAACTCGGGCACGAACTGACCCCGGTCAGCGGCGCGGGCGACGAGGCGTACGCCGAGGACGGCACGGTCTTCTTCAGCAAGGGCGGGGTGTGGGTCTCCATCCGGCTGGTCCGCACCGACGACCCGGCGAAGTACCGCACCGCCCTGACAGCCGTGGCCCGTACGGCCGCCGGCCGGCTCTGAGCTCGCGAGGAGGCGACATGCTGGCAGCCGGGTCCCGGGGTCGCCGGGCCATGACAGCGCTGGTCGCGGTGACGCTGTTGCTTCTCGCGGCCTGCGACCGGGGTGGGGCGGGCCCGACGTCACCGGTTCCACCGGCCGGGGGCAGTGGCGCAGACCAGCGGTACGGGGCGGCGCCCGCGCCGGATCGACACGTGACCTACCAGCCCGACGTGGTGTTCGTTGGCGGCGGGGGCGGGTCGGTGCGCGGGCTCTCCGACGACGCACTCACCTGGCGCATCGACCCCGACGCCAGCGGCGCCGACCGGCTCGCCCGGGGGAAGATCATGTTCCTCACCGGGCGGTCGGTCGGGCGGGTGCTCGACGTCCGCCGCGACGGGAACGATCTGGCGGTGACCCTGGGGCCGGTGGACATCACCCAGGTGATCCGCGACGGCACCTTCGCCACCGACGGTCCGGTCTCCCTGGAGAATCCGATCCGCTACGACGCCGGCACGCCGTTCTGGGCCGAGTACGACGCCGAGGCCGGAGCCGGCAGCGGCGGCGGCGGATCGATGACGCCGGTCGTCGGCGTGCCCTTCGCCGTGGCACCGGCGACCGCGGCCGATGCACGAGGGATCGCCGGGTTTCCGGTCACCCCGATCTGCTGCGCGAACGGGGTCGGCGCACATTTCAGCTACAACGGCGGCGGGATCCGCATCACCGGTACGGTCACCCTGCTGATGAAGAGCCCGTCGGCCCGGTTCCACCTGGAGATCCGGGGTGGCACGGTCCGTCGGGCGGAACTGCGGATCGACGGCATGTCCGGGCTGCGGATCGAGATCGCAGGCGCCACCGACGCCGGGCACAACGTCAACAAGCGCATTCCGATCCCCCTGGACTTCAGCGTGCCGGTCGGTCAGATCCTCGGCGTTCCGTTCGCCATCACCGCCAACCAGCTCATCGGGGTGCAGACGGCGTTCAGTTCCAAGGACGGCAACATCAAGGCGGCCGGCGAGTGGTCGCTCGGCGGCTCAGTCGGGTTCGGCTACGCCGACGGCGCCTTCGGCGTCACGAAGCCGTGGAACCTCACCGTCCGCAACAGCATCACCGACTCGATCTACGGGCCATCAGTCGGCGTCAGCGGGATCATCGTCCACTACCAGGCCTTTTTCCGCGCCGGCCTGGGCGTCTTCGGGTTCACCGCCGGGCTGTACGCGACGGTCACCGCCTCGGTGGGGTTGACCGTCGGCTCCGCCCTGGGCGCGCCGATCGAGCTGTGCCGCAGCACCCAGCTCGGCGTGTTCCTGGAGTACGGCGTCGGCTACAGCATCCCAGCCGGCCTGGTGAAGGCGGTCAACACCTTCCTGAGGCTGTTCAACGCCGGCTCGATCGAGGAGAAGGCGGGTATCGGTCGGGTGGACAACGTGTTCAACAAGCTGGACGTCCAGCCGAACGTGAAGATCTGCCGAACCTGACCGCCCTGGCCGGTGTGGAGGATTCGGGGCCATCCTCCACACCGGCCGGTGTGCGTCAGCCCGCGGCGCAGGCCGGGGTCAGGCCGCCGGCGGTGCCGTTGGCCTGGAATCCGAACTCGGTGGACTGCCCGGCGCTGACCCGGCCGTTGTAAGCCACATTCGTCCAGCGCGTCGTTCCGGCGTCAGCGCTGCGGTTGGCGTTCCAGGCGTTGGTGACCGTCGCGCCCGACGGCAACGTGATCGTCACCGCCCAGGAGCTGATCGCCGCTGATCCGGCCGTCACCCGCACCGTCGCCACGAAGCCACCCGTCCACTGGTTCACCGCCACCGTCGCGGTGCAGCCACCGGGTCCCGGGGGCGGAGTCGTCGGGGGCGGAGTCGTCGGCGGCGGAGTGGTCGGCGGCGGGGTGGTCGGCGGTGGGGTCGTCCCGTTGTTCAGCGCGGCGAGTACCGCGTCGTACGCCGGCTTCTTGGCGCCGCCGCTGGTGAACAGCAGCGGGGTCTGCGAGGCCCGCCACGAGTCGCTGTCCCGGATGCCCCAGAAGGTGATGCCGTTACAGCGGGTCACGGCGAGGCAGTCCTGCACGACGCTGCGGTACGTGGCCGCCGACGCCCCCTCGATGTCCAGCTCGGTGATCTGCACATCGACGCCGAGCGCCGCGAAGCTGGACAGCGTGGTGCGGTAGTTGCCGGGGTACGGCGAGCCGCTGTTGAAGTGCGACTGGAGACCGACGCAGTCGATGGGTACGCCACGCTGCTTGAAGTCGCGCACCATCGTGTACACGGCCTGGGTCTTGGCGTGTGACCAGTCGTCGGTGTTGTAGTCGTTGTAGCAGAGCTTCGCGCCGGGGTCGGCCGCCCGGGCGGCCCGGAAGGCCGCCTCGATCCAGTCGTTGCCGGTCCGCTGGAGGTTGGAGTCCCGCCGGGCGCCGGAGCCACCGTCGGCGAACGCCTCGTTCACCACGTCCCACGCGACGACCTGTCCCCGGAAGTGCGTCGCCACCTGCGTGACGTGGTTGAGCATCGCCTGGCGCAGCGCGGTGCCGCTCATGTTCTGCATCCAGCCGGGCTGCTGCGAGTGCCAGGCCAGGGCGTGACCACGCACCTGCATCCCGCGGGTGCGCGCGTGGTTGACGATCTGGTCCGCCGCGCCGTAGCTGAACTGGCCCTGCTGCGGCTCGGTGGCGTCGATCTTCATCTCGTTCTCGGGCGTCACCGAGTTGAACTCGCGGTTCAGGATCGTCGTGTAGGCGCTGTCGTTCAGCTTGTTGGCGGCCACCGCGGCGCCGAAATACCGACCCTGCTCGGCGGCGGACGCACCGAGCGTGGTGCCGGCGGCGGCGGGAGCAGCCAGGACCATCGCCACGCCGGCGGCGAGGGCGCTCACCCCGGTCAGCGCGAGGGCGGCTCTCGATACCGCCTTCCATTGCGCGTTTCTCATCGTGCAACTCCAATCGATGGTGGTGGTGTCCCGAGGGGTCAGGCCACCGAGCAGGCGATGCCGTTCAGAGCGAAGGACGAGGGCTTACCGGTGCCGCCCTCGTGGGTGGCCTGAAAGCCGATGTCGACCGACGCGTTCGGGGCGATGGCGGCGTTGTAGGAGACGTTGCGGGCGGTCACCGCACCGCTCGTCATGGAGTACTGCGCGTTCCAGCCGTTGGTGATGCGCTGGCCGGTGCAGCGCGAACGTCAGGGCCCATCCGTTCACCGCCGTCGCACCGGTGTTGGTGATGGTCACGCTGGCGGTGAGGCCGGTGTTCCAGGCGTTGACCGCGTACCCGATCCGGCAACCACCGCCGGTCGGCGGCGGAGTGGTCGGGGGCGGGGTCGTCGGCGGCGGGGTCGTCGGTGGCGGGGTGGTGGGCGGGGTGCCGGTGTCCAGCCCGAAGAAGCGGATCACCTGCGCCGCGTCGACCGGCAGGTTGTGCGAGACGCCCTGCATGCTGATCGCCTCGACCGGGGCCGTTCCGCCACTGCTCCCGTAGCGGGTGCGGGTGTAGCCGGACTGCGGCGAGTCGGTGTACGTCGGGGTCTGGCTCAGCCCGTGCACGTTGGTCCACTGTTTGACCTGCTCGCCGAAGTTCGGGTAGCGCAGCGTCTCGTCGTTGGTGCCGTGCCAGATCTGCATGCGTGGGCGACGACCCGTGTAACCGGGATAGGCCTCGCGGACCAGATCACCCCACTGCTGCGGGGTTCTGATGAGCTGTCCGTTCGCGCACTCGCTGTTCCACTCCGAGCCGCCCCCGGTGGCGAAGCAGCCGAACGGCACCCCGGCGAAGGACGCGCCGGCCGCGAACACGTCCGGGTAGTCGCCCAGCAGGACGTTCGTCATCATAGCCTCGGACGAGGTGCCGGTGGCGAAGATCCGCGCCGGGTCGGCGGCGAACCGCTGCCGTACGTAGTCGACCATCGACATGAGCCCGACGGGGTCGCTGCCGCCGCCCCGGCGCAGTGCCTGCGGGGAGGACACGTCCCAGCACAGGCTGCTGCGGGTCACCGACGGGTAGATCACGATGAACCCGTACCGGTCGGCGAGGGACGCGTACTGGGTGCCGGAGTGGTACGCCGGACCCGATCCGGTGCAGTAGCGCAGGGCGAGCAGGACCGCCGGCCGGGTGGCCACCCGGTCCGGGACGTACAGGTGCATCCGGAGATTGGTGGGGTTGGTGCCGAAGCCGGTCACCTGGGTAAGCGTCGCCGCCGACGCCGGCGCGGCGAACGTCAACGCGGCGGCGGCCAGTGTGACCACGGCCGTGACGACGCCGAGCGTTCTTGTTTTCAGTGTCATCGTTCGCGATTCCTCAGCAGAATGGCGCATGGAAGGGGAGTAAGTCGAGGACTGCCCTTCGCCCGACCCTGACCGCGGCTCGCGTGACCTTGTCAGCTTCAATCGAGAGAACTCGATTGTCAAGACTTCCGGAAGCCTTTCGGTGGCCGGGGCCGGCTGTGACCTGTGCATCGACGGGCACCGACCGAACCATCGACGGACCTGCCCGGCGAGGTGTTATCGGGATGCTTCCGGAAGCCGCCGGGTCAGTGGATGCGACGCCCGCGCGCGTCCGGCACGCCGGACTTGCGGAAGAAGTAGGTGTTGATCTGATCCCGCCACTCGGTGGCGCTGCGCACCTGCTCGTCGAGGCGCTGCTCCACCCGCTCGTACACGGCGGGGTCGATCAACCCCTTCAACGTCCGCCACCGCCCCCGCATCGCCGCCACCTCCTCGACGCCCGCGAAGTGGGTGTCGTAGATGTGCTGGATGACCGTGGAACCGTTGTGCAGGACGTGCCCGTACGGGACGTGGTGGAAGAAGAGCAGCAGCTCGTCCGGGCACCGCTCGGGCGACTCGAACACCTGGTCCCAGTACGGCGGGTACTGACCGGCGAAGCCGGTGCCCGACGCGCGGCTGCGGTCCACACCCACGCCATCGCGATCCGCGAAGTGGTACGTGCCCCACCGGGTGTACTCGTACCCGTCCACGTCGGGGCCGTAGTGGTCACCGGGATGAACCATGAAGCCGACGCCCAGCGGGGCGGTGTACCGCTCATAGGTGCGCCAGGAGTCGTCCATGACCTCGTGCAGCGTCCGCCCAACCAGCTCCGGGTCGGCCATCGCCGACGGCGGGAAGGTCAGCGCGATCCACTCGTCGAGGACCGCCCGGGGATCCAGCCGGGGATCCCAGGCGAGCCGGCCGACGGTGTACAGGTTCGCCTGCGCCAGCGGGTGCCCGGTCCAGAAGAGGTCGTCGCCGACGTTGGCGACCGCGACCAGGCCACCACCCTCGCCCGCCTCCCCCGCGGCCACGTCGGCGACTGTCCGCCCGCCCGGACCCCACGGCGCGAACCGCAACACCTCGCTCCACCACGGGCCGAGGTGGCAGACGTGGCGCTGCTGGCCGGTGTACTCCTGGGTGACCTGCAACTCCACCGCCAGCCGGGTGGCCGGCATCGCGGCGAGCACCGGGGAGACCGGCTCGCGTGCCTGGAAGTCCACCGGACCGAACTTCACCTGCAGGACCACGTTGGCAGCGAACCGCCCGTCGAGCGGGACGAAGTGGTCGTACGCGGCACGCGCCCGGTCGGTGGACCGGTCCCGCCAATCATGGTGATGGTTGTAGACGAACGCCCGCCAGTGCACCACTCCCCCGTGCGGGGCGAGGGCCTCGGCGAGCAGGTTCGCCCCGTCGGCGTGGTCGCGACCGTAGGTGAACTGGCCGGGTTGCCCCTCGGAGTCGGCCTTCACCACGTAGCCGCCGAAGTCCGGGATGCGCTCGTACACCTGCCGGGTCGTCACGGCCCACCAGGCCCGTACCGCCTCGTCCCTCGGGTCGGCGTTCGGCAGGCCGCCCAGGACCACCGGCGCGGCGAAGGTGACCGACAGGTGCACCCGGATGCCGTACGGGCGCAGCACGTCCGCGATCTCAGCCACCTCGCCGAGCCGGTCGGTGAGCAGCCGCGCCTCGGTCCGGCCCACGTTGACGTTGTTCACCGAGATCGCGTTGATGCCGCAGGCGGCCAGCAGCCGCGCGTACTCCCGGACCCGGGCCAGGTCGCCGCGCGACCGTCCGACCCGCCAGAAGATCGAGCCGCCGGCGTACCCCCGCTCCACCTGGCCCATCACCGGGTGCACGGCCACGTTGTCCCAGTGGTTCAGCATCCGCCGGCGCAGTGCGGGCCGGTGCCGTTCCGCCTGGCGGGTGGTGTCGAACGCCGCCGCGCCGAGCCGGACCAGGTGGAACAGCCCGTACAGCAGGCCGGCGGGCGCGTCGGCCAGCACGGCGGTCACGTCGCCCGCCCGGGCCAGCACGAACCCCTCGGCACCGAGCACCGCGTCGTTGCCCGCCTTCGCCAGCGCCGCCTCCCCCGCTGCCCGCGCCGCCTCCACCGCCGCGCTCGGCAACTCGTCGGCGCCGCGGAGCGCGAGCACCAGATCGACGTCCACGTCCCAGGACGGGGAATGCCACATCCGCCCGCCGTACCGGGCGCAGGCGCGGGCGACCTCGTCGAGCACGGTGTCGACGAGCATCCCGTCGCCTTGCACCAGCACGCGGCGCGAGCCGAGCGCCCGGAACGCCTCCGGCGGGAGCCAGGCGGCGTGCACCCGCGCTTCGTCGGCGCTCACCGGTCCTCCCGCAGCACCACGACCCCGTACGCCGGCAGCCGCAGCGGCTGCCCGGTCTCCGCCCGGTCACCGGTGAGCAGGTCGACGCCGCCGGCCCGGGCGGTGACCTCGACCGGCTCGGTGCGGTGGTTGAGCAGGAACAGCAGCCGCGTCGGGCAGGGCGGTGGCACGGCCGAGCACCGGATCGAGCAGGCGTTGCAGGCCGGCGTACGGCAGCGCGGCCTCCTCGGCCAGGCCGGTCGCAGCCAGCACGGTGCAGTGCTCGGCGGACCGGTGGGCGTAGTCGACCAGCGCGGTGCGGCCCGACCCCGGCTCGCCGCGCAGCAGCAGGGCGCCACCGCCGTCGGTCACGCCGTCGAGCAGGTTCCGGACAGCCCGGCACTCGTCGTCCCGGCCGCGCAGCACGGTTATTTGCACTCTTAATGCAGTAACCATGCATTCAGTGTCACCTATTGGTAACCGGATGGAAAGAGGCGGGCGGTATCGTCCGGGGCCGGCGTCAGCCGGCCGTCACCTCGGCCAGCAGCGCGCCCACGGTGCGGGCCATCACCCCACGGGCCTGGTCCACGCCCAACCCCAGGCCGTCGCGCAGCATCGACCAGGCCGGCCACATGCTCGCCGCCACCAGCGCGTTCAGCAGCTGCTCCCGGCCCCGCCCGGCCTGCGCCAGCTCGGCGGCGAAGAGCTGCTCGACCTCGTCCCGGACCCGGTCGATGTGCTTGAGGCGGTTGCGGTGCAACTGGTCGGAGACCGGCTCGCGCATCTGCGCGGCCCGCGCCGAAGGCGCGATGAGCTGGAGCAGTCGGGCCCGTTGCCGGCAGTACGCGTCGACCCGCTTCGCCAGCGGCAGCCCGGCTGAGACCGGCCGGTAGGCCGCGTCCTGCTGGCGGAGCACCTCCGCGCCGCTCGCCTCGAAGAGCGTCTCCATGTCCTTGAAGTTGGTCCAGAGGGTCCGCAGCGAGATGCCGGCCCGCTCGGCGATGCGCTCCCCGGTCGGCCGGAAGTCCCCCTCGGAGATGAGCGCCAGGTGCGCCTCGACAATGGCCACACGGGTGCGCTCGGCCCGGGCGGTCCGCCCGTCGACCCGGCCCGCGACCTCGACCCCGCCCATCCGCCCCCGCCCCTTCACCGCCATGACGTCCCCCGACGCACCGCCGAGTCTAGACAGGCGGTGATCATCGGCACCCGGGCCGCCGTCATCCGGCGCGGCCGGTCAGCGTGACCCCGCCGTCGCACACGATGGTCTGCCCGGTGATCCAGGCGGCGTCGGCGGAGGCCAGGAAGGCGACCGCGCCGGACACGTCCTGCGGCAGGCCGAGCCGCCCGAGCGGGTACCGCGCGGCGACCTCGTCCTCGCGGCCCTCGTACAGCGCGGCGGCGAAACGGGTCTTCACCACCCCGGGGGCGACGGCGTTGACCCGGACGGTCGGCCCCAGCTCCGCGGCGAGGCTCGCGGTGAGGTGGTTGAGCGCCGCCTTGCTCACCCCGTAGAAGGCGATGCCGGGCGACGGACCGAGGCCGGCGATCGACGAGACGTTGACCACGCAGCCACCCCGGTCGGTCATGCCGGCGGCGCACACCTCCTGCACCCAGCCGAGCGCGCCGACCAGGTTGACGTCGAGGATCTTGCGCGCGGCCGCCAGGTCCAGCCCCAGCAGCGGGCCGTGCACCGGGTTGATGCCGGTGTTGTTGACCAGGAGGTCCACCGGCCCGAACGCCGCGGTGACCTCTCCCACCGCGGCGGCCCGGTGCGCGGCGTCGTCGGCCCGACCGGGCACGGCCACGGCGTACGCCGGCCCGCCGAGGGTGGCGACCGCGTCGGCCAGCGCCTCCGGCCGTCGGGCGGTCAGACCCACGCGCGCGCCCTCGGCCACCAGCCGTTGGGCGATGGCCAGGCCGATCCCTCGACTCGCACCGGTGACGATGGCGACCTGACCCACGAGCCGACCTGAATCTGCATTCACGGTGCAGATACTATGAGCAGCGATCGGTGTCGGTCAACGTCGGGGGAAGCAGCGTCGACTCTCGGGCAGCCCGCACTCGCCAACCGCCGGCCGGCGGCGATCAGATGCGGTCACGACGTCCGGGCAGCCGGACGACCGGGCGTGGTCACGGCGGTGTGCCGCGCGACCACACCCGGTCGACTGCCGGGCGTACGGGTCGTCAGGAGACGGTCGGCACCCCGTTCGCCGGCGGCGCCACCGGGGTGGCGGTGTACTCCTTGACCGGCCCGTCCGCCTCGTCCGTCTCGTACGCCGGCCCGAAGTAGCTCTGCACTCCCCCGCTCACCCGGCTCAGCCGCTGCCCGCCGTAACCGGAGTGGTCGGTCGCCGAGAAGCGCAGCGGCACCAGCCCGGGGCCTTGGAACCCGCCCTTCTGCACGGCCTCGAGCACCTTCTCCCGGGTGAGGTCCTTGCCCGCGGCCAGCAGCGCCTGCACGAAGAGATAGCCGACCGACATGCCGTAAACGATGTTGCCGTCGAACGGCGCGTCCCCGTTGTGCGACTTGTTGATCCTCGTGTAGAGCTGGATCCACGGGTTCGCGGTGTCGTTCTGCATCGGCAGGTAGTTGGTGCCGACCACGCCCTCCAGCAGCGGCGCGGCGGCTCCGAGCTGCTTGGCCAGGGTCGGCTGATCGGCGCCGACGTTGGAGACCAGCCACTGCGTCTTGAAGCCCAGCCGCGCGGCGGTGCCGATGGAGAGCGCGGTGAAGCCGGGCACGGTGGCAAGCACGACGACCCGGCATCCGGCCGCCTTGAACGCGCCGATCTGCGGCGCCACGTTGGTGTTGCTGGTGACGTAGGTCTGCTTCACCGCCACGCCCCCGGCGCCGAGCACCTTCTCCACGCCGGCCAGGCTGTCGCGGCCGAAGTCGTCGTCCTGGCCGAGGAAGCAGAGTTTCTGGCCGGCCAGGTTCGCCTTGGCGTAGTTGGCGAGGATCTTGCCCTCGACCGTGTAGTCCGGGTTGAAGCCGAACGTGCCGGGATACTTGTCCGGCTGGTCCCAGCTGCGGCTGCCGGAGGCGACGAAGAGATCGGGCACCCGGTTGCTCTTGAGGAAGTCGAGCACGCCGGTGTGCGTCGGCGTGCCGAGGCCGTTGAGGATGGCGAAGACCTTGTCCTGCAGGACGAGCTGACGAACCACCTGCTGCGTGTTCGCCGGGTTGTAGCCGTCGTCCATGATCTTGTAGGTGATCTTCCGACCGTGCACGCCGCCGTTGGCGTTGACGTAGTCGAAGTACGCCTTCGTGGCCGGGGCGATCTTCGAGTACCCGGCCGAGGCCGGTCCGGTGAGCGGCATGTGGGTGCCAACGACGATCTCGGTGTCGGTGACGCCCGGCACCGATCCCCCGCCGGGACCGGAACCGTCGTCGCCGCTGCAACCGACGGTGGTGATCAGCAAGGCGATGGTGCTGGCGATCGCAAGACCGCGTCGTGCCGTACGGTGCATGGGAAACACCGACCTTTCTCGGTCCGGTTCTCAATCGAACTTCGGTGGTGGTGGGGCGCCCGGCCGAGGCCGGACAGGGACAGCTCAGGAAGGCCGGGCCGGCCACCGGGCCAGCAGTGCCCGGCCGAGACGCGACAGCAGACCCTGCACGCCGCCGGGTGCGGCGATCATGACGACGATCAGGGTCACTCCGAAGATCGCCAGCGGGAGGTTGCCCTCCAGCCGCTGCGCCACCGCGGGCGAGAGTGTGAACAGCTCGGTCACGGAGTGGGTGAGATCGGGCAGGGCGACGAGCAGGACGGCGCCCCACATTGCACCGGTGAGACTGCCCAGACCGCCGATCACCACGGCCATCAGCAGGAAGAGCGACAGGGTCAGCGAGAACGCGCCGGGCGAGACGCTCTGCGCGAGCACCGCCAGCAGGGCGCCGCCGAGGCCGGCGGTGGCGGCGCTGACCACGAACGCGAGGACCTGGGTGCGGGCCACGTGGATGCCGGCGAGACGGGCGGCCACCTCGTCGTCGCGGACCGCCCGGAAGGTGCGCCCGAAACGACTCCGGATGAGATTGGCCAGCAGCAACAGGGCCAGCAAGGTGGCCGCGCCGGCCAGCCAGAGCTGCCACCGCTCATAGGGGAAGAAGGGGCCGAGCGACACCGGCGGCGGCTCCACCGGCACCGACAGCCCCTGCTCACCGTTGAAGACGCCGTCGAAGGTGACGGCGAGCGCCGGGACGACGACGGCCACGGCGAGGGTGACCCCGGCCAGGTAGGGGCCGCGCAGCCGGGCCGCGGCGACGCCGACCACCGCGCCGACAACGACCGTGCTGAGGATCGCCGCACCGAGCGAGAGCGGCAGCAGCCAACCACCCGTCATCCCCCGATCGGCGAACGCGTTCTGGCAGAAGGCCACGGTGTACGCGCCGGTCGCCATCAACGCGCCGTGCCCGAGCGAGAGCTGGCCGTTGAGCCCGGTGAGGAGGGTCAGCCCGGCGGTGGCGCAGAGGTAGGCCGCCACGGTGGCGAGCTGAAAGTTGCGGAACGGCTCGACGGCGTAGCTGACCCCGACCAGCAGCAACCCGCCGGCGAGCGTGAAGGCGAGGTGGCGCAGCAGGGTGGAGCCGCGTCGCCGGTCGACCGGACGCTCACCGGCGTCGGCCAGCGCCCGCTTGCGCGGCAGGGCCGCCCGGGTGGCGCTCACACCCGCCTCGCCGCGACCGGGGCGAACAGCCCACCGGGCCGGACCAGCAGCACCGCCAGCAGCAGGACCAGCACCGCCAGCGGGGTGAGGTCGCTGCCGGCATAGCCGCTGACATAGGAGAGCAGCAGCCCCACCACGAGGCCGCCGACGACCGCCCCTGGTGGACTGTCCAGACCGCCGACCACCGCCGCGGTGAACGCCGAGACGAAGACCAGGTCCATCGCGTGCGGGTGCAGCCCGAGCTCGGTGGGGATGACCAGCATCGCGGCCAGCGCGCCCACCCCGGAGGCGAGCGCCCAGCCGAGGGTCAGCATGCCGCCGACGTTGACCCCGAGCAGGCGGGAAACCTCGGGAGCGAAGGCCGCCGCGCGCATCCGCAGCCCGACCGGGGTCCGGGCGAACATCCAGGCCAGCGCGCAGACCACCACCCCGATCGTCGCGAAGACGAACAGGTCGTACGGCGAGAGCACGGCGACCCCGCCCAGGCTGAGAGCGGACCGGCTGAACGGCGCCTCGGCCGGCCGGAACTCACTGCCGTACACCATGCCCAGGACGGCCTGGATCAGCAGCACCAGCCCGAGCGCGACGATCACCGGGTTGAGCGGTGACGTGTGGTCGACGAAGCGCATCACGGCGCGGTCGACCAGCGCGCCGAGCAGCAGCCCGGCGACTATCGCGACCACGAAACCCAGCCAGTACGACCCGGTATGCGCGGACACGGTGTAGGCGACGTACGCGGCGGCGACGGCCATCGCCCCCTGGGCGAAGTTGACGACCCGCGCCGCCCGCCAGATGAGCACCAGGGCCAGCGCGAACGCGGCGTACACCGCGCCCCGGGACAGGCCGTCGACGGTGAGGAAGACGAAGCGGTCCAACAGTCCTCCCTCCTGGGGACGAGGTGATGGTCAGAAACCGAGGTACGCGTGCCGTAGGTCGGTGTCGTCGCGGAGCGTGGCGGCCGGGGCGGCGGTCACCACCCGGCCGAGGGACATCACCACGCCCTGGTCGGCGACGGCGAGCGCGCTGCGCACGTTCTGCTCGACCAGCAGCACGGTCAGGCCGGTCTGGTCGCGCAGTTGACGCAGCAGAGCCATCGTCCGGGCGACCACCCGAGGCGCCAGGCCGAGCGACGGCTCGTCGAGCAGCAGCAGGCGGGGCCGGCCGACCAGCGCCCGACCGAGCGCGAGCATCTGCCGTTCCCCACCGGAGAGCTGGTGGCCGAGGTGCCGACGGCGCCGGGCCAGCGGCTCGAAGAGCTGATAGACCTCGTCGAGAGCGCGGCCGGCGTCGGCCCGGTCGCGGCGCCACAGCCCGCCGAGCCGCAGGTTCTCGTCGACGGTGAGTTCGCTGATCACGCCCCGCCCCTCCGGCACGTGCGCCATGCCGCGCCGGGCGAGCTGCTCCACGGGCGTGCCGCGCAGGTCCTCCCCGGCGAGGACGACCTGCCCGGATGTCGGACGGATCATGCCGGAGAGCGCGCGCAGCAGGGTGGTCTTGCCGGCGCCGTTCGCCCCGACGACCGCGGCGATCGTGCCGGCCGGAACGGTGAGATCGACCGCCTGCAGCACGGGCGCGGCACCGTAGCCGGCCACCAACCCGCGCACCACGAGCAGGTCGGAGGCACTCCCCGCACCGTCTTTCGTTCGCGACTGCGGGGCTCGCAAACCCGGCTCACTCCTCGCGCTCACGTGGTGACCTCGTCGACGGCGGCTCCGAGATAGGCGTCGGTGACCGCCGGGTCGTCGCGGATCTCGTCGGGTGTGCCGGCGGCGATCACCCGGCCGAAGTCCAGCACCACGATCTCGTCGCAGACGGCCATCACCAGGTCCATGTGGTGCTCGACCAGCAGCACCGCGCAGGGGTCGGCGTCCCGCCGGGGCAGCTGCCGGACCAGCTCCGCCAGCTCGGTGATGTCGTCGGGCCCGAGGCCACCGGCGGGTTCGTCGAGCAGAAGCAGCCGGGGTCGGGCGGCGAGCGCGCGGGCCAGGGCGACCCGCTGGCGTACGGCGAAGGGCAGCGTGGTCGGCGCGGCGTCGGCGTGCCCGGCGATGCCCAGGCCGTCCAGGATGTCCAGGGCGTGCTGGCGCAGCCGCCGCTCGTCGCGGTCGCTGCTGGGCAGGCCGAGCAGCGCCGGGACGAAACCGGCCCGCGCGGTGTGCGAGGCGCCGGTCATCACGTTCTCCAGCACGGTGAGCCCGGCGAAGAGGCCGGTTCCCTGCAGGGTCCGGGCGATGCCGAGCCGGGTCAGCCGGTGCGGCCGTGGCCGCAGCGGTCGGCCGTCGAGGGTGAGCGATCCCGTCTCCGGCGCGACGAAGCCGCAGATCACGTTGAACAGCGTGGTCTTGCCGGCGCCGTTGGGCCCGATGACGCCCACCACCTGGTTGGGTGCCACCCGCAGCGAGACGTCGTCGAGGGCGGTGAGGCCGCCGAAACGTACGCCGATGTGGTGCAGTTCGAGACCGCGATCCATCACCCATCCCTCTGTTGTGGCGGGTGTTATTTACACTCGCAGTGTACGTTTCTCGGGTACCGCGTCAAGACCTTCAATGCCCCCTGTCGCCGGCACGCGGACGGGGCGGCCGCCACCGGCGACCGCCCCGGGATCGCGATCAGGAACTGGGGCAGGTGTTGCGGTACTCCTGGATCTGCGAGCCGCTCGGGCCGGGGCAGAGGAACTGCTCGTAGCGGGTGTCGTTGTCGACGAACCGCTTCAGCCAGGCGACCATCTGCCGTGCGGTCGGGGTGTTCACCGTCTGCGGGAAGAAGTGGCTCGCCCCGTTCAGCTCCAGGTACGCCTTCTCGGCGGACGCCGGGATGCTGTTGTAGAAGGGCTCCGAGTGCGACGAGACCGGCGCGACGGTGTCGCTCTCGCCGCCGATGATCAGCGTGGGCACCCGGAGCTCGGACCAGCTCTTGTCGGTGTTCCACGGCGAGCGGCACCGCGGCCTGCAGCGACGGCCGTGCCGACGCCGCCTCCAGGCTCCCGCCGCCGCCCATCGAGTGGCCGGCCACCGCGAGTCGACTGCTGTCGATCCGGGTACGCACCGAGCTGCGCTCGACCAGGTAGTCCAACGCGGCGAGCAGTTGCCGGCCGCGGCTGTCCGGCTGGTCCAGCCGGGTGTTGGTCTCGATGCCGATCACCACGAAGCCGTGCGAGGCGAGCCGTGGCCCGAGCCAGCTGATGCTGGACCACGCGGCGGTGAAGCCCGGCGAGATCGCGATGGCGCCGAAGGTGCCCTCGCTGGTGCTGGTCGGATAGTAGATGACGCCGCCGCCGAAGCCGGTCATGCTCAGCGAGGACACGTTCTGCGAGGACACGTTCTGCGAGGACGTGGCGAACGGACCGCGGCTGGCCTCCAGGATCGCGGTGGTCGGGGCCGGGCCCCGCTCGTACGGGTTCTCCGCCGCCTGCACGGCGCCGGAGGGTCCGGCCAGGACGCCGCCGGCGACCAGGGCGGCGGCCAGCGCGAGCCGAACGGCTCGGACGGCCATGGAACGGGGACGGGTGGTGGTTGGTGACGACACGTCGGGCACTCCCTAGAGTCGAGGGATATCGACGTGCGTCAGTTTTGGCGTCACCACCCGGTCCCCGCATCGGTGAAATCACCAGTCCCGGCGGTGGGCCCGCCAGCGAGCCCGGCGCGACCACCGCGACGCCGTGCTCACCGTCGGCATCCGCACCCGGGTGACCGGGGTGCGGACATTCGCGGCGTTTTGACCACCTGACCTGGGGCTTAACCGGACGCCGACGATCTTCTTCGCGGAGACCGAGCAGGTCGCCTTCCACCTCGGCCACCTCCCGCCGGGCATCGACGTCACGAACGACCCGCTGCTGCAGGGCCGGCTGTTCTCGTACGTCGACACGCAGCTCACCCGGCTGGGCGGGCCCAACTTCCCCCAGGTCCCGATCAATCGTCCGCACGCCGCGGTCAACGACATGTTGCGCGACGGCTTCCACCAGCACGCCGTCCACGCGGGGGTCGCGCCGTACCGGCCGAACTCACTCGACGGCGGCAACCCCTTCCCCGCGGGCGACGAGGACCACGCGTTCCTCGACGTGCCGGTGCGGGTCGCGGAGGCACCGAAGGTCCGCGCGAACCCCGTCTCGTTCGACGACCACTTCAGCCAGGCACGCCTGTTCTGGCTGAGCATGTCGCCGGTGGAGAAGGAGCACATCATCCGCGCCTACACCTTCGAGCTCGGCAAGTGCTACCACCAGGCGATCAAGGAACGTCAGCTCCGGTGCCTCGCCAACATCGATCCGGTGCTGTGCGCGCAGGTCGCCACCGGTCTGGGCCTGCCCGCGCCGGCGCCGACCGTGCCGCTCGCCGACGTCGCCCCGAGCCCCGCGCTGTCGCAGGTCGGCGGGGAGTGGCCGGCCGACGGCCGCACGATCGGAATCGTCGTCGACCCCGACACCGACCTCGACGGTGTCGACCAGGTATGCGAAGCCGTCTTCGCGGCCGGGATGGTGCCGCTCCTCGTCGCCCCGCACGGTGGCACGGTGGGTCACCTGCCCGTCCAGCGCACCTTCGCCACAGGTCGATCTGTCGAGTTCGACGCGCTCCTGCTGGCCGGCGCACCGGTGCCCGCCCCGGATGCGCTTCCCGCCCGCGACGAGAGGGCGGGTACGACGGACCGAGCCTCCGTGGACCCCCGCGTGCTGCTCCTCGTTCAGGAGTGCTGGCGGCACGCCAAGGCGGTCGGCGCCTGGGACGGCGGCGTCAGCGTGTTGGAGCAGGCGGGCGTGACCGGCACTCCCGGCGTCGTCTCGGCCGGCTCCGGAGTCGAGGCCCTGACCGCGGTGCAGCGGTTGATGGCTGCGCACCGGGTGTGGGAACGGTTCCCCGCCTCGGTCGCCTGACACGACAAAGCACTGCCGAGGGCTGTCCTCCGGTTCTCCAGGAGGTCAGCTCTCGGCAGCACGGTTCACCCGGCGTTGTCGGGGCTTCTGTTCACAGTGCCCGTGCCAGCGCAACGGCGTCAGCCGATGTCGGCCAGCCGGGGCAGCACCTCGTCGCCGAGCCGTTGGGCGAACTCCACCGGGTGGCGATCTGGCGTGACCTGCACCTCGCTGACGCCGAGCGCGGCGTACGAGGACACCTCGGCGAGGAACGCGTCGACGTCGGCCAGGGGCGGCCGGTGGGCGACGACCGTCTTCTCGATGGTGTCGTAGTCGCGGCCCTCCGCGGCGCAGTGCCCCCGCAGCACGTCCAGCTTCCGCGCCACGTCGTCGGCGCCGGCGGCCGTGCCGAACAGGTTGCAGGCGTCGGCGTACCGGGCGACCAGGAGCAGGGTCTTCTTCTCGCCGCCGCCGCCGATCATGATGGGCGGGTGCGGACGGCTCAACGGCTGCGGCGAGTTGATCGTCTCGGCGAGCTGGTAGTGCCGCCCCGCGAACGGCCCGTTGTCGTCACTCCACATCTGCTGGACGATGCGCAGCGTCTCCTCCAGCCGCTCGAACCGCTCGGCCACCGGCACCACGGGCACGCCCAACCCGCGCTGCTCCCGCTCGTACCAGGACGCGCCGATGCCCAGCCGGGCCCGGCCGCCGGAGAGCACGTCGAGCGTCGTCACGGTCTTGGCGAGCAGCCCCGGGTACCGGTACATCACGCCGGTGACCAGCACGCCCAGCGTCATCCGCTGGGTCTTGGCCGCGACGAAGCCCAGCGTGGTGTACGCCTCCAGCATCGGCTCCTCGGCCGGGGCCACGGCCTCCATCTGGAAGAAGTGGTCCATGACCGTGAAGGACGCGACGCCGGCCTGCTCGGCGGTGGTCGCCGCCTCGGTCAGGGTCGGTGCGATCGCCCCCGCCTCGGCCGGGGTCGAGTAACTCCAGTAGTGCAGTCCGAGTTTCATGCCTCGCGACACCTCCGGAACCAAGCCTAGTGGTCCTGGACGCCAGCGACGGGCCTGTTGATCGACAACGGCGGCGAGTCCGCCCCCGCGGGCAGCGGATCGCGACGGACGCCAGCGGCGGGTTCCATTACCGGTTCATGACAGTTCGCGGATCACTCCGGGATATCCGGCTGACACCTTCGGTCGGGTGATCCGACAGCCGACATCCACCGACGCCCGGCCCCCCGAGCACGAGCCCGACGTGACGCACGTCCGGTTCCGTCACCGGAGGCACCGGACGCTGTCCGGCCCCGCAGCGGGACGGCCACGCCGAGCGGAGTGGGCCGACGCCGCGAAGGGCGTCTGCATCATCCTGGTCGTCCTGTGGCACGTCGTCGTCAAGGACTACCTGCAGATCGACTGGCACATCGGCGTACCGGTGCCGGGCCTGTGGGGGGCGCTGGGTGAGCAGTTCCTGCCGCTGCGGATGCCGCTGTTCTTCACCATCTCCGGCGTCTTCGCGGCGAACGCCGTCCAGCGGCCCTGGCGGGTCGTCGCCCGCGGCCGGATCGCGCGGTTCCTCTACCTGTACGCCGTCTGGCTGCTGATCCACACCGCGGTCCTCGCCGCGGCCCCGGACTTCCCGACCGACCGGGCCACGTCCGCCCTCGGTCTGCTGGAACAGCTCACCATCACGCCCTCCAACCTCTGGTACCTGTACGCCCTGGCGCTCTACTTCACGCTCGCCAAGGCTGTTCGCCGGGTCTCCCGCGTGCTGGTTCTGGCGCCCGCCGCGGTGCTGTCCGCCGTCGCCGCCGCCGGGCTGCTCGACACGCCGGGCAACCGCGCCGGCCTGTACCAGAACCTGGTCTTCTTTCTCGCCGGCCTGTACCTGCGACCGCAGATCGAACGGTGGGCGGCCACCGCCACCGGGCGCCGACTCGCGGTGACCTCGGGCGCGTACGTCCTCGTGCTCGCCGCGATGGCGGCGGTCGGCGCGCAGCAGTGGTTCGGCGTGTGGCCGGTGGTCTCCGTCGTGGCGGTCGCCTTCGGCGTCACCGCCGCCGCCCGGCTGGGCCGCTGGCCGGCCGTCAGCAACCGGCTCGCCACCCTCGGCCGCATCACCCTGCCCATCTACGTCATCCACATGCCGGTGCTGGCGCTGCTGCACCGGCTGCTGCTCGGGCCGATCTCCGGGCTGGACCAGGTCGGTCAGGGACTGCTCGTGCTCGGGTACCCGGTCCTGCTGACCGGGCTCGTGATCGGCGTGAGCCTGGCCGTCCACCGGGGGCTCCTGGCGCTGCACGCACGCTGGCTGTTCGCCCTTCCCGGCGTCCGGCGGGTGGAGGCGGCCGGATGAGCGCCCTCGGCGAGGCGGTGGTCGACCTCGACGCGATCGCCAGCAACGTACGGATGATCGCGTCGGTCACCGGCACCGAGCTGATGGCCGTGGTGAAGGCGGACGGGTTCGGCCATGGGGCGGTGCCGGTCGCGCGGGCCGCGCTGCGTGCCGGCGCGAGCTGGCTGGGTGTGACCTCGGCGTCCGAGGCGCTGGCGCTGCGGTCGGCGGGCATCACCGCGCCCACGCTGAGCTGGCTGCACCGCCCCGACGACGACTTCGACCGGTTGATCGCCGCCGGCGTCGACGTCGGCGTGTCGACCACGATCCACCTGCACGCTGTCGCCGACGCCGCCCACCGACTCGGCGTGCCGGCGACGGTGCAGCTCAAGGCGGACACCGGGCTGTCCCGCAACGGCGCCGCGGGCGACGACTGGCCCGAGCTGGTCGGCTGGGCCCGCAAGTACGAGGTGGAGGGCGGGGTTCGGGTGCGCGGCGTGTGGTCACACCTGACCGACGCCGACGTACCGGGCAGCCCCGGGCTCGCCCGGCAGGTGGCGGTCTTCGATGAGGCGCTACGGGTCGCCCGGTCCGCCGGCCTCGACCCGGACCTGGTGCACCTGGCGAACTCGGCCGCCGCGCTGGCGGCGCCCCGGACCCGCTTCGACCTCTGCCGGATCGGGCTCGCGCTGTACGGCGTGGATCCGTTCGGCGGGACCGGGCCGGGCCAGGTCGGACTACGCGCCGCCATGACGCTGCGCACGACCGTGGTCAACGTGAAGCGGGTACCGGCCGGCACCGCGGTCTCCTACGGGCCCGAGTACGTGACCGGCGCGCCGACCACCCTGGCTCTGCTGCCGCTCGGCTACGCGGACGGCCTGACCCGGGCCGCCGAGGGTCGCGCCGAGGTGTGGCTGGGCGGCCGGCGTCGCCCGATCGTCGGTCGCATCGCGATGGACCAGTGCGTCATCGACGCAGGCGACCTTCCCGTGGCCATCGGGGACCCGGTCGTGGTGTTCGGCCCCGACCGGGGCGACCACGCCCCACCGACGGTCGCCGAGTGGGCGCGGTGGGCAGGCACGAACCCGCACGAGATCCTGACCGGTGTCGGGGCCCGGGTGGCCCGCGACCACCTCCACGAAAGGGCGGCAACGTCATGACGATCCGACTGGCAGTGCTCTACGGCGGGCAGAGCGGCGAGCACGAGGTGTCCCGCCGCTCGGCGGAGAGCATCCTCGCCGGCCTGGACCGGGAGAGGTACCGGGTCACCGAGGTGCTCATCGGTCGGGACGGCGGGTGGCACGTCGACGGCCGTCCGGTGCCACTCCCCCTGGCGCTGCGCGTGTTGCGCGCCCAGGACGTGGTGTTCCCAGCCCTGCACGGCCCGTACGGCGAGGACGGCACCGTCGCGTCGCTGCTGGAATGGCTCGGGGTGCCGTACGTCGGCAACGGTGTCTTCGCCAGCGCGGCCGGCATGGACAAGGGCGTCACCAAGAGACTGCTCGCCGCGGAGGGCCTGCGGGTCAGCCCCGGGGTGACCCTGCGTCCCGGCGAGGAGCTGTCCCCGGCCGAGCAGCGGAGGCTGGGCCTGCCGGTGTTCGTCAAGCCCGCCCGGGCCGGCTCCAGCCTGGGCGTGGTCAGGGTGACCGACTGGGCCGGACTTCCCGCCGCGCTGCGGCAGGCGCGGGAGGTCGACCCGAAGGTGCTCGTCGAGCAGGGGGCGCGCGGACGGGAGATCGACGTGGCCGTCCTGCAGCATCCCGACGGCCGGGTGCAGGCCGGTCCGCCCCTGGAGATACGGGTGACCGGTGCCGGCTTCTTCGACTACGACGCGAAGTACGACGGCGGGGCGGTCTTCCAGATCCCCGCCGCGCTCGACCCGGCCACCACCCAGGTGCTCCAGGACCGCGCGATTCGCGCCTTCCACGCCCTCGACTGCCGCGGGCTGCTCCGCGTCGACTTCTTCCTGCCCACGCAGGGGTTCGCCGAGCCGATCGTGAACGAGGTGAACACCTTTCCCGGATTCACCACCGCCTCGCAGTTCCCCCAGATCTGGCAGCAGGCCGGGATCGGGTTCGCCACCCTGCTCGACATCCTGATCTCCGGCGCGCTGGCCAACCAGGCTCGGATCCGGTCCAGTGGGTTGCCCCGGCCGGCACGGGCGGTGGACCTGGTCTGAGCGGCCGTCGCCCCGGTCACTTGATCGGACAGGGCCGGGGCGGCCGGGCGCCGTCCGGCCCGGCGATGGTGACCGGGGAGAAGCTGTTTCCCTGGCCGGTGAGCGCCACGGCACCGGCCAGGGTGCAGATGATCTGGTCGGCCGCGGCCGCCGACAGCGGCAGCACGGCACCCGTCATCGTCACCGTGCCGCCGGATCCGTCGGCGTTCGACGTCACCAGGGAGGCCGGGACCAGACCGGCCGGCACCTCGCTGACGAAGCCCTGGCTCCGTTCCGACTCGTCCGGGCCCGCCGCCAGCATGCCGAGCGTCTTCTCCGGCGAGACGCCGCTGCGTGCCTTGGTGTCCCGGATGACCAGCGTGGGTCGTCCGTGCGAGAGCAGGTAGAGGGCGGCGCCCGCGGCTGGGCCGGTCGTCGCGGAGCGGCCGGTGATGACGTCGCTGGGCCGAACCCCGCAGCCCGTCGCGAGCAGCGTGACCAGGAGCCCGCCGGCGAGCAAGGCCCGGCCGGCCCGGCGGCCGGTCACCGTACGCCTCCGGCGTCCGCCACGTCCGTGGCCACGCGCGGCAGCCGGAGCGTGAACACCGCGCCGCCCATCGGATTGTTGCCCGCGACGAGACTTCCGGCCTGCCCGGCGTGCTGGTGCAGGCGCGCGTTCTCCCACGCGATGGCGAGGCCGAGGCCGCTGCCCTCCGAGCGGGTCCGGGCGGTGTCCGCCTTGTAGAAGCGGTCGAAGACGTGCGGCAGCACCTCCGGGTCCAGGCCGGGCCCCTGGTCGCGGACCTCGATCGTGATCCAGTCCGGCTCGGCGCGCAGGCGCACGGACACCGGCTCGGCGCCGTGCCGGAACGCGTTGCCGACCAGGTTGGCGACGATGACGTCCAGCCGGCGGGGGTCCAGGCGGGCGAAGACTCCGGACGGCAGCTCCGCCCGCACCCGATCGGCCCAGCGCCGGACGCGGAGGGTCGCGGTCACCGCCGCGGCCACGTCGATGTCGTCGAGGGCGAGCCGCGCGGTGCCGGAGTCGAACCTGCTGACCTCGATGAGGTCGTTGACCAGCTGGGTGAGGTTCTGCGTCTCCTGACTGACGAGCCGGGCGGCCCGGCCGGCATCCCCGGGCAGCCGGTCCGCCTCCTCGTCGAGCACGTCGGTGACCGCCGTCATCGCGGCCAGTGGCGTGCGGAGCTCGTGCGACACGTCGGCCACGAAGCGTCGGGCCGTCGGCCTCCATCCGCCGCAGCTCACCGACCTGCCGCTCCAGCGTCCCCGCGGTGTCGTTGAAGGTCCGCGCCACGTCGGCCAGTTCGTCGACGCCCCGCACCGCCAGCCGGGTGGTCAGGTCGCCCTCACCGAGCCGGCGCGCCGCCCGGCCCAGCTCGCGGACCGGGCGCAGCACTCCCCGGGCGGCCAGCAGGGCCAGCAGGACCGCGAGGACCAGGGAGAGCCCGCCGGTGAGCCACGCCAGGGTGGCGAGCCGGTCGATGCTCCGCTGTTCGGAGGCGAGGCTGCGCACCGAGTAGACCTCCACGCCGGACGGCACCGACCCGCCATCGGTCCGGTCGATCTTCAGCTGGGTCCCGATGAGCAGCACGGGTTCTCCGCCTCGCGAGACGCGTTGCCAGGCGATGACGCCATCCCCGACCGCCTGCCGCAGCTCCGGGGTGAGCGGCTCGGGCACCTGAGCGCCCTGCGCCCGCATGTCACCGTAGAGGACCACCGCGTACCCCTCCCGGTCGGAGAGGAGCTGGGCCATCGTGTCGAGTTCCCCCTGGGACGGCGGGAGTCGGCGTACCGGGTAGGCCTGCCTGAGCTGATCGGTCAGCGACGCCACCGCGGCGTCCTGCGCCTGCTGGAGGATGACCGTCCGGGCCTGGAAGTAGCTTCCGCTGGCCACCACCGCGGTGGTGGTCACGCCCAGCAACACGAAGGCCAGCAGCAGCCGGACCCGCAGGCCCGACGCTCGGCCACCGGTCCAGCGCCACGGCGTCACAGCGGCCCGAACCGGTACCCGAAACCGCGGACCGTCTGGATGAAGACCGGCGCCGACGAGTCGTCCTCGATCTTGGCGCGCAGCCTCTGCACACAGGCGTCCACCAGCCGCGAGTCGCCGAGGTAACCGTGCTCCCACACGGCCTCCAGCAGTTGCTGACGGCTCAGCACCTGGCCAGGAGTCTGCGCGAGCTCGAGCAGCAGGCGCAGCTCCGTCGGGGCGAGGCTGACCGGCAGCCCTTCCTTGCTGACCACGAGCGCGGCCCGGTCGATGGTGAGGGCACCGTGCTGTTCCAGGCCGGACCGCTCGCCGCCGGTGCGCCGCGACTCGCCAGCGGTCCGCCGCAGCACCGCCCGGATCCGCGCCTCGAGCACCCGGGCCTGCACGGGCTTGACCACGTAGTCGTCGGCGCCGGCTTCCAGCCCCGCCACCACGTCCATGTCGTCGTTGCGGGCGGTGAGCATGATGATCGGAAGGTCGCCGAGCTGCCGGATTCGGCGACAGACCTCGAACCCGTCCATTCCGGGCAGCATGAGATCGAGGACCACGACGTCGGACGAGGCCACCCGCAGCCGCGCCAACCCCTGCTCACCGGTGGCCACGGCGTCGACGGTGTGGCCCTGTCGGGTGAGCGCCAGTTGCAACCCGTCGCGCACCGTCTGGTGGTCTTCGATCAGCAGGACCTGAGACATGTCGGCAAGTATCCCATCATGAATAGGTTTAGCGTTCGGTCGATGGCCGGACGGTCGCGTCTCACCCCTGCGGGGCCCCGCCGTCCCGGCTGGTCGCCGTCGCGTGCCGCTGGGCGCGCTGCCACAGGCGGGGCGGGACGACGAAATTCGCCGACCGCACCAGGAACACCACCGAGCCCACCGCCACCATCGTCGCCGCGGTCACCGCCACGATGGCGACCAGCAGCCCGGGCTGCACCGATGCGGCCAGACCGGGCAGCACCACCAGAAGCACCCAGAGCAGCACGGCCAGCCCCACCGCTCCCCCGACCAGCCCGCGCCCCACCGCGCCGCCCGGTTCGCGGCGCGGACCGGCGCCCGGACCGGCGTCACCGCGCCGACCCGCCAACGCCGCCGCGGCCAGGCAGAACAGCGTCACACCCAGCAGGACGCCGCCGAGAGCGTCACTGAACCGGTGCCAGCCAGCGATCATGGTGGCCGAGGCGATCACCGAGACACCTGCCGCGCCCGGCACCGCCAGCCAGCCTCGGGCCCACCCGGGCACGACCAGCATGAACGCCAGCAGCAGGGCCGTCGCGGCCGCGACGTGACCACTGGGGAAGCTGTTGTGGGTGCTGGAACTGACGATCTGGAAGTCCGGGCGGGCAAGGGCCGACTTCGCCGGGCCGGCCACCACCACCGCGCAGAGGACCATGCCGACGCCCACCACTCCCGCCAGCATCCGTCGGCAGAGCACTCCCACCAGCAGCACCGTGCCGAGCATGGCGGCCAGCAGCGTCGGGCTGCCGAAGGTGGCCAGCACGGTCCGGGCCGGACCGACCAGGACGGTCTGCTGCTCGTAGCCCCCGCCCCGCTCGGCACGCGGCAGGAGCAGACCGTCCAGCCACTGACCGGGGTGGGTGCGCACGAACACGGCGTAGGTGAGGCCCAGGGCGAGCAGGTGGCCGACGGCCGCCCCGAGCAGCAGCCGGCCCAGCGGCGCGGCTGCGCGGACATGTGGCAGCGGTGGCGCCGGCCGCGGGGCGGGCGCCGACCGTCCGATGTATGACGATCCGAGGGACATACCGGCCATCGTCGTGCCGCCAGATCCGGACGCCGTCCGCGGATTGTCTTCGTTCTGTCACAGTTCCCGGCCAGGGCCAGAGGAGAACGGGTGGACCGCGCCGGGCACGGCGACCGGCCAACGGACGCCGCAACGCGTCGATTTCCCAAATTCACCAGCAAACCCGGCCAAGTCATCTCGAATGACTTATGCAAAGCGTGAAGGGTCATTCATATGCTTGCATGCAACTATGTTTTACCCTGCCGAGACGCAATACCACTAAGGTCAGGACGCCGATCAAGCAATGTTTCGGTCGGCGGTGCGAAAACCATCCGGAGCACGTTGGGGAACCGGAAGGGGTTGGGGAAAATGCAGGGGATTCCGGTCGCCTCCCTGGTCATCGGCATCGCGTCCACGCCGGCCGAGCGCAGGCAACTGGCCCGGCTGCTCGGCGGGAGTGACGCCTTCCTGATCGTCTCGAATGTCGATCAGGCTCGGGAGTTTCTCGGGGTGGTCGAGATGCCGGCCGCCACCACGGTGATACCCACCGCCCAGAGCGTGGTGCCCGACGTGGCGCAGAGCCCGCAGGCGCCGCCACCGCCGGACCTGGCCGTCGATTCCGACCGCCGGGTGCTGCGGTGGCGCGACCGGGAGATCGACCTGACCCGGTTGGAGCATGACGTCCTGCTCTGCCTGGTCGACGCGCCCGGGCAGGTCTGGACCTACGAGCGACTGCATCTCGAGGTCTGGGGCAACCGGCACCTCGGCCGCGGCTCGGACATCCACTCCGTGATCCGCCGGGTACGCCGCAAACTCGTCCGGCTCAACGCCGCGGCGACGATCCACGCGGTCCGCGGCGTCGGCTTCCGGCTCGCCCCGGTCTGACCGCCGACGAACATGGTCCGGCCCGCCTGGTCAGCGACGAGGCGGGCCGGATCTGTCACTTACCGGTCAGGCGTTCAGCACCGGATCGGCGACAACCCGAAGTTCTCCACCGTGGGCGTGGTGGTGTCGATCCTCGTCTGACGGGTCTGCGGCTTCCAGCCGTCCTTGGCGACGATCATCGTGAGCGGGTTGTTGCGACGGTCCACCCAGTAGGCGTACTTGCCCTGGGTGTCGGTGGCGAAGGTCCACGACATCGCCCACGAGTCGACCTGGACCACCGCGCCGGCAATCGGCGAGGTCGCACCCTGGCAGCTGGTCCCGGTCACCGTGCCCATGAGCTTGCCCCAGGTCTTCGGAGGCGTCGCGGTCATGGTCACCGCCACCGGCGCCACCGTGTACGGCGTGTTCTCCTTGATGCCGACCGAGCCGGAGTAGGTGCCCGGCTGGTCCACGTTCGCCGTCATCCCGACGGTGACCGTGACGTTCTGACCCGGCGTCAGGGTGACCGCCGACTTGTCGATCGTCATCCAGCTGACATCGGCCGCCGCCTCGGCGCAACCCTCGAAGCCCGGCAGCACCTCGCTGTCCGGCGCCGCGCTGAAGCTGCCGGACGAGCCGCCGATCTTGTAGAAGCCGCACGCCGCGCCACCGCGGTACCGCGCGGTGTTGGAGTTCGGCAGGTTGGACCACGAGCTGGTGCCCGGGTCGTAGGCGAAGCCGGCGTTGCTGATGGCCCCGCCCTGCGAACCGCCGACGACGAGGAGCTTGCCGCTGGCGACAGCGAACGAGCTGGCCCAGTTGTCGACCGGCGCGTCGGCGATGGCGGTCCAGGTGTTGGCACCCGGGTCGAAGGAGTAGCTGGCCTTCTGCGCGGCGGCCCCGTCGTTGCCGCCGGTGCAGTAGATGGTGCCGTCGATCCCGCCGCAGGAGGCGAAGGCCACCGACTTCGGGTAGTTCGCCATCGTCTCCCAGGTGTTGCTGCCCGGGTCGTACCGGACGACGGTGTTCGACATCGGCGTACAGGCCGCCGTGGTGCAGCCACCGATGGCGTACAGCTTGCCGTCGACGACAGCCTGCCCGGCGGCAGCTCTCGGCGCCGGGTTGTCGGCCAGATCCGTCCAGGTGTTGGCCGCCGGGTCGTACGACCAGGTGGCCGCGTCCGGGCCGCCGTCCGCCCAGCCGCCGGTCGCGATGATCTTTCCGTCCACGACGCCCACCGCCAGGGCGTTGCGGGCGCCGGGCAGATCGGCGATCGCCGTCCAGGTCTGGGCAACCGCGTCGTAGGCGTAGTTCTTCGTGGTCGAGCTGGACCCGTCACCACCGCCGATCGAGTAGACCTTGCCGTCCAGCGTCACCACCCGGTTGTCCATGATGTTGGCCGGGTAGTCGGTGATGTCCGTCCACGGTGCGGCCTGCGGGGTGACCGCGGCGGGGACCGCCATGGCCGCCTTGCCGGACGCCTTGGCGGCGAACGACGTCGGGACGGTGAGCCGCTGCTCCGGTGCGCCGGTGGCTCCGAGCACCTGCTGCCTGGTCATCCGGGACCCGTCCGCCCGGAGGAGTTCGAACCCGTTGTCGCGCTCACTGAACTCGACCTCGACCGGCGCCCCGCCGGTGTTGGTCACCGTGAACGTCTTGCTGGCCTTGCCGTTGGGCATCTGCACCGTCGCGCTCACCTGGTCCGGCGCCACCGACAGCCGGCCGGCCGCGAGCTGGAAGTTCGCGGCGGTCGCCCAGTCGGCCTGGACGTCGACCTGCTTGCTCTGGCTGACGTAGTTGCCGGCCTTCGCGGTGAACTTGTGCGTGTCGGTCAGGGTCGAGTAGAGCCAGTAGAAGCCGTCGGGCAGCCCTGGGTCGTCCGGGGTCGCCACGGTGACGGCACTCTCGGCGGGCCGGTCGGCACTGGTGACGGTGGCGCCGTTGACGTAGCTGCTGTCGTTCTTGTCACGGACGTGACCGACGACCAGACCGCCGTCGACCGGCACGCAGGTGACCTGGCTGCCGATCAGTACGTTGTCGACCTCCCACCACCACTCGTACGAGGCGTCGTAGTAGTGGAACCGCACCTGGACCTGCGCCTTACCGGCCGCCTGCGGGATCGGGATCTCGGTGACCTTCGGACCCCGGACGTCCGTCTCCTGCCGGAGCACGTTGGTCCAGGTGGCACCGCCGTCGATGCTCAGATCGACATCGCCGGTGTCGTCGGCCAGTTGGTTGAGGTCCTGGTTGAACCGGATGACCGGGGCCGTGACGTCGGTCAGGTTGACCACCGGGCTGACCAGGGAGGTGTCCTGGCTCCCGCCGGCGCCGTACGCGTCGCTGTCGACCACCGCGAAGTTGCCGGTGCCACCGGTCAGGTTGCCGCGGTTGCCGTCGTCGGTGAACTTCCAGACCTGGCTGTTGCCCTTGTTGTCCACCACGGACCAGCCGGCCGGCACGGTGGCGCCGTCGAAGGTCTCGTACTCACCGTCGGAACCGAACGTGTAGCCGGGCGCCGTCGTGCAGGTGTTGGTGTTCACCGGCACCGCGACGTTGGCGGTCACGTTGCGCGAGCCGACCACCACCTCCTTGGTGACGGTCTGGTAGCCCGGGTACTGCGACTCGTACGTCAGGGTGTAGGTCTGCCCGGCCGGCAGCTTGATGCTGTAGCGGCCGTTCGCCGGCGTGGTGTAGTCGTACACGCCCGACACGCCGGTCACGGTGACCTTGGCGTACAGCGGCCAGCCGTGTCCGGAACCGTCGGTGACCGCTCCGGTGACGTTGACGCTCGCCACCGCCGTCAGCGCGACGTTGAGCGTCGTGGTCGCGCCGTCGGTGACGGTCGCCGGCTTGGTCGTGCTGCCGTACCCGAACGCCGCCACGGCGACCTGGTAGTCACCGACCGGAAGCGTGGTCGAGTACTTGCCGTCGGCGCCGGTGGACACCTCGCGGCCGGTCGGTCCGGTGAGCGTCAGGGTGGCACCGGCGATCGGGCTGCCGGTGGCCGCGTCGGTGACCGTGCCGGCCAGGGTGCCGGTGTCGCCGGTCGGGGCGGCGTTGAGCAGGGCGAGGGCGTCCAGTCGGCCTTCGCCGTAGACGTTGTTGTCCGCCGGGGTGCCACCGCACTGGTCGTCGGCCTTGTCGATCGCGGCGCCGTTGAGCAGCGCACGGGTCGCGTTGATGTCACCGACCAGCGACGGGGCCGCCGAGTACAGCAGGGCGATCGCGCCCGCGAGGTGCGGAGCGGCCATCGACGTGCCACTGATGCTGCCGTAGGCGTTGCCCGGAATGCTCGACCGGACGTTCACGCCCGGCGCCGAGATGTTGGGCTTGATCTCGCCGTTCTGTCCGACACCCCGGCCCGAGAAGCCAGCGACGTTGTTGTTGATGTCGTACGCGCCGGTCGAGTAGTTGCTGACGAGGCTGCCCGGCGAACCACTGGTCTGGCACGCCGGTCCGCTGTTGCCGTTGGACCAGACCCCGAAGATCCCGGAGGCGGCCCAGGCCAGCGTCACGTCCTCCATGAAGGGCTCGTTGGACGGGTTCTGGCTGCCCCACGAGTTGTTGATGATGTTCGGTCGCTTGCTCGCGTCCGCGTTCTGGCCGTTGAGGTCCATCGGCTCGAGCATCCACTGACCCGACTCGATCAGCGCCGCGTCGCTGGGGCAGCAGCCGTTCGCCGCGATCCACTTGACCCCGGGAGCGACACCGATCTGGTTCGCGCCGTCGGAGCCGGCCATGGTGCCCATCGTGTGCGTACCGTGGCCATTGCTGTCACAGGGCGCGGTCGCGCACGTCCCGGCGGCGTTGAACCAGTTGTAGTTGTGGTCGAACGTGCCGTCGCCGTTGTTGCCGCGGTAGGAGCCGACCAACGCCGGGTGGTCGAACTGGACCCCGGTGTCGATGTTCGCGATGGTGATGCCCTCGCCCGTGACGCCGTACTGGCTCCAGACGTCGTCGGCGTTGATGTTCGCGATGCCCCACTCGAGGGCGTTCACGGTCTTCTCGTCGGTGCCCTTGGTGACCTCGGGAACCTTGTAGGCGACCGGGGCGTAGAGACCCTCCACCTCCGAGTGGGCGGCGAACTTCTGCACCATCGCCAGTGAGCCGCTGCTCACCTTGATGGCGTTGGTCGCCCAGAAGGTCTGGTACTTGGTGCCCGATCCGTCGAGTTCGGCCCGGATCTTGCCCTGGCTGTCGGCGGCCGTCTTGCGCAGTGCCTCCGCGACCGCCGTGCCGCGCTTGGACCAGTCCTTGATGGCGCTGGCCTTGCTCAAGTCCGCCCGGTCCTTGAACCGGATCCAGAAGTCCCCTGCACTCTTGGCCTGGAGCTGCTTCGCGAGCTCCGGTCGGATCTTGTCCCCCGGAGCGGCGCCGGCCCCCGTCCCGCCGGGCGCCGCCTGCGCGCCCGAGCCGATACTGGCCAGACATGTCGCGGCGAGGATCATCGCCGCACCAGCGCTCACCACTGATCTGGCTGTGCGCCTCCATTGTGGACGTCTGAACATCGGTGCTGCGTCCCTCAGAACAACCCAGGGTGAAAAATGGGCCATGGTGAGGGTGCGGGAGATCCGCCTCGATGGAACCGAGCGGACGAACCCTTCATGCCTCCCCATACACCGCGCGGGTCACGCCGGTTGCCCGAGTGGACACTATGATCGAGAAGAACGGACGATCAAGAACTTGCCGTGAGCAACTTGTCGCTAACGGTTGCCAGGCTGGCGGCACGCTTGCCCAACACTGTCAGGACCATGACGCGAGGTGGGCAGGATGATGCCCATGGATCCCGGGTGGGTGCTGTGGCCGAGGACGACGAGGCAGCGTTGGACGGGTCCGAGCCGGTCGACGAGCCGTTCCCGCTGCTGATCGCGGTGACCTCGTCGCCGACCGAGCGGATCCGGCTCGCGGAGCAGCTCGAGGGCATCGCACCGCTGCTGCTGGTGGCCGACCTCGACGAGCTGCGCCGGCTGATCGCGACTCCACAGCAGCCCGCCGGCACACCGCCCCCGCCAGCGCCCGCCGTCGCGGCCGGCTCCGCCCTGGTCATCGACTCGCACCGGTCCACCGCCCGCTGTCAGGACCGCGAGGTCGACCTGACCCGACTCGAACACGACCTGCTGATCTGCCTGACCACCGTGCCGATTCGGGTCTGGAGCTACGCCGAGCTACACCGGTCGGTCTGGCGCGACGAAGGGCGCGAGCGCAAGGCGGACGTACAGTCGCTGGTGAAGCGGTTACGACGCAAGCTGCACGAGCTCGGCACCGGCGCCACGATCGAGGCCGTACGCGGCGTCGGGCTGCGGCTGACCGATCGCCAGGAGCCGCGGATCGGACGGGCCTGACGCGGCTGCCTGATGTGGGCAGCGCCCCGGTGACCATCGGGTGTCGATCGGTCAGATCAGCCCGGCGCGGGTCCACAGCAGACGGCCCGGCCCGGCCACCAGACCCACGCCCGCGAGATGGGTGTGCACCCGCTCCGCCGACCAGCGCAGGGTGGCGCGCCAGTGCGGGTTGGCGCGCGCGGCGGCCCGGCCGACCGCCGGTGGGATGCCCACCGCCGCGTACGCGTCTGGATGGACCAGGCGGTTGGCGATCGTGCCGGCGGCACGACCGACCAGCAGGCGGGCGTACGCCATGCCCACCGGGCCGGTGGCCGCGACCGCGGCGGCCAGTTCCTCGCGGGCGAACCGGACGTGTCTCGCCTCCTCCACCACGTGGATGCGCGAGACCATCCGGATGAGCAGCTGGAGCGACTCGTCGGCCATGATCTCGCGCTGGAACGCGTCGAGGATCTCCTCCGCGATGAGGATCGCGGCGTACATCCGGGGGCCGCTGGCGGTGGCCTTGAGGAAGCGCCCGAGGTGATGGTCCACCGTGCTCGCCCGGTAGACCGGGCAGCCCATCGCCTCGATCAGCCGGCCGAACATGATGGAGTGCCGGCACTCGTCGGCGACCTCGGTCAGCGCGTACTGGGCCTGCCGGCTGGTCGGGTCGGCGCCGTAGTACTCCCGGATCAGCATCTGCATGAGGATCGTCTCGAACCACAGCCCGGCGCTGGCCGCGCTGGCCACCTCGTGCTTGGTCAGCTCGACGCGCTGCTCCTCGCTGAGCTGCTCCCACAGCGGCGTGCCGTAGAGGCTGCTGCGGTGCGGCGGGAGCCAGTAGGCGCCCGGAGTGTGCGGAGCGTCCCAGTCGATCTCGACGACCGGGTCGTAGCTGGTGCGGAGCGAGGACGTGAGCAGTCGCTCGGCGACGGCGGTGCGCTCCGATTCCGCCGGTGTCGCGTCCATGGCCCCTCCATATTGACGTGACGTCAGGTAACTGTTACGAGTAGTAGCATGCAATCGCCGCTCAAAGATGTCAATGGATCCAATCCGGCAGCCCCGGCCGCCGACGAGGGCCGGAAGGCGAAGGGCAACGGCCGCCGGGACCGGTGGGCCGACCATCGTGAGCAACGACGGCGGGAACTGATCGGGGCCGCTGTGCAGGCGTTGCTGCGGTACGGGCCGGAGGTCGACATGGACCAGGTGGCCGCCACCGCCGGCGTCAGCAAGCCGGTCCTCTACCGCTACTTCGCCGACAAGTCGCAACTCTGGGTCGCCGTGAGCGAGGTGGTGGCGGCCCGGATCATCGACACCGTGGCGCCCGCGGTGGAGCAGGTCCGCGAGGAACGCGGCCTGGTGCAGGCGACGATCGACGCCTACCTGGGGGTGATCGAGGCGCAGCCCACGCTCTACCGGTTCCTGATGCACCAGTCCGGTCATCCCGGCATCCACCAGGTCGTCGCCGGGACCAGCCAGCAGGTCGCCGCCGGGCTGGCCCGCGTGATCGGCGACCGGCTGCGCGCGCTGGGGCTGGACGCCGGCCCCGCCGAGCCGTGGGCGTACGGCCTGGTGGGCTTCGTGCAGGCGGTCGGCGACTGGTGGACCACGCACGGTCAGCCGATCAGCCGGGCAGCCCTCACCGACTACCTGACCGCTCTGCTGTGGAACGGGATCGAGGGCGTACGGGCCAGCGCCGACCTGCCCCGCGAGCTCACCCGCGCCCACGAACGGATCACGCCATGAGCGTGCGTCAGCGAGCGAATCATCAGCACCGGGTGGCGGCGTGAGTTACCACGGCCCGGCGAGCCTCGCGGGCACCACCGTCCGGGTGCACCTCAGCGGGCGGTGGGAGCCGGTCGACGGCCGCTACCACTGGGGTGGACGAATCGAGCCCGACCCGCAGGTGGCGCAACTGCTGCGCTCCGGCCGGCGTGACGTCGAGCTGCGCATCGCCGACCGGGTCCGGCCCACCCGGCTGGCCGAGGTCGACCCGTGGGGCGGCGTACGGATCACCGGCGTGGGCGATCCACCCTGGCCACCGGCAGCCGAACCGGTTCCGTGCCCGAGCTACCGGAGAAGTGATGGAGCCAGACCTCCGTGGAAGGGTAGTCATGACAGTTCACTTTCGCCGCGCGGGCAGCGGTGAACCGCTCGTGCTCATCCACGGCATCGGTCACCGCCACCAGGCCTGGGAGCCGGTTTTCGACCTGCTCACCGCCCACCACGAGGTGATCGCGCTCGACCTGCCCGGCTTCGGGAACTCTCCGGTGCCCGACGCGGGCATGCCCGCCGACATGGCGGCCACCGTCGCCGGGATACTGCCGATCCTGACCGGGTGGGGGCTGGAGCGCCCGCACGTGGCCGGCTACAGCCTCGGTGGGGCGATCGGCCTGGAACTCGCCGCGACCGGGGCGGTCGCCTCGGCCACCGCCTTCTCCCCCGCCGGGTTCTTCACCACCGCTGAGCGCCGGCGGGCACTGGCCATCCTCACGATGTTGCGGGCCAATTCGTACCTGCCCACCCCGATCATGCGGGTCGCGTTGCGGTCGGCGTACCTGCGGGCGATGTGCTTCGCGCCGCTGGTGGCCCGCCCACGGCTGCTGGACGCCGACCGCGCGCTGGGCGACGCGCTCGCCCTGCGGCGTGGGCTCGGCTTCAGCGCCGTGGCCCGGGCCGCCCGCGACTACCGCTTCGACGGTCTCCGGCTGGCCGACGCGGCGGTGCCGGTGACCATCGGCTGGGGTGACTGCGACCGCATCTTCGGCGTACACCAGGCCGAGCGTGCCCGGGCCGGCCTGCCGGCGGCCCGGGTGGTGACGATGCCCGGCTGCGGGCACGTACCGATGAGCGACGACCCGGATCTGGTCGCCGCGCTCATCCTGGAGACCACCGGCGCCGTGCCCCGCACCGGTCGAGCGGATCGGGCGGGTCACGAACATCACTTCACAGAATAAAAACTTGCACGGTACGCAACTTGCCTTCTAGCCTCCCCGGGTGACCGATACCGACCAGGCCGCCACCGGGCGTCGCGACCGCAAGAAGCGGCAGACGCGGGCCGCGCTGACCGCCGCCGCGCTGCGCCTGGTCGCCGAACGGGGCCTGGAGCACGTGACGGTCGAGGAGATCAGCGAAGCCGCCGACGTCTCCTCGCGCACCTTCTTCAACTACTTCACCTGCAAGGACGAGGCGCTCACCGACGACCCGGCGCTCGACGGCACACCGGTGGTGGCGCGACTGGCCGCCGCCCCACCGCACGTGCCCGCGTTGCAGGCCGTTCGACTCGCCCTCGACGAGGCGATCGACACGATGCAGGCCGACCGGGAGTTGTGGCGGCTGCGGCTGGCCGTCATCACACAGAACCCCGCGCTGGTGCCCCGGCTGATGACCGGGAACATCGAGACCGAGCGGGGCATGGTCACCGCCCTCGCCGCCCGCCTCGGCGTCGACCCCGAGCACGGCCACCCGGCGCTGGTCACCGCGGTGGCCGGTGCCACCTTCCGCACCGCGATGCTGCGCTGGGCCGCCGACGACAGCCGGCCCCTGCGCGACTTCGTGGACGAGGCGTTCGCCACGGTCGCCGCCGGCCTGCCGGATCCACCACACCAGTCCTGACCACCAGTCCCCCGGTGCATCAGGTTCCGGGGGCAGCCACTCCGATCAAGACCCCGAAAAGGGAGCGTCAATGACCACCACCGCCCCGCCCGCTGACGTTGCCGACGTCGGCACGCGCATGTCGCGTCGGGAGGTTCTCCAGGCCCTCTCCGGCCTGATGGTCGGCATGTTCGTGTCCATCCTCGCCTCCACGGTGGTGGCGAACGCCTTGCCGCGGATCATCGCCGACCTGAACGGCAGCCAGACCGTCTACACCTGGATCGTCACCAGCGAACTGCTCGCCATGACGGCGACGGTGCCGCTGTGGGGCAAGATGGCCGACCTCTACAGCAAGAAACTGCTGATCCAACTGTCGCTGGGGCTGTTCGTGGTGGGTTCGCTGATCGCGGGCTTCACGCCGAACGTCGAGGTGCTGCTGATCAGCCGGGTCGTGCAGGGCATCGGCGCCGGCGGCATGACGGCGCTGGCCACGATCGTCATGGCGGCGATGATCCCGCCGCGCGAGCTGGGCCGCTACGCCGGTATCTTCGGCGCGGTCTTCGGTGTCGGCACCATCGCCGGTCCGCTGATCGGCGGTCTGCTCGTCGACACGTCGTGGCTGGGCTGGCGGTGGTGCTTCCTGATCGGGGTCCCGTTCACCATCCTGTCCATCGTCCTGCTGCAGCGCACCCTGCACCTCCCGGTGGCTCGCCGCAAGTTCAAGATCGACTGGCTGGGCGCCGTCCTCATCACCGCGGGCGTGTGCACGCTGCTGATCTGGTCGTCCCTCGCCGGGAACAAGTTCCCCTGGGCATCGGGCTGGACGGCCGTCATGGTCCTGGGCGGTCTGGTCCTGCTGGCGCTGGCCGTTCTCGTCGAATCGCGGGCGGCGGAGCCGATCGTTCCGCTGGGCATCTTCCGCAATCGCACGGTCTCGCTGGCCACCGCCGCCAGCGTGCTGGTCGGTGTCGCGATGTTCGGTGGCACCGTCTTCCTGTCCCAGTACTTCCAGATCTCGCTGGGCAAGTCGCCGACCGTCGCGGGCCTGATGAGCCTTCCGATGATCTTCGGTTTGCTCGTCTCGTCGACGGTGGCCGGCCAGCTCATCACGAAGTTCGGCCGGTGGAAGGCCTACCTCGTGGCCGGCGCCGCCGTGATGACCGTCGGGATGCTGCTCCTGGGCACCATCGACGCCAACACCAGCGTCGTCGTCCTGTCGGTCTACATGGCCGTGCTGGGCATCGGCGTCGGCATGCTCATGCAGAACCTCGTGCTCGCCGCGCAGAACGACGTGCCCGCTCAGGAACTCGGCGCCACCACCTCCGTGCTGACGTTCTTCCGCAGCATGGGCGGCGCCATCGGGGTCAGCGCCCTGGGTGCCGTCCTGGCGAGCCGGGTTACCTCGCTGACGACCGAGCGACTCGGCCCGGCCGCGGCCGGTGGCGGCTCCGCCGAGGTGCCCGACCTGTCCACCCTGCCCGAGCCGGTGCTGCGCATCGTGCAGGACGTCTACGGCACCGCCACCGCCGACCTGTTCCTGATCGGCGCGCCGATCGCGCTGATCGCGCTGATCGTCGTGCTGTTCATCAAGGAAAAGCCCCTGCACACCCTCAGCGGGGACGAACGACGCGCCCAGGAGGAGGCGGCCGCAAACGCCGCGATTCACTGAGCCGTACTACAGCAGGCGGGGGCGGGCCGATCGGCCCGCCCCCGCACTGCGCCCACACCCCTGCCCCCCGCCGGACCGCTCGGGCCGGGCGCGAGGGCCGGGCCCGGGCGAGGGGATCAGGG
>NZ_JBSFYP010000048.1:0-52112 GCF_053599835.1 Micromonospora sp. NPDC005163
GGCCGCCGCGCGGGCGGCGGCCGAGGCGCTGGCCCGCACGCCGGAGCAACTGCCGGCGCTGGCCCGCGCCGGTGTGGTCGACGCGGGCGGCCGGGGCCTCTGCGTGCTGCTCGACACCCTGGTCGAGGTGCTCACCGGGGAGATCGCCGTGCGCGCCGCGCCGGCGCCGCGCGCCGCCCGGCCCGCCGCCACGGTCGCCCGGGAGACCGGCTCCGAGGAGTACGCCTACGAGGTGCAGTTCCTGCTCGACGCCCCGGCCGAGGCGGTCGCCGGGATGCGCCGGGCGCTGGCGGCGCTGGGGGATTCGCTTGTCGTCGTCGGCGACGGGCGCGAGCCGGAGGGCACCTGGAACGTCCACGTCCACGTCAACGACGTGGGCGCGGCGGTCGAGGCGGGGGTCGCCGCCGGCCGCCCGTACCGGATCTCGGTGACCCGTTTCGCCGACCAGCCCAAGCCGTCGCCCGGCCCGGCCACGGACGGTCGGGCCGCCGTGGTGGTGGCCACCGGCGTCGGGATCGCCGGGCTGTTCGCCGCGGAGGGAGCCACCGTGGTGCCGGGCAACCCGTCCACGGGGGAACTGCTGGACGCGGTGCGCAGCACCGGCGCGGCGCGGGTCGTGGTGCTGCCCAACGACCCGAACACCGAGGCGGTGGCGAGCGCGGCGGCCCGCGAGGCACACCGCTACGGCATCAAGGTGAGCGTGGTGCCGACGCGCTCGCCGGTGCAGGCGCTGGCCGCCCTCGCGGTCCGTGACGGCGCCCGCCGCTTCGAGGACGACGTGATCGCGATGGCCGAGGCGGCGGGCGCCTGCCGCTACGCCGAGGTCTGCCACGCCAGCCGGGAGGCGCTGACCGTCGCCGGCCCGTGCCGCCCGGGGGACGTGCTGGCGCTGGTGGAGGGGGAGGTGCACCTCATCGGCGCCGACCTGACCGACATCTGCGCGGCGGTGGTCGACCGGATGCTCGGCGGCGGCGGGGAGCTGGTCACCCTGCTGGCCGGGGTGGACGCGCCGGCCGGGCTCACCGATGCCGTCCGCGCGCACGTCGCGCGGCGCTGGCCGTTCGTCGAGGTGCAGGCGTTCCCGGGCGGGCAACCGCACTATCCGCTCCTGGTGGGGGTCGAATGAGCGAACCGGCCACGGTGGACACCCCGCTGAAGAAGCTGGTCGGGGACAAGACGGCCAAGGCGCTGGCCGCTCACCTCGACCTGCACACCGCGGGTGACCTCGTCTACCACTTCCCGCGCCGCTACGACGAGCGTGGCGAGCACACCGACATCCGTTCGCTGGACGTCGGCGAGCAGGTCACCGTGCTGGCCCAGGTGCAGCGCACCGCGGTGCGCCCGATGCGCCAACGCCGGGGCAACCTGCTGGAGGTGACCGTCGGCGACGGCTCCGGCGGGTTGCTGACGCTGACCTTCTTCGGCAACCAGGCGTGGCGCGAGCGGGAGCTGCGTCCGGGCCGGTGGGGGTTGTTCGCCGGCAAGGTCACCGAATTCCGGGGCAAGCGCCAGCTCAACGGCCCGGAGTACGTCCTGCTCGGCGAGGGCGGCGACGGCGAGGCGGCGGTCAGCGACGAGATCGAGGAGTTCGCCGGCGCGCTGATCCCCGTCTACCCGGCCGCGGCGGCGGTGCCGACCTGGGTGATCGCCCGCTGTGTGCGGGTCGTGCTGGACACCTTCACCCCGCCGGAGGATCCGGTGCCGGCCACGGTGCGGGCCAGCCGCAACCTGGTCGGGTTGGGCAGCGCGCTGCGGGAGATCCACCGGCCGAGCAGCAAGGAGGATCTCTACCGGGCGCGGCACCGGCTCAAGTGGGACGAGGCGTTCGCCGTCCAGCTGACGCTGGTGCAGCGCAAGCACCGGGCCGCCGACTGGCCGGCCCGACCCCGCCCGGCGCACCCGGGTGGGCTGCTGGACGCCTTCGACGCCCGGCTGCCGTACGAGCTGACCGCCGGCCAGCGCGACGTCGGCGTGGAGATCGCCGCCGACCTGGCCGCCCCGCACCCGATGCACCGGTTGTTGCAGGGCGAGGTGGGCTCGGGCAAGACGGTGGTGGCGTTGCGGGCGATGCTCCAGGTGGTGGACGCGGGCGGCCAGGCGGCGCTGCTGGCGCCCACCGAGGTGCTGGCCGCACAGCACCACCGCGGCATGCTCGACCTCCTCGGGCCGCTCGGGCGGGCCGGCGAACTGGATTCCGCCGAGCACGCCACCCGGGTGGAGCTGGTCACCGGTTCGCTGGGCGCGGCCGCTCGCCGCCGGGCGCTCGGCGAGGTGGCCACCGGCGCCGCCGGCATCGTGCTCGGCACCCACGCGCTGCTCTACGAGGGTGTGGACTTCGCCGACCTCGGCCTGGTGGTGGTCGACGAGCAGCACCGCTTCGGGGTGGAGCAGCGCGACGCGCTGCGGGCCAAGGCCGAGCAGCCGCCGCACGTGCTGGTGATGACGGCCACCCCGATCCCGCGCACGGTGGCGATGACGGTCTACGGCGACCTGGAGGTCTCCACCCTCTCCCAGCTGCCCCGGGGGCGCTCGCCGATCGCCTCGCACGTGGTGCCGGCCGCCGAGAAACCGGCCTTTTTGGACCGGGCCTGGCGCCGGCTGCGCGAGGAGGTGGCCGCCAGCCATCAGGCGTACGTGGTCTGCCCGCGAATCGGAGAGGGGCCGGTCAGCGACGAGGAGCCGCCGCCGGTGGACGACAACGGCCGCCGGCCACCGCTGGCGGTGACCGAGGTGGCCCCGCTGCTGGCTGAGGGGCCGCTGCACGGGCTGCGGATCGGGGTGCTGCACGGCCGGCTGCCGGCCGACGAGAAGGACGCGGTGATGCGCTCCTTCGCCGCCGGCGACCTGGACGTGCTGGTGGCCACCACCGTGGTCGAGGTGGGTGTGGACGTACCCAACGCGACCGTGATGATCGTGCTGGACGCCGACCGCTTCGGTGTCTCCCAACTGCACCAGCTGCGCGGTCGGGTCGGCCGGGGCGCCGCGGCGGGGCTCTGCCTGCTGGTCAGCGAGGCGGCTGAGGGGTCGCCGGCCCGGGAACGGCTGGACGCCGTCGCCTCCACCAGCGACGGTTTCAAGCTCGCCGAGCTGGATCTGGAGCAGCGTCGTGAGGGCGACGTGCTGGGCGCCACCCAGTCCGGGCGCCGCTCACACCTGCGGCTGCTGTCCCTGCTGCGCGACGCCGACCTGATCCGCGACGCCCGCGCCGAGGCGATCGCCCTGGTCGAGGACGACCCGGACCTGACCCGGCATCCGGCGCTGGCCGCGTCGGTCACCGCCCTGGTCGACGAGGACCGCGCGGAGTACCTGGAGAAGGGCTGACGTCTCGACCCGCCACGAGGCGCTTGGCACGCGGATGAAACGCCCGAGGGCGCGCCGACCGGGTGGTCGACGCGCCCTCGGGGTTCAGCGCGGTTCGGTTCAGACGGTGAACCGGAGCCGGCGACGGCGAGCAACCAGGAACAGGCCCGCACCGGCAGCCAGCAGGACGACGGCGCCGCCCGCGATCAGGGTGGTGTTCGTGCCGGTGAGCGGCAGGCCGCCACCCTCACCCTCGTCGCACTCGGCCGGCTGCTCCCACGCGATCGGCTCGGTGTCGTCAAGGCCGTCGGCGGCCGGCGTGACGGTGAGGCCCTCGGTCGCGTCGAAGGAGACGGAGCCGGTCTTGCCGGGCTCGACGGTCAGCGTCTTGGCATCGCCCTTGTTCGGGGTCAGCGTCAGGACGACGGTCTCACCGTCGGCCGGGTTCTCGATCGTGAAGGTGAGGCTGTCGCAGGTCGACTCGACGGTGCCCACCGGCTCGGCCGGCGCCGGCGTGACGGTCGGCGTCGGGCTCGGGCTCTCGGCCGGCGGCTGGCTCGGCGACGGAGACGCGGTGGTGGGGGACGGGGTCGGGCTGGGGGACTCCGTCGGGGTGGCGGTCGGCGTCGGGGTGGGCTCCGCGGCGCAGGTACCGGCCTCGGTGGCTGCCACCGTCCGGTGCTCGGTCACGATCCGGTCCGGACGCTCCCAGCGCGCCTCGACGGTCAGCTCGATCTTCGGGTTCTTCTCGGTGAAGGTGTGGGTCTGGGTTCCGGTGAGGAGGTCCCCACCCTTCGCCGGGAGGGTGGCGCCGACCTTCAGGTCGCCATCAGTGAACTCGTCGCCGATGGTCGACTTGACCGAGGTGATCTCGGCATCGATGTTCTCGCTGTTGCCGACCTTCCACGTGACCGTGGCCTTGCCGTCGGCGGCCAGGCAGTAGGTGCCGGACGGCTCGGGGTGGTGGGCGCTGGCCGGCGCGGCGAACGTCGTCATGGCGCCGATGCCGATCAGCGCGCCGGCGGCGACGGCCGCGGTACGCCGGAACGGAGACTTCGGACGGATCACTGGTACTCCCGGAGTGCTGAAGCGTTAGGGGCGTGGCACGGGAACGACAGTGGACGGTCACTGCACGTCCGGATCGAGGGATGCGTTCCCGAGCCGTGGGCCGGTGGATTCCCGCCGGCACCCGGCAGACCCTAGCGAGATCGCCGTGCGTGATACAGCGCTCAGGATTAGCTAAGACTGATGTTATGAATATGAGATCATCGATACACGAACCGTGATCATGTGGTTGCTGGGGCGATACGGGCGGTGTCGATCGCGGTCTCCGTCGGCTCGCGTAGCGTCGGGGTCATGAGCAGGAGGAGACGGTGACCCGGATCGTGGCCGGGACGCTCGGCGGCCGGCGGATCGCCGCGCCCCCCGGCGCCGGCACCCGACCCACCTCCGACCGGGTCCGGGAGGCGCTGTTCAGCGCCGTCCAGGCCGAGGCCGATCTCGACGGCGCCCGCTTCGCCGACCTGTACGCCGGCTCCGGCGCGGTCGGGCTGGAGGCGCTCTCCCGTGGCGCCCGGCACGTGCTGCTGGTCGAGTCCGACCCTCGGGCGGCCCGGGTGATCCGCGAGAACGTGGCGGCCCTGCGGGCCGGCCCCGCCGTCCGCCTGGTGACCGGCAGGGTGGCGACCGTGCTGGCCGCCGGCCCGGACGGCGGGCCGTACGACGTGGTCTTCGCCGACCCGCCGTACGCGGTGCCGGACGCCGAGATCACCGCGCTGCTGACCACCCTGGTCGACGGTGGCTGGCTGGCGAGCGACGCGCTGGTGGTGGTGGAGCGGTCCGGCCGCACCGGGCCGGTCGAGTGGGTGGACGGGATCACGGCCGAGCGCAGTCGCCGTTACGGCGAGACCACCCTTTGGTACGGTCGCCGATCATGAGACGCGCGGTTTGCCCCGGCTCGTTCGACCCGGTCACCAACGGACACCTCGACATCATCGGACGGGCCAGCCGGCTCTTCGACGAGGTGATCGTCGGCGTGCTGATAAACCAGTCGAAGAGTGGCCTCTTCACCGTCGATGAGCGGATCGACATGCTCCGCGAGGTGACCGCCTCGTACGGAAACGTGCGGGTCGAGTCTTTCCGTGGGCTGCTGGTCGACTTCTGCCGGGCCCAGCAGGCGAGCGTGCTGATCAAGGGCCTGCGGGCGGTCAGCGACTTCGACTACGAGCTGCAGATGGCCCAGATGAACATCGGGCTGGCCGGCGTCGAGACGCTGTTCATGCCGACCAACCCGCTCTACTCCTTCCTCTCCTCCAGTCTGGTCAAGGACGTGGCCAAGTGGGGCGGCGACATCTCCGCCCACGTCCCCGACCTGGTCCGCGAAGCCCTTCAGTCCCGCCTCGGCCCCCGCTCCTGACCATTCGGCGCGGTTGCGATCCTGAATCGTGGCCTTTGTGACAGTTGTCGGCCGGTGCGTGCAGGATCGCCGGGGCCCTTTCCCGCGCGGTCGCGTCGTGTGACGATGCCGCGACGCGCCGGGTCGGGGTGGATCGGGCAGGTGTGGGGCGGGCACGACATGATTGGTAGAGCGGGGAACCGGCCGTAGCCCGCATCATGGAGGTCGGCCGACGAACGACAGGAGTGAGGTACCGGTGGACCCGCTCGATCGCATCGACGAACTGATCGCCATGGTGGAGCAGGCCCGCTCCGTCCCGATGTCGCGCAACAACTGCATGGTCGACCGGGGCGAGATGATCGCGGCCCTCGACGAGATGCGCGCCGACCTCCCCGCCGACCTGCGTCGCGCGGGCGCGCTGCTCGACGAGCGCGACAAGATCATGGAAGCCGGCAAGCGCGAGGCGGACCGGATCATCAGCGAGGGTGAGGCGGAACACGCCCGCCTCGTCTCGGTGAACGAGATCACCGTCTCCGCCGAGCACGAGGGGGCCCGGATCGTCGCCGAGGCCCGGGCCGAGGCGCAGCGCCTGCGTGAGGAGGTCGACGACTACGTCGACACCGCGCTGGCCAACTTCGAGCAGTTCCTTACCAGGGCGCTCGCCTCGATAGAGCGTGGCCGCGACAAGATGCACGCGCTGCGGGAGATCGGCACCTTCGGTGGGGATGAGGCGGAACGCCCGCTACCCTTCTGAGCGGCACCTCACCAGCCGACATTCTTGGGCGGGCGTCGCCCCCGGTTCGACGGTCCGGCGGTCGTCCAGGTAACCTTTTTTGTCGGCCTCACACCGGCCGGAGTCTGACTATGCCCAAACACTCGCCATCGACACTCGACCCCAGGTCGCCGCTGGTCCTCGACACGAGGGACCTGCCGCGCCGGCCTGGCGCGTTGCGTACGGTCCAGCGGGTCGTGCCGGCACCGGCGGACCTCGGTGTGGAGTTGATCGGCGTTCCGGAGGGCGCGGACCTCGACCTCGACCTGAGGTTGCAGTCGGTGTCCGAGGGCGTGCTCGTCTCCGGGACCATCACCGGTCCCGTCCGGGGCGAGTGCGGGCGCTGCCTGCGCGAGATCAACGACTCGATGGCCGTGACGATCCAGGAGCTGTACGCGTACGAGAACAGCACCACGGACGCCACGACCGAAGAGGACGAGGTGGGCCGGATGCAGGGCGATCTGATCGACCTGGAGCCGGCGCTGCGGGACGCGTTGGTGCTCACGCTGCCGACCAACCCGCTCTGCCGGGAGGACTGCCCAGGACTGTGCCCCGAATGCGGGACGCACTGGGACGATCTGCCGGCCGACCACAGTCACCAGCAGATCGACCCGCGTTGGGTGGGCCTGTCGCAACTGACCCGTACAGAGGAGTAAGAACCGTGGCCGTCCCGAAGCGCAAGATGTCGCGCAGCAACACCCGGTCCCGCCGGGCGAACTGGAAGGCGACCGTGGTCGCGACCGTCGCGTGCCCGCAGTGCAAGTCCCCGAAGCTGCCGCACGCCGCCTGCTCCGTCTGCGGCACCTACAACGGCCGCCAGGTCATCGAGGTCTGACCTGGACGCCGAGTGACGCCCCCGATCCCAGGTCGGGCGGCGCGCGCACCCTGGCATTCGCCCGGTGCCCCGGCTCCCTCCGACGCCGGCCGGCCCACTCCGGTCGGCGTTCCAGTGGAGCCGGGCACCGCGCGGATCGCCGTTGACCTCCTCGGCGGGGACGACTCTCCCGCCGTCGTGGTTGACGGCGCTCTGCGAGCCGTGCGCACCGACCCTGACCTGCATCTCCTTCTCGTCGGCCCGGCTGAGGTCGCCGACGAGCTGATCGCTGCCCTCGATCCGGCCCAACGTGCCCGGATCACGGTGCGGCCGGTCCGCGACGCCGTCGGCATGGCCGACCATCCCAGCGCCGCCCGCGCGGAGAGCACCGTCCGGGCCGCCGTCACCGCCGTCCGCGACGGCACCGCCGACGCCCTGGTCTCCGCAGGCGCCACCGGTGCCACCGTCACCGCTGCCGTGCTCGGCCTCGGTCGCTGGCCCGAGATCCGTCAACCCGCCCTCGTCGCCACCCTGCCCGGGGTCGCCGGGCCGGTCGTGCTGCTCGACGTCGGCGGCTCGCTGGAGCCCCGCCCGGCCACCCTCGCCCGGCACGCCGTGCTCGGCGCCGCGTACGCGACGGTGGCGCATTCGATCGCCGAGCCCCGTGTCGGCCTGCTCTCGGTCGGCACCGAGGCCGGCAAGGGCGACCGGGTCCGTCGGGCCACCGATCCGCTGCTCGCCGTCGAGCCGCTGCCCGCAGCGGCGCGCTACGTCGGGCTGGTCGAGGGGTACGACGTCGCCCTCGGCGCGCGCGCCGATGTGGTGGTCACTGACGGCTTCACCGGTAACGTGCTGCTCAAGGCGATCGAGGGCGCGTACGCCATGGCCGGCGGCCCGCCCGTCGTTGGTGGCGCTCCCCGCGCCGCCGCCCTGCTCGGCGTAGCCGGGACGGTGGTCGTCTGCCACGGCTCCGCTCGCGCCGCCGACGTCGCCTCCGGCATCGCCCTCGCCGCCCACCTGTGGCGGCGGCACGCCACCGCCCTGGTCTCCGCGTTGCTCGACGGCGACGCCGCGACGCACCGCACCGACCGCTCCACCGACACCGAGGTACGCACATCATGAGCAACGACAAGCGGCGGCGGGCGTCCGTCGGTCACCTGGAAGCCGCGTTCGGCGTGAGCCTGGACCCTGACCTGCTGCAACGCGCGCTGACCCACCGCTCGTACGCGTACGAGAACGGCGGCCTGCCCACCAACGAGCGGCTGGAGTTCCTCGGCGACTCGGTGCTCGGCGTGGTGATCACCACGGCGCTCTTCCACAACCACCCGGACCTGCCCGAGGGGCAGCTGGCCAAGCTGCGGGCCAGCGTGGTCAACATGCGCGCGCTCGCCGACGTGGCCCGTGGCCTGGGACCGGACGGCCTCGGCGCGTACCTGCTGCTCGGCAAGGGCGAGGAGACCACCGGAGGTCGGGACAAGGCGAGCATCCTGGCCGACACCCTGGAGGCGCTGCTCGGCGCGATCTACCTCCAGTACGGGCTGGACACCGCCGGGATCGTCATCCACCGGCTCTTCGACCCGCTGATGGCGGAGTCGGCAGGCCGGGGCGCGGCCCTGGACTGGAAGACCAGCCTCCAGGAGCTGACCGCGGCGCTCGGGCTCGGCGTGCCGGAATACCGGATCGAGGGCACCGGCCCGGACCACCTCAAGACGTTCACCGCCTGGGTGGTGGTGGCCGGCAACCGGTACGGCGGCGCCGAGGGGCGCAGCAAGAAGGAGGCCGAGCAGCGCGCCGCCGAGGCGGCCTGGCGCACGCTCGCCGACGAGGACGACCAGGACGATCAGGTCGGCCAGTCTGGTCGGGACGGCCAGGCTGGAGCGAACGGGCGCACCGGCCGGGACGGATCGGCCGACCGCGATGAGCCGGCCGGGCCGATGGAACGCGCCGAGCGGGCGGCCCAGACCGAGCAGGCTGACCACCTCGCGCAGGCCATGCCGGCCGACGTCGCGGACCGCGGGACGGGGCTACGACGTGCCTGAGTTGCCCGAGGTGGAGACCGTCCGGCAGGGGCTGGCCCAGTGGGTCATCGGCCGCCGGATCGCCTCGGTGGAGGTCCGCCACCCCCGTGCGGTCCGCCGGCACGTCCCCGGCGGAGCGCACTTCGCCGACGTGCTCGCCGACCGGACCGTGCTGGACGTCCGCCGCCGCGGCAAGTACCTGTGGTTGCCGCTGGACAGCGGCGACGCCGTGATCGGGCACCTCGGCATGTCCGGTCAGCTGCTGTTCCAGCCGCCCGGCACGCCCGACGAGACCCACCTGCGGGTGCGGTTCCGGTTCGCCGACGGCGGGCCGGAGCTGCGCTTCGTCGACCAGCGCACGTTCGGTGGGCTCTCGGTCAGCGAGGGCGGCGCGGACCTGCCCGCGGAGATCGCGCACATCGCCCGCGACCCGATGGACCCGGAGTTCGCCGACGCGGCGTTCGTCGCCGCGCTGCGCCGCCGACGGACCGAGGTGAAACGGGCTCTGCTCGATCAGACCCTGATCTCGGGGGTGGGCAACATCTACGCCGACGAGGCGCTCTGGCGCGCCGGGCTGCACGGCACCCGGCCCACCGACGCGCTGACCGGTCCGGCCGCGCAGCGCCTGCTCGGCCACGTCCGCGACGTGCTCGCTGAGGCGATCAAGGAGGGTGGCACCAGCTTCGACGCCCTCTACGTCAACGTCAACGGTGAGAGCGGCTACTTCGACCGGGCGTTGAACGTCTACGGCCGCGAGGGTGAGCCGTGCCGGCGGTGCGGCGCCCCGGTCCGCCGGGAGGCGTTCATGAACCGCTCCTCGTACAGCTGCCCACACTGCCAGCCCCGGCCCCGGGGTTCCCTTCGGGGATGACCCGGAGGTCGCTCGGGGTCGGGTCCGGCGGGTCGCGGCCGACCTTTCCGGGCTGGACCCGGGCGGCGGTCCGAATCGCGGGTTGATGCCCGCCGTACCGCCCGAACGGTCCCGCCGACCCGTGTGGACCGGCTCCGGGGACGGCGGGGGACGATCCCCGATGTGACCGCCTCGTCACGCTCCTAACGTCAGCACCGTTGACAGGGGGTTGACGTGACAGGGGGACCCGAGATGGGGACAAGACCGGTGACGGTGCGGATGGCGCGGTGGAGCGCCGAGCACCCGTGGCGGGCGATAGCGCTGTGGGCCGTTTTCGTGGCGGTGTGCTTCCTCGGTGGCAACGCCGCCGGCCTCAACGAGGCCACCAGCGGCGACCAGGCGATCGGCGAGGCGGGGCGCGCCGGCCTGATCGTGGATGCCGGCGCCTTCGACGACGCGGCCGTGGAGAACGTCCTGATCACGTCGCGGGCCGGCGCGCTGGACCCGGCGGCGGCGAAGGTGGCGGCGGACGACGCGGCGGCCCGGCTGCGCACGGTCACCGGCGTCGCCGAGATCGGCCCGCCGGTGACCGCCCGGGACGGCTCGGCGCTGCTGCTGCCGATCACCATGTCCGGCGACCCGGGTACCGCGTCCGACCGGGTGCAGCCGCTCCGTGACGCCACCGCCACCGTCCAGGAGGCGCACCCGCAGCTGCGCGTCGAGCAGGTCGGCGGCCCGTCCATCGGGCAGGCCCTCGACGACACCCTGGGCAAGGACTTCAAGCGCGCCGAGCTGCTCAGTCTGCCGGTCACGCTGGCGATCCTGATCGTCGCGTTCGGCGCACTGATCGCGGCCAGCGTGCCGGTGCTGCTGGCGCTCTCCTCGGTCGCCGCCGCGATGGGTCTGTCCACTCTCGCCTCGCACCTCGTGCCGGCCACCGACACCACGGCCCCGGTGATCCTGCTGATCGGCATGGCGGTCGGGGTCGACTACTCGCTGTTCTACGTCCGGCGGGAGCGGGAGGAACGCGCCAAGGGCCGCTCCGGGCTGGACGCGGTGGAGATCGCTGCGGAGACCTCCGGGCACGCCGTGGTGGTCTCCGGCTTCGCAGTGATCATCTCGATGGCCGGCCTGCTGCTCGCTGGCGACGTGGTCTTCTCGTCGCTGGCCGTCGGCTCGATCCTGGTCGTCGCGGTCGCGGTGGTCGGCTCGCTGACCGTGCTGCCCGCACTGCTCGCCAAGCTCGGTCGTTGGGTCGACCGCCCCCGGGTGCCGCTGCTCTGGCGACTGACCGCCCCACGCGCCGGCCGGCACGGCCAGCCCCGCTCGCCCCGGCTCTGGCCGGCGGTGCTCCGGCCCGCGCTGCGTGCCCCGGTGCCGACCCTGGTCATCTCGGTCGGGTTGCTGCTCGCGCTCGCCGCGCCGGCACTCGGCATGAAGCTGAAGTTCCCCGGCATGGAGGACCTGCCGCGCACCACCCCGGCAATGCAGGCGTACGACCGCCTCACCGCCGCCTTCCCGAGCACCGGCACCAACCACGTTGTGGCCGTCCGGGCGCCGGCCGAGCAGGCCGACCGGGTCCGCGCGGCGCTCACCGACCTGGCCACCCGGGCTGCCAGCGATCCGCTGTTCGCCCCCACCGAGGCCGACGGCCCGAAGATCGAGGTGTCGGCCGACCGGCGGGTCTCGGTGCTCGACGTGGCCACCCCGTATGCCAGCCGTGACGACCGGTCGGTGCGGTCGCTGGAGAAGCTGCGCGAGGACCTGGTCCCGGCCGAGCTGCGGGGCATCCCCGGCATCGAGTACGCGGTCGGCGGCAGCGTGGCCGACAGCGAGGACTACGCGCAGCACGTCCGGGACAAGCTGCCGCTGGTGATGGGCTTCGTCCTGGTGCTCACCTTCCTGGTCATGGTGCTCACCTTCCGGTCGGTGGTGGTGGCGGCCAGCGCGATCGCGTTGAACCTGCTCTCCGCCGGCGCCGCGTACGGGCTGCTGGTGCTGGTCTTCCAGGGCGACTGGGCGGCGGGGCCGCTCGGCTTCACCTCGATGGGCGCGATCGTGTCCTGGCTGCCGCTGTTCCTCTTCGTGGTGCTCTTCGGCCTCTCCATGGACTACCACGTCTTCGTGGTCAGCCGGATCCGCGAGGGCATTCGGGCGGGCATGTCCAACCGGGACGCGGTGGCGTACGGGATCACGTCCTCGGCCGGCGTGGTGACCAGTGCGGCGATCGTGATGGTCGGGGTGTTCTCCATCTTCGCCACGCTGAGCACGATCGACATGAAGCAGCTCGGCATCGGCCTGGCGGCGGCGATCCTGCTGGACGCCACGATCATCCGGGGCGTGGTGCTGCCGGCGCTGATGACCATGCTCGGCGACGCCAACTGGTGGGCCCCACGCTTCCTGCGCCCGCGCTCGGCGCCCACCCCCACCGAACCACCGGCCCCCGCCCCGGAGCTGGTGCCGGTGTCCTGACTCCTGCCGCACCCCACCCCGTCCGCGTCGATCCAGACGATTCTCCCTGGATCGACGCGGACGGGGCTGCGTCAGGGCAGGGGGCAGGCTTCTCGCCAGGCGTTCAGGGTCCGGTCCTTGCGGATGGACGCGAAGCCGTAGCCGACGGTGGTGACGCAGAAGTCGTCGGTCGAGCCGGTGTACTCGACATGGAAGACCGGTTTGTCGGCGTCGGCGAAGGGCAGCAGCTTGGCGCACTGGTCGAGCCGGACGCATTCCTCGTTGACCGCGAAGTCGAAGTCCGGGGCCAGCGCGGCGAGCTGTGGCACGTCGTTGACCAGCCCGGGGGAGAGGTCCAGCGACCGGGCCAGCCGGGCCAGCCGGCGGTTGAACAGCAGTTGGTCGTCGAAGTCGAGCGGGAAGCCGCTGCGCTGGGCGTACCCGTCGGCGTCGGCCAGCGCCACCGCGCCGAAGCCCTTGCCCCGGCAGAGCCGGAACCGGTCGGCCAGCACCGGCTCAAGCGCGTCCCACCGCCGGACGTCCAGCCACCGGCTGCCGGGTTGGCGGCCGGTGGAGCCCTGTACGGCGGCCGGGAGCCGGCTGGCGTCCGGGTCGTCCGAGCGGACCGAGCCGATGTGCACCTGGCAGATCAGCCGGCGGTTCCGGGAGCGCAGCTCGGCGGTCTGGGCGGCGGTGGTGGCCACCGGGTCGAGCAGGAAGACGTCGGCGTCCACCGCCGGGTCGAGCGGGCCGTGGAGCTGCCACTGCCACTGCCAGTGCCGGGCCTGGTCGGTCGGCCAGGGGGTGGGCGCCCCGGGCGGGGTGAACTCGGCCCGGCAGCCGTACGCCGGGACCAGCAGGACGAGGGCGACGCAGGCCGCCGCGATTCGGCGCAGCGGGCATAAGACGGCGCGTCGCCGCGGCCGGATCCGCATCGGCAGCTCCCGGGTCCCGGGCGGCCCGTCGCCGCCCTCACCGGTACGCCGCCCCCACGCTCCGGCCCGGCGTACCTCACCGGGTCAAACGAGCGCGGGGGCGGGGACGACGCGCGGTCAGCGCGGCGCCGCGAAGACCTGCGTCCAGTACGGTCCGTTGCTGTTGGCGATGCCGACGCCGATTTCGGTGAACGCGCAGTTCAGGATGTTCGCCCGGTGGCCGGAGCTGTTCATCCAGGCGTCCATCACGGCGGCCGGGGTCTTCTGGTTCCACGCCACGTTCTCGCCGTAGGTGCGCCAGGCGTAGCCCACCCGGTCGAGCCGGACTCCGGCGTTGCTGCCGTCGCTGCCGGTGTGCGACATGTTCTTGTGATCGGCCTGGTCCTGGCTGTGCCGCTGGGCGGCGGTCATCAGCTTGTCGTCGATGCTCAGCGCCTTGCAGCCGGCCTTGGCCCGTTCGGCGTTGACCAGGTCGACCACCTCGCGGGCCTGGGCGCTGACGGTGCCGCTGCCGCCGGAGCCCGTGCCGGTGGTGCTGCTCGGCGCGCTGGTGCGCGGGGTGCTGCGCCGCGAGGCGGCGGTGGCGCGCGACGACGCCGGGCTGGGCTTGACGACCTTGCTAGGTGTCGGGCTCGGCCGGGCGGAACTGGGCGCGGTGGTCGGGGAGGGCGCGACCAGGTTGTCGCCCACCGGCTCCTCGGTCGGCACCGCCGGGGCGGCGGCGAGGGTGTCGTCGACGGCGGTCGGCTCGCTGGCCGTGCCGCCTCCGCCGGGCAGGGCGAGCGCGCCGACGCCGAGGCTCACCACGAGGGTGGCCGCCGCGGCGGCGCCGCCGATCACCAGGGGGCGGCGCCAGCGCCGCTGGGAGCGGTGCCGGCCCTCGCTGGAACGGCCCGCACCGGTCGTGTCGGTCGGCCAGCCGCCGGTGGTCTCCTCGGCGGGGGTGTTGCCGCGCCAGTCGCCGGTCGCCTCGTCGTCCTGCCGGTAGGCGGGCTCGTACGCGGGCCAGGCGGCGGTCGGGCCGTCGGCGGGCTCGGCGGGGGCCGCCGGTTCCTGCTGCCAACGGGCGGTGGGCTGCGGGCGGTGCCACTCGTCGCCGGGCTGGTCAGGGTCGTCGTCACCGAACAGGTAGGCCGAGCGGGGTTCCGGGCGGTCCCTCAGCCAGTCCGGCTCGTCGGTCGGCCGCTCGGCGCGCCGGGGGGCGCCGTTCGGGTCCATCGGGTCGGTCCAGCCGTACACGCACTGCCTCCACGGGGTCGGTTGCGGGCCGGAGTGACGCTACGACCCGCCCACTACCTGCGGCAACGTGGCTAAGGAAGAGTTAAGGGGAAGTCGGACGCCAAGGTGCGGACTTCCCGGAATTCGGGCGTACAGTAAAGGTGTCCGGACAGAGAGTGTCCGTGCCTTGAGGCAGCCCCCCCGACAAGTGGACAGGTCGACGTAGAGATGATCTACGGCCTGCGAGAACTTGACGAAGGGGGGTTTGCGGCTCAATATATAGGTGTCGCCAGTCGCGCCCGGTCATGCCCAGATACAGCTGGAATGACAGTCGCGTATGAATGGGCGCGCGTTGGCCGGCCTTTCCGGCAGCGCATATCAAGGAGTCAGCATGGCGAAGGCCCTCTACGGCCACGTAGGTGCAGCGCCCGACCGGCGTCTGCTCGACGAGGTCACCCGACTGCGTGCCAGGGTTCAGGCACTGGAGTTCGAGATCACGCGTCTGCGCGCCGACAACGATCGGCTCGCGGCGGCTGCGGCGGAGGCGGACGACCTGCTTCGTCTGGCCGAGCCGGCGCTGACCTGATCTCCGGGGTCGGAAAACTGAATCGCACCATCGCAAAAATGCGCGCCGACACCTCTGTGCCGGCGCGCAACGCTGTCCGGCCCCTTTCCCGGTCGGCTATTTATGATCTTGTCTCGGGCGGCGCTGGAACCGCGCCAGTTGTTTCCGGAAACGCGTCGGACGGCGTACCGATCATGAACGGTGTTTGTCTTTCTCGCCGCCTCTCGAACAACAGCGCCGGCGGCTCGCACTCGCGTCCCGCGCTTCCGACCGGCGCGCTTCGGGGCGGGTCGCGTGCCCGACCGCTCCCGCCACCGGGTTAGTCTGCGGGTTCACCAGGTCCGCGCAGCCGGCGACGGTACGGCGGCCACCGGACAAGGATCGAGAAGGTGTATCTCAAGAGCCTGACGGTGAAGGGCTTCAAGTCCTTCGCCTCCGCCACGACGTTGAAGCTGGAGCCCGGGATCACCTGCGTGGTGGGCCCGAACGGCTCCGGCAAGTCCAACGTCGTCGACGCCATCGCCTGGGTGCTCGGCGAGCAGGGCGCCAAGGCGCTACGCGGCGGCAAGATGGAGGACGTCATCTTCGCCGGCACCGCCGGCCGGGCGCCGCTGGGTCGCGCCGAGGTCACCCTCACCATCGACAACACCGACGGCGCGCTGCCGATCGAGTACACCGAGGTCTCCATCACCCGCCGGATGTTCCGCTCCGGCGAGAGCGAGTACGAGATCAACGGCAACTCGTGCCGGTTGCTGGACATCCAGGAGCTGCTCTCCGACTCCGGCATCGGCCGGGAGATGCACATCATCGTCGGCCAGGGCCGGCTCGACGGCATGCTGCACGCCAAGCCGGAGGACCGCCGGGCGTTCATCGAGGAGGCGGCCGGCGTCCTCAAGCACCGCAAGCGCAAGGAAAAGGCGCTGCGCAAGCTCGACGCGATGCAGGTGAATCTCAACCGGCTCACCGACCTCACGGCCGAGCTGCGCCGCCAGCTCAAGCCGCTGGGCCGGCAGGCGGAGGTGGCCCGGCGGGCCGCCGCCATCCAGGCGAACCTGCGCGACGCCCGGCTGCGGCTGCTCGCCGACGACCTGGCCACCCTGCGGACCACCCTCGACCGGGAGATCGCCGACGAGACCGCGCTGCGGGAGCGGCGCGAGCAGGTCGAGGCCGAGCACGCCGAGGTGCAGGGCCGGCTCGGTGAGCTGGAGGCCGCGCTGGCCGAGGACGCGCCGCTGCTCGCCGCCGCCCAGGACACCTGGTACAAGCTGTCCGCCCTCCAAGAACGCTTCCGGTCGATCGAACAGCTCGCCCGCGAACGGCTGCGGCACCTGAGCGCCACCGGCGACGACGAGCGGCCCGGCCGCGACCCGGACCAGCTGGAGGCCGAGGCCGAGCGGGTCCGCGAGCAGGAGGAGGAGCTGCGCGCGGCGCTCACCGACGACCAGATCCGGCTGGCCGAGGCCGTGGAGCACCGCCAGGAGCTGGAGCGTCAGCTCGCCGCCGCCGAACGGGAGCTGGTCGTCGCCGCCAAGGCCATCGCCGACCGGCGCGAAGGGATGGCCCGGCTCACCGGCCAGGTCAACTCGGCCCAGGCCCGGACCACCAGCGCCGGCGAGGAGATCGAACGGCTCGCCGTCGCGCACGCCGACGCGATGAGCCGTGCCGAGGCGGCGCAGGCCGACCTGGACGCGGTCTCCGCGCAGTCCACCGAGGCGGACCGGGACAACGCCGACCTGGACGCCCGGCACGCCGAGGCGGTCGCCGGGCAGGAGCGGGCGCAGGCCACCGTCCGGTCGCTGGCCGACGCCGAGCGGGCGGCGGAGAAGGACGCGGCCACCTGGAAGGCCCGGGAGGAGGCGCTCTCCCTTGGCCTGCGACGCAAGGACGGGGCGGGCGCGCTGCTCGCCCGGGCCGGCGACGTCCCCGGCCTGCTCGGCAGCCTCGCCGGGCTGCTCACCGTCGCCCCGGGACACGAGGCCGCGTTGGCCGCCGCGCTCGGCGGCCTCGCCGACGCGGTCGCGGTCAGCGGGGTGGACGAGGCCGTCGAGGCGATGCGGCTGCTCAAGATCTCCGACGCCGGCCGGGCCGGCCTGCTGGTGGGCAGCCCGGCGGGGCCGGGCATGACCGGTTCCGCCGACGCGCTGCGTCCAAAGGTGCCCGACGGCGCTCGATGGGCTCCCGACCTGGTGGAATGCGCCGCCGAGCTGCGCCCCGCGGTGCACCGGGCACTGCGCGACGTGGTGCTCGTCGATGATCTGGCCGCCGCGGCCGACCTGGTCGCCGGCAATCCCGAGCTGCGCGCGGTCACCCCGGACGGGGACGTCGTCGGGGCGTACGCGGCGGCCGGCGGGTCGGCCAAGGCGCCCAGCTACATCGAGGTGCAGGCGGCCGTCGAGGAGGCTCGCAGCAACCGGCTCGCCGCCGAGCAGACCGGCGCGGAGCTGCGCGACCAGCTTGGCGAGGCACGTGCCGAGGTGGCCGTCGCCAAGGAGGCCGTGCAGCACGCCGCCGCCGAGAAGCGCGAAGCGGAGAGCCACCGGAACGCCGCCGCCCGCAGACTGGCCGAGCTGGGTGCGGCGGCCCGCTCGGCGAAGGCGGAGACCGACCGCCTCGGCGAGTCCCGGGCCCGTGCCGAGGCCGCCCGGCAGCGGGACCTCGCCGCGCTCGCCGAGCTGGAGGAGCGGCTTCGGCTGGCCGAGGAGACCCCGGTCGACGCCGAGCCCTCCGCCGAGGAGCGGGACCAGCTCGCCGCGATGGTGCCGCAGGCCCGGCAGAACGAGATGGAGGTCCGGCTCGCGGTGCGTACCGCCGAGGAGCGGGTCTCCTCGATCGCCGGCCGGGCCGACTCGCTGGCCCGGCAGGCCACCGCGGAGCGGGCCGCCCGGGAACGCGCCGCGGCCCGGCGGGCCGTCCGCACCCGGGGCGCGGGCATCGCCCGGGCCGTCGCCGCCGGCGCCCGGGAGGCGCTCACCCGGCTCACCACCTCGATCGCGGCCGCGGAGGAGCACCGCGACGCGGTGGCCCGGGAACGCGCCGCCCGCGAGGCGGAGCTCCAGGAGGTACGCGGAGCCGCCAAGCGGTTCGGCGCGGAACTGGAGCGGCTGACCAGCCAGGTGCACCGGGACGAGGTGGCCCGCGCCGAGCAGCGGCTGCGCATCGAGCAGTTGGAGGCGAAGGCGGCCGAGGACTTCGGGTTGGACGTGGAGACCCTGGTCGCCGAGTACGGGCCCACCCAACCCGTACCGCCCACCCAGGTCGACGTCGCGGCGGCCGAACGCGACGGGCTCCCGGTGCCCGAGCCGGTCCGCTACGAGCGGCCGGTGCAGGAGAAGCGGGCCGCCAAGGCCGAACGCGAACTGGCCCTGCTCGGCAAGGTCAACCCGCTCGCGCTGGAGGAGTTCGCCGCGCTGGAGGAGCGTTTCAAGTTCCTCTCCGAGCAGCTGGAGGACCTCAAGGCCACCCGGCGGGACCTGCTCACCGTGGTCAAGGACGTGGACGAGCGGATCCTGGAGGTCTTCGCCAGCGCGTTCGAGGACACCGCGCGGGAGTTCGAGCAGGTGTTCACCGTGCTCTTCCCCGGCGGTGAGGGTCGGCTGATTCTCACCGACCCCGAGGACCTGCTCACCACCGGCGTCGAGGTGGAGGCCCGCCCGCCGGGCAAGAAGATCAAGCGGCTGTCGCTGCTCTCCGGTGGCGAGCGGTCGCTGACCGCGGTGGCCATGCTGGTGGCGATCTTCCGCGCCCGGCCCAGCCCGTTCTACATCATGGACGAGGTGGAAGCCGCCCTGGACGACGTGAACCTGGGCCGGCTGATCACGCTGCTGGCACAGTTGCGGGAGAAGAGTCAGCTGATCGTCATCACGCACCAGAAGCGGACGATGGAGATCGCCGACGCGCTCTACGGAGTGACCATGCGCAGCGGTGTCACCCAGGTGATCAGCCAACGGCTCAACCGGGCCGACGAGGACGACCAGCGGCACAGCCGCGGCGAGGAGAACGGGTAGTGGCTCGGGAACGCGCGACGGCGCTCCTGCTGGATCTGGACGGCGTACTGCGCCGGTTCGACCCGGCGGTGGCCGCCGGGGTGGAGCGGGAGTACGGCCTCGCCGACGGGGTGCTCACCGAGATCGCCATGCGGTGGGGCCGGCTCCAGCCTGTGCTCACCGGCCAGGTCAGCCACGCCGACTGGGTGGGAAGCGTGGCGGACGCGCTGGCCGAGCCGGCCGGCGACCCGGACCGGGCCCGGGCGGCGGTGGAGCAGTGGCAGCGCTACCGGGGCGAGGTGGACACCGAGGTGCTCGACTTCGTCCGGGAGGTGCGCGCAGCAGGGATCAAGGTCGGCCTGGCCACCAACGCCACCGACCTGCTCGACGCCGACCTGGCCACGCTCGGCCTGACCGGCGAGCTGGACGTGGTGGTGAACTCCTCGACGCTCGGGGTGCACAAGCCGGCCCCGGAGTACTTCCAGGCCGCCTGCGTGGCACTGGCCACCCCGCCGGCCCGGGTGCTCTTCGTCGACGACGAGGACTGGGCAATCCGGGGCGCCAGGGCCGCCGGCCTGTCGGCACACCGCTGGGGCGGCCACGCCGACCTGCGCTACCTGCGGGCGGCGCTGAACTACTGAGCGGCCCTCACTCGCCGGTGACGCCGTCGATACGCTCGCGAATCAGGTCGGCGTGACCGTTGTGCCGGGCGTACTCCTCGATCATGTGCACATAGACCCAGCGCAGGTTGAAGGTGCGCTTCTTCGCGCCGACCTCCGTGAAGGTCTCGTCGAGCGAGTGGCCGAAGGCAGCCTCCCGGGCCAGCGCCACCTCCCGATGGAAGGTGGCGAAGTCGGCCTCGGCGTCGGCGGCGCTGACGTCGTGGTCGGCGTCCGGCGTCTCCGGGGTGAAGTACGGGTAGTCGACCGGCTCGCCGGCGAAGTTCTCCCGGAACCACCAGGCCTCCACCTCGGCCAGGTGCCGGACCAGGCCGAGCAGGGTCAGCCCGGACGGCTCCACGCTCGGCGTGCGCAGCTGGGCCTCGGTCAGCCCGGCGCATTTGAGCAGCAGCGTCTGTCGGTGGTAGTCGAGCCAGCCGTCGAGCATGGTGCGCTCGTCGCCGACGTACGGTTCAGGTGTCCGGGTGATCTCCGGTGCGATCCACGTCATGCCGCGCATCCTGCCCGGCGGACCTGACACAACGCGACGGGTTATCAGGGCACCACGACGACGGGCCAGCGGCCGGTGCGAACCAGGCGGGTGGCGACCGAGCCGACCAGCCGGTGACCCGCCTGCTCGGAAGCGCCGACCACCACCATGTCGGCCTGGAACTCGTCGGCCGCCGCGCACAGTTCGCCGTACGCGTCGCCCCGCCGGCACAGGAAGGTCACCGGCAGGCCGAGCTCCTCGGCGCCGCGCCGGCACTCCCGGCGCAGTTCGTCGGCCAACTCGTCGTGGGTGCGCTGCACCGCGCCCGCGTCCATCCCCGGCACCAGGGCGGTCAGTCCGCTCGCCGAGCTGACGAAGAGCACCACCAGCGCGGCGCCCTGCCGGCGGGCCAGGCCGGCGGCGTAGGAGCCGGCCCGCTCGGAGGTGCGGGTGCCGTCCACACCCACCATGATCACCCGGGGTCCGTCCGTGCCTCGCTCGAAGGGCAACGGGCGGGTCCGGGGCCCGTAGTCCTCGCGGTCAGGCGCTCCCACGCTCATGGCTGTCTACCTCACCTCTGCTCGCCGGTACGGACGACGGCGGCATCAGCGCCGGCCCCGATGGTTGATTCTTGCTCGACTTCGGCGCCGACCGGAGAGCCGGTGTGCTGCCGCAGCGGCACCTCCTTGATGAAGCTCACAGCGATCAGCGCGATCAGCGCGAAGGGGGCAGCGGCCACGAAGATGTCGCCAGCGCCGTGGCCGTACGCGCTCTCCACCACCGCCCGGATCGGGCCGGGCAGGGTGTGCACGTCGGGAAGGACGCCACCGCCGCCCGAGCTGGACGCGGAGATGCCGAGCCGGGCCAGGCCCTCGGACGTGTAGCCGGTGACCTTGTGGCCGAGCACCGCGCCGAGCGCGGAGACGCCGATCGCGCCGCCCAGGCTGCGGAAGAACGCCACCATCGAGCTGGCCGCGCCGAGCTCGTGCGTGCCGACGGTGTTCTGCACGGCGAGGACCAGGTTCTGCATGGTCATGCCGAGGCCGATGCCGACCAGCGCCATGTAGATGCTGAGCAGGGTGAAGCTCGTGTCGGCCCGGAGCGTGCCCATCAGCGCGAAGCCGACTGTGAGCAGCGCCGTACCGATCACCAGGAACCGCTTCCAGCGGCCGGTCTTGGTGATGATCCGACCGCTCAGCGTCGACGCGACCAGTAGGCCGAGGATCATCGGCAGGGTCATGAGGCCGGACATCGTCGGGCTCTGGCCGCGGCTGATCTGGAAGTACTGGCCGAGGAAGACCGAGGCGCCGAACATGCCCACGCCGACCGCGATGCTCGCGACGACGGCCAGGGTGATGGTGCGGTTGCGGAACAGGCGCGGCGGGATCATCGGCTCGGCGGCCCGGGTCTCCACCCGGATCGCCAACGCGCCGAGCACCAGCGCGCCGATCACCATGGCGGCGGACTGCCAGGAGGTCCAGTCGAACTGGTTACCGGCGAGCGAGACCCAGATCAGCAGCAACGAGACGGCCGCGGTGATCAGCGTGGCGCCCCACCAGTCGATCTGCGCCTTCCGCTTCACCACCGGCAGGTGCAGGGTCTTCTGGAGCACGACCAGCGCGGCGATGGCGAAGGGCACCCCAACGTAGAAGCACCAGCGCCAGCCCAGCCACGAGGTGTCGACGATCACGCCGCCGATCAGCGGGCCGCCGATGGTGCCGACGGCCAACACGGCGCCGAGGTAGCCGCTGTAGCGTCCCCGCTCGCGCGGCGCGATCATGGTCGCCATGATCACCTGGGCCAGCGCGGTGAGGCCGCCGGCGCCGATGCCCTGGAGCACCCGGCAGGCGATCAGCTCACTGGTGCCCTGCGCGGCGCCGGCCAGCACCGAGCCCAGCACGTAGATCCCCAGGGAGAGCTGGACCAGGAGCTTCTTGCTGGTCAGGTCGGCGAGCTTGCCCCAGATGGGGGTGGTCGCGGTGGTCGCGAGCAGGGCCGAGGTGACCACCCAGGTGTACGCGGACTGGCCGCCGTGCAGCTCGGTGATGATCCGCGGCAGCGCGTTCGAGACGACCGTGGAGGAGAGGATCGCGACGAACATGCCCAGCAGCAGACCGGAGAGGGCCTCCAGGATCTGTCGGTGGGTCATGTCGACGCCGGTCGCCCGGGTGGGCGCTGTCGCCTGGCTCATCGTTGCTGCCTCCGCGTGGAGTCGAGGTGGAGCGGCGGGGCCGGTGAGGCCGCTGCCGCTCAGAAGTTGCTTGAAGCAACCGTAGGGGTTGGTTGCCTCAAGCAACAACTCGTCGGACCGCGCCGGCATTCCCCGCCGCCGCCGGTCAGACCCAGGAGTCGTTGAACCGGCCGAGCAGCCGGGCGAACTCCTCGACGTCCCGGGCCGGCCAGCCGTCCAGGGCGCGCAGGAATTCGCCCAGCCGGGCGGACCGGGCGACGTCGAACCGCCGCTGACCCTCCTCGGTGAGGCTGATCTGCGCGGCCCGCCGATCGCTGGGATCGGGGTCGCGGTTGACCAGGCCGAGCGCTTCCAGCCCGTTGATCTGCCGGCTCAACGTCCCCTTGCCCACCCCCAGCCGCCCCGCCAGCTCGGTCAACCGGATCGAGCCACTGCGGCGCAGCCAGAGCAGCAGGCCGTAGGTGTTCGGTTCGAGGTTCGGGTGCACCTCCCGGGCGATCTCCCAGGAGACCGCCCGGCCACGACGCAGCAGGGCCGTCAGTTCGTGCTCGACCGCCCGGATCGGCTTCGGCAGGTGCTCGTCGTCCACGGCGTAGAGACTACGGCGGGGTCAGCTCAGCCGTTGCCGGAGAGCCGGTGGCGCATCACCGGGCGTAGCCGCCCATCCTTCGTGGTGCCCTCGACGGTCACCTCAGCCGCGCGCCCCCGGTGGGTCAGGGTGGACACCGCGTTGCCGAAGTAGGGGCCGGCCAGCTTGCGCCAGCGCACCCCCGGGCGGCGGACACCCGCCGAGCGGGCCAACGCCCGGGTCGCCCCCGCCGGGCCGGCCGACCAGGCGAGCCGCATCAGCGGACGGATACCGGCCGGCACCTGGTTGTGGATCGGCGAACAGGTGAGCTGGTGCACCGGGGTCACCACCGCCGGGTCGGCGAACCGGGCCTGGGCCACGTACGAGTGGTGCACGTCCCCGGACAGCACGCTGATCGACGCCGGCGGGGCGTACGCCGGGCCTGCGCCGACCCGCGCGCCGGACCGGCTCGGGGTGCCGGTGCCGATCCGGGCGAAGGTTTCCGCGAGCGCCTCGAAGGAGCGGCGGAAGGCAGCCCAGTGCTCCAGGTCCAGTGCCCGGCGCAGCTTCTCCGCCCCGCGCGCCACCCAGGGCCGGCGTGAGTCGGCGAGCTTCTCGTTCCACGCCTCGACATGGTGGATGCCCTGCGGCAGCAGCCAGGGCAGCGAGGCGCCGACCACCAGGTGGTCGTAAACCCCGTGCGCCTGGTCGAGGAACCAGGCCCACTCACCCGGCGGCAGCATCGCCCGGTTGCCCCGCTCGAGCACCCGACTGCACCGGTTGTCCAGCATCACCAGCCGGGTCCGGCCCAGGTCCAGCGCGTAACTCCACTGGTACTGCACCGCACGCCAACGCTCGGTGTCGTGCGCCAGGTCGGACTCCTGGTCGACCCGGTGGCCGAACTCGCGCAGCACGCCGGTGGCGTCCTCCGCGGCGGTGACCTTCGCGAACACCGGGTCGGCGGCGATGTCGTCCGGGGAGAGGTTGCCCAGGTGCTGGTAGACCCAGTAGGAGGCGAGACCGCTGCCGATCCGCTCGGACCACCACGGCTGCTCGCGGACCTCGGCCCGCCAGGACGCCGAGGTGTTCCAGTCGTCGATGATCTCGTGGTCGTCGAAGATCATCACGCTCGGCACGGTGGAGAGCAGCCAGCGGATCTCCGGATCCCGCCAGGACTCCAGGTAGAGCTTGGTGTACTCGTCGAAGCTCACCACCTGGTCGGCCGGGGCGCCCTTCGGTCGCCGCCGGCGCCGACGCAGCAACCGGCGCACCGTCGGCGACGTGACGTCGGCGTAGACCTGGTCGCCGAGCAGCACCAGCAGGTCCGGCAGCGCGTTCGCCTCGGGGTCGGCCATCAACCGCCGGGCGTACGCGTCCAGCGCGTCCGGCGGGAGCTTGCGCGTGGTGGCGTGCTGGGTGGTTTCCCGGCATGAGCCGAAGAGCAGGCTCACCGGCTGGTCCCGGTCGTCGGCCGCCCGGGTGCGGATCACACTCGGCGGGAAGCCGCTGCTCGGCACCGGCCAGACCACCTCGTCGTCGACCAGCACCTCGTACGTGGTCGCGCTGTCCGGGGTGAGCCCCTGCACCACCACGAGCGCGTAGTGATGGTCGTACGCCGAGAAGGTGGCTTCGGTGCCGGTGGCGCCGTCCGCGGTGCGGACGGTGACCACGGCGGGCGCCGCCGTCTCCACCCAGATGGTCGCCCGGGTGTCCACCACTCGCCGCAGAAGGGGGCCGATGAGGAGGTGGGCGGCGGGCATGCGGCGAGCCTACCGCCGGTTCCCGCACCGGCCGGGGTGCGGTGGCTGGGACGCCGCGCCCGGCATCTGACAGGATTCCGGCATGGCCGAATATCTCGTCCTCGCTCTGGTCCTGCTCGGTGTGCTGATCGCCGGCACAGTCGGGCTGGTCGTGCCGCGATTGCGGCGGCGGCCCGAGCCCCCACTGCCGCGCACCGAGGTCGACACCCGGGCCGAGGAGGATCTCGCCGGCCCGCCGGTCGAGGCGCCGGAGTCCGATCTGTCCACCGGTGTCCTGGTCGAGCCGCCACCGGTGCTCGAGGTGCCCGCGCCGACCGTCGAGGTGCCCGCGCCGACCGTCGAGGTGCCCGAGCCGACCGCCGGGCGGCTGGTCCGGCTCCGCTCGCGGCTGTCCCGCTCGCAGAACGTCTTCGGCAAGGGGCTGCTCGGCCTGCTCGCCCGCGACCACCTCGACGAGGACGTCTGGGAGGAGATCGAGGACAGCCTGATCACCGCCGACGTCGGCGTCGACGCCACCCGCGACATCGTCGACCGGCTGCGCGAGCGCACCCGGGTGCTGGGCACCCGCTCGGCCTCCGAGCTGCGCGCACTGCTCGCCGCCGAGTTGGTCAACGCCCTCGACCCGAGCCTGGACCGGTCGCTGCGCACCGCCCCGAAGGACGGCGTCCCGGCGGTGCTGCTGGTCGTCGGCGTCAACGGCGCCGGCAAGACCACCACCTGCGGCAAGATCGCCCGGGTGCTGGTGGCCGACGGCCGCAGCGTCCTGCTCGGCGCGGCGGACACCTTCCGGGCCGCCGCCGCCGACCAGCTGGAGACCTGGGGGTCACGGGTCGGGGCGGAGACCGTCCGCGGCCCGGAGGCCGCGGACCCGGCCAGCGTCGCCTTCGACGCGGTCAAGCGCGGCATCGACACCGGCGTGGACACCGTGCTCATCGACACCGCCGGCCGGCTGCAGAACAAGGTCGGCCTGATGGACGAGCTGGGCAAGGTCAAGCGGGTGGTGGAGAAACAGGGCCCGATCGATGAGACACTGCTCATCCTGGACGCCACAACAGGGCAGAACGGTCTGGAGCAGGCCCGGGTCTTCACCGAGGTGGTCAACGTGACGGGCGTGGTCCTGACCAAGCTCGACGGCACCGCGAAGGGCGGCATCGTGATCGCCGTGCAGCGCAAGCTGGGCATCCCGGTGAAGCTCGTCGGCCTCGGTGAGGGCAAGGACGATCTGGCCCCGTTCGACCCGGCGCAGTTCGTCGACGCGCTGTTGGGCACCGAGGCCGCCGGACGGGACGCGTAGTCTCGGGTGACCACTGACGATCGCGCGTACGCGGGCTGGCGCGACCCCGGCCACCCCTCGCAGCGCCTCGGGAGACCGTACGTGACTTCGCAGGAGATCCCGCTGCACGGCGGCAACGTGAGCACCGTGGTCCGGGTCGGTGACACGGTCCGCCGCAACGCCGGGCCCTGGACCCCGTCCGTGCACGCCCTGCTGAGGCACCTGGAGTACGTCGGGTTCACCGGCGCACCCCGGGCCCTGGGCATGGACGAGCGCAACCGCGAGGTGCTGTCGTACCTGGAGGGGGAGTGCGGGGAGTACCCGCTCGCCCCGCACTGGGTGACCGACGAGGCGCTGGTCACCGTGGCCACCATGCTGCGGATGTTCCACGACGCGCAGTACGGCTTCACCCCGCCGCCCGGGGCGGTCTGGCGCTCGTTCGGGCCGCCGCCACCGGACACGGAGGTGATCTGCCACCACGACGCGGCGCCGCACAACGTGATCTGGCGGCCGGACGGCACGCTCGGGCTGATCGACTTCGATCTGGCGTCGCCAGGCTCCCGGATCTACGACGTGGCGTACGCGGCCTGGACCTGGGTGCCGATCTTCGCGGACCGGGATTCGATCACCCTCGGCTGGAAGCGCCCGGACCGGCCGCGCCGGCTGCGGCTCTTCGCCGACGCGTACGGGCTGATCCCCCGGGACCGGCACCGGCTGATCCGGACCATCCGCAAGCGGATCGTGGATCACGTCGAGGGAATCCGTCGGATGGCCGCCGCCGGGGAGCCGGCGTTCGTCCGGATCGTGCACAAGGGGCACCTGCGCCGGCCGATGCGCGATCTGCGGCTGCTCGACTACGAGCGGCACGCCCTGGAGAACGCCCTCCGTTGAGCGCATTCCGCTGACCGTGCGAAGTTCGTGACACGTACGAAACAACCCGTCACGAAACGGAAACCGGCACGGGACCATGGGTGAAACAGCCGGCCGCGAAGCTTCCGCCCAACCGGCCGACGGGCGACGCTGCCCCGGAAAGCCGCGAAGGAGGGAACTTCACCTTTAGGAGGCCAGCGTGCCTGAAGCACCCACGATCGACGGCGGCAATACCGTTTGGCTGCTGGTTTCGACCGCGCTCGTGCTGCTCATGACCCCGGGACTGGCGCTGTTCTACGGCGGGCTCAACCGGGCCAAGGGCGTGCTCAACATGATGATGATGAGCTTCTCCGCCATCGGGCTCATCTCTGTTCTGTGGTGGTTCTACGGCTTCAGCGTCGCCTTCGGGACCGACGTGAACGGTTTCTGGGGCGACCCGGGCGCGTACCTCGGCACCAAGACCTTCCTCGCCGAGACCGACCTGTGGGGCGCCACGGCGGAGAACCCGAGCGGCATCGGGGTTCCGCTCTACGTGTTCATGGCCTTCCAGATGGTCTTCGCGGTGATCACCGTCGCGCTGATCAGCGGTGCCATCGCCGACCGGGCCAAGTTCGCCGGCTGGCTGCTGTTCGCCTTCGGCTGGGCCACCCTGGTCTACTTCCCGGTCGCCCACTGGGTCTGGGGCGGCGGGATCATCGGCGGCGACATCCACGCGCTGGACTTCGCCGGTGGCACCGCGGTGCACATCAACGCCGGCGCGGCGGCCCTGGCCGTGGCTCTGGTGCTCGGCAAGCGGCTCGGCTGGCCGCGCGAGGGCATGAAGCCGCACAACATTCCCCTGGTCGCGCTCGGTGCCGGCCTGCTGTGGTTCGGGTGGTTCGGGTTCAACGCCGGCTCGGAGCTGACCGTCGACTCGGTCGCCGGCCTCGCCTTCATCAACACCCAGCTCGCCACGGCGGCCGCCGTGCTCGGTTGGATCGCGGTCGAATGGATCAAGGACCGGAAGCCGACCATGGTCGGCGCCTCGTCCGGCGCCGTCGCCGGCCTGGTCGCCATCACCCCGGCCTGCGGGTTCATCGCCCCCTGGGCGGCCGTTCTGCTCGGCATCGTCGCCGGGGTGGTGTGCGCGCTCGCCGTCAGTCTCAAGTACCGGTTCGGCTACGACGACTCCCTCGACGTGGTCGGCGTGCACTTCGTCGGCGGCTGGATCGGCTCGCTCTGGCTCGGCCTCTTCGCCACCAACTCGGTCAACGCCGCGATCAGTGACGTGGTGGGCGCCTCCGACGGCCTTTTCTACGGCGGCGGCGTCACCCAGCTCGGACGGCAGGCGCTCGCCGGCCTGATCGTCTCGGTCTGGTCGTTCGGCATCGCCTGGGTGCTCGCCTTCGTCATCGAGAAGACGATCGGCTTCCGGGTGCGGGCCGAGGCTGAGGTCGAGGGGATCGACATCGCCGAGCACGCCGAGAGCAGCTACGACCTGTCCCCGGCGGGCGGCGGCACGGGCAGCGCGTTCGCGATGGCCGGCATCGGCACCCCCGGTGGCGGCGTGACGAGCGGTGCCAAGCCGGAGGCGGATCCCGCCGAGCCGGTCAGCGAGAAGGTCGCCGGTTAACGTTCCTGGGATGGAGGGGTTGGACATGAAGCTGGTGACCGCGGTCATCAAGCCGTACCAGCTGGACGCGGTGAAGGAGGCTCTGCACGCCCTCGGGGTGGCCGGGCTGACCGTCAGCGAGGTTCAGGGGTACGGGCGGCAGAAGGGGCACACCGAGGTCTACCGGGGTGCCGAGTACACGGTCGAGTTCCTGCCCAAGATCCGGGTCGAGGTGCTCACCGACGAGATCGACGTGGAAAAGATCGTGGACGCCATCGTCGGTGCAGCCCGCACGGGCAAGATCGGCGACGGCAAGGTCTGGGTCACCGGTGTCGAGGAGGTCGTCCGGGTTCGTACCGGCGAACGCGGCCTCGACGCGCTCTGACCGGGCCACGACCGACATGACCTCGTTGATCAAGGGGAACGCGTCAGGGCACGCCGGCGACGGCGACGCGGGCCGCTTGATCAACGAGGTCGTCGGCCTACCCGGGGGGATCGGCGAGCCGGCCCGGCTGGCCCGGGCGGCAGCGTACGACGACTTCCTGCGGGGTTTGCTGCCCGCGCGTGCGGGCGTGGCGCTGCTCGCTGTCGGTGGGCTGGGCCGGCGGCAGTGCGCCCCGTACGGTGACCTCGACCTGGTGCTGCTGCACGCCGGTGTACCCGGCACGGACGAGCTGGCCGCCGCGGTCTGGTACCCGATCTGGGACGCCGGCCTGCGGCTGGACCACTCGGTGCGGACCGTCGCCGAGGCGCTCTCGGTGGCCCGGGACGACGTCAAGGTCGCCCTCGGGTTGCTCGATGCCCGGCTGGTGGCCGGCGACCGCGCCCTGGCCGACGCGCTGGTCCGTGCCGCCGCCGACCACTGGCGGCGGACCGCCGTCCGCCAGCTGCCCGGCCTGCGGGAGGTCACCGCCGCCCGCTGGCAGGCCCACGGCGAGCTGGCCTTCCTGTTGGAGGGCGACCTCAAGGAGGCCGCCGGCGGGCTGCGCGACGTGGGGCTGCTGCGGGCGATCTCCGCCGCGGGGATCACCGACGCACTACGTCCCGCCGTGCGCGCCGCACACCTGCGCCTGCTGGACACCCGGGACGCCCTGCACCAGCAGGTCGGCCGCCGGGTCGACCGGCTGGTCGCCCAGGAGCGTGACGGGGTGGCCACGCTCCTCGGCCTCCGACAACTCCAGCTCGGCGCGTCTGACGCCGCGCGGCGCCCTGGAGCCGTCGTAGAGGACGGCGATGCCCTCCTGCGCCGGGTCGCCGGGGACGCGCGCACGGTCAGCCACGCCCTGGACGACGCCTTCCGCGCCGCCGACCGGCTGCGCTCCGGCCGCTCCCGGGGCGGGAACGGACGCCCGGTGCGCCGACCGGTGGCCCGGGACGTGGTGGAGCACGACGGCGAACTGGTGCTCGCCCGCACGGCGATCGGAGCACGCCCCGACCCGAGCCTGTCACTGCGGGTGGCCGCCGCCGCGGCCGCCACTCGGCTGCCGATAGCCCGCGCCACCTGCGAGTGGCTGGCGGCGTACTGTCCGCCGCTGCCCGCGCCCTGGCCGGCCGGGGCCCGGGCCGCGCTGACCACCCTGCTCGGCGCCGGTCCCGGCCTGGTGCCGGCCTGGGAGACCTGTGACCGGTACGGGCTGGTCGACGGCTGGCTTCCCGAGTGGGCCCGGCTGCGCAGCCTGCCCCAGCACAACCCCGTGCACCGGTACACCCTCGACCGGCACCTGGTGCAGACCGCGCACGAGGCCAGCCGACACTCCCGCGAGGTGGACCGTCCGGACCTGCTGCTCCTCGGCGCCCTGCTGCACGACATCGGCAAGGGGTTGCCCGGAGATCACAGCACGGTCGGTGTGCCGCTGGCCGAGGCGGTGGCGACCCGGATCGGCCTGCCCACCGGCGAGGTCGAGCTGATCGGCACGCTGGTCCGGCTGCACCTGCTGCTGCCCGACGTGGCCACCCGCCGGGACCTGGCCGACCCGGTGACCATCGCATCGGTGGCCGAGGCGGTCGGCGACACCGGCACACTCGACCTGCTGCACGCGCTGGTCCGGGCGGACGCGGCGGCCACCGGACCGGCGGCCTGGTCGGACTGGAAGGGCCGGCTGGTCGCCGAACTGGTCGCCCGGGTCCGCACCGCGCTGGACACCGGCGTGCTGCCCGAGCCGCCGACCCCCGACCCGGCGCTGCTGGCCGGGCCTCTGCCGGTCGTCCACCTGACCGGGGACCGAGTAGCGGTGGCGGCGGCGGACCGGCGCGGCCTGCTCGCCACGGTGGCCGGCTGCCTGGCGCTGCACCGGTTGGAAGTGATCTCCGCGGACGCCTCCGTGGTCGACGGCCGGGCCCTGGTCGAGTGCCGGGTGCAGCCGCGCTACGGCCTGCCGCCGGACCCGGTCCCGCTCCGCGCCGACCTGCGGCGAGCGGTATCCGGCGACGTGTCGGTCACCCAGCGGCTGCGCGGCCGTGCGCTCGCCGCCCGGGGCGGCGGCGCGGCCCCCCGGGTGGTTTGGCACCGCGAGGCGGCCACCGACGCGGTGCTGCTGGAACTGCGCGCCGCCGACGCCGCCGGGCTGCTCTACCGCGTCACCTGTGCGCTCGACGAGGCGGGTGCCCTGGTCCGCGCGGCCCGCATCTCCACCCTCGGCGCCGACGTGGTCGACGCCTTCTACCTGGTCGGCGGCTGGCCGGACGACGCCACCCGAGCCCGCCTGGAGACCGCAGTCCTTGCCGCCGTCTGACCCGCGATCGGATCCGCCCCGAAGCCCCGGCCGGTGCCCGCGCTGCGCTGTCCGACGCGCGGCGCTGCGCCGTCCGACGCCCGGCGCTGCGGCGTCCGCCTAGCCGACGCGGCACCTCATTGCTCTGCTAGGCCCAGCACACCCCCGGGCGGGGGGACGCCGCCCACCGGACGTGGTCCCTGCTGTCGGTACCGCGGCCGCCGCCGCTGTCCGGCTGCCACGCGCGCCTGCGTCTTCGGCGGCCCAACCCTCGTGCCAGCCCATCTCGCTCACAAGCGTTATACCTCAGAGTCATATTTATGCCTCAGAGGTATAACGCTCGCGGAGGTGTCCGCCGCCGGCCCGGGCGCGCTCGAGCCGTCCGGCGGGTCTCACCGCCCAGCGGGAGCGCTGTGGCGCCGTCCGGAGGGGGCCTTGTCCGGAAGGGCCCTGTCCGGAAGGGCGCCGTCCGGGGGTGTGCCTTCTGGGGGTGTGCCGGGGAACGGCGGCCGGTGAGAGGCGCGGGCCGGCGGGTGGCGCGGCCACCGGCAGCGGGCGGGAGCGGCAGAGCGGCGTGCGGCAGAGCGGCGTGTGGCAGGGCTTTTGGGGCAGGGCGGCGTGTGGCAGGGCGGCGTGCGGCGAGGCGGACAGGGGCGGGGGCCCTGGGGCGGCGGGTACGTCCGGGGGCGTAGCTGCGGTGCCGCTCGTGGACGCACGCCGGGCGGCTTCGGCGCGGGCAGAATGACGGCCATGCGAGGGAGCGGGCAGCGAGGGTGGCAGGAGACGGCCGTTGACGCGGCGCTCGCCCTGGTGCTGCTCGGATTCGCGCTGCTCGCGACCGGCCTGGCCGGGAACAACCAGCCGGGGTCGAGGCCGGTGGACGCCGCCTGCCGGGTGCTGATCGCGGTCGCCGCGCTGGCCCTGCTGGCCCGACGCCGCGCCCCGGTCGCCACCCTGGCCGTGGTCACCGTGGCAACCACGGCGTACCTCGTGCTCGGCTACCCGTACGGTCCGATTCTGCTCACTTTCCTGATCGCGGTGTACACCGTGGCGGCGCGACTGCCGGTGCGGCTTGCGGCGCTTGCCACCGGCGGCGCGTTCGTGCTGCTGCTGACACACGTCTTCTGGTCCCGGGGTCCGGCTCCGGGCTGGGCCGCGGTGCTGCCCGCGTCGGCGTGGGCGGTCGTACCGTTCGCGGCGGGGACGGTGGTGCGGGTCAACCGCGAGGCGACGGCCCGCAGTCGTGCCGAGCAGGCTCGCAGCCGCGCCGAGCAGGCCCGGCGACAGGCCGACGAGGAGCGGCTGCGCATCGCTCAGGAGGTGCATGACGTGGTGGGGCACGGGCTGGCCGCGATCAGCATGCAGGCGGAGATCGCCCTGCACCTGCTGCCGAAACGGCCGGAGCAGGCGGAGACCGCGCTGACCGCGATCAGCCGGACCAGCCGGGAGGCACTCGACGAGCTGCGGGTCACTCTGGGGGCCGTGCGGCGGGGCGCGGAGCGTGGGCCGGTGCCCGGCCTGGCCCGACTCCCGGCGCTGCGCGACCGGCTCGCCGGGGCTGGTCTCGCCGTCGAGCTGCGGGTGGTCGGTGATCCCCGGGAGCTGCCGAACCCGGTGGACCTGGCCGCGTACCGGGTGGTGCAGGAGGCGTTGACCAACGTCCTGCGCCACGCCGGGGTGGCCAACGCGGACGTGACGGTCGGCTACCGCGTCGACGAGTTGACCGTCGAGGTCACCGACCGGGGCGCGGGCGCGGCCGGCGACGTGTTGGATCCCGCCGGCGACGGCGGGCACGGTCTGGCCGGGATGCGGGAGCGGGTCGACGCGCTCGGTGGGCGGCTGCTCGTCGGGCCGCGCCCCGACGGCGGTTTCCGGGTGTACGCCCGGCTGCCGGTGGAGCCGTCCGCGTGATCCGGGTGCTGATCGCCGACGACCAGGACCTGGTCCGGCTCGGGCTGCGCGCGCTGGTGGAGAGCGAGGACGACCTGGCGCTCGCCGGTGAGGCGGCCGACGGACTGCGGGCGGTGGAGCTGGCCCGCCGGGAACGGCCGGACGTGGTGCTGATGGACATCCGGATGCCGGGCATCGACGGGATCGAGGCCACCCGTCGGATCGTCGCCGACCCCGACCTGGTCGGCACACGGGTCGTGGTGCTCACCACCTTCGAGCTGGACGAGTACGTCTTCGACGCGCTGCGGTACGGGGCGAGCGGGTTCCTCACCAAGGACACCCGGCCGGCCGAGCTGCTGCGGGCTGTCCGGCTGGTCGCCGAGGGGGAGGCGCTGCTGTCGCCGTCGGTGACCCGGCGGGTGGTGCGGGAGTTCGCCACCCGCCCGTCCCGGGCGCCCCGCCCGCACCCGCGGCTCGACGCGCTCACCGACCGGGAGCGCCAGGTGGTCGGCCTGGTCGGTGAGGGGCTGAACAACGAGGAGATCGCCGCCCGGCTGGTGGTCAGCCCGGCGACCGCGCGTACCCACGTCAGCAGGGCGATGGGCAAGCTGGGCGCTCGGGACCGGGCGCAGCTCGTCGTCTTCGCGTACCAGTCGGGGTTGGTGTCCGGATAAACGGCGGCGGCCGGGCGCGGCGGGGCGGCCGGGACGCGGCCCGGGCCGGGCGACAGCGGCCGTGCAGCCGGCCCGCTACCCTTGCGGTGGTCGGACTCCGCACTGCCGGCCACGTTGTGCCCGCCGGAACACTGACAAACGGGATGTTCGCGTGTTTGACACCTTGAGTGACCGCCTGTCCGGGATCTTCACCAAGCTCCGCGGCAAGGGGCGGCTCACCGACGCCGACATCGACGCCACCGCGCGCGAGATCCGCCTCGCGCTGCTGGAGGCGGACGTCGCGCTGCCGGTCGTCAAGGGCTTCATCGCGGCCGTCAAGGAGCGGGCCCGCAGCTCCGAGGTCTCCCAGGCGCTGAACCCGGCCCAGCAGATCATCAAGATCGTCAACGATGAGCTGATCAACGTGCTCGGCGGCGAGGGCCGGCGGCTCCAGTTCGCCAAGCAGTCCCCGACCGTGATCATGCTGGCCGGCCTCCAGGGCTCCGGTAAGACCACCCTCGCCGGCAAGCTGGCCCGCTGGCTCAAGGGCCAGGGGCACCAGCCGCTGCTGGTCGCCGCGGACCTCCAGCGTCCCAACGCCGTCGGGCAGCTCCAGGTGCTCGGTGGCCGGGCCGGCGTCGAGGTGTACGCCCCGGAGCCCGGCAACGGCGTCGGCGACCCGGTCCAGGTGGCCCGCGCGTCGATCGAGCACGCGAAGCGGGCGGCCCGGGACATCGTCATCGTCGACACCGCCGGCCGGCTCGGCATCGACGCCGAGATGATGCAGCAGGCCGCCGACATCCGCGACGCGGTCCAGCCGGACGAGGTCATCTTCGTCATCGACGCGATGGTCGGTCAGGACGCCGTCCGCACTGCCGAGGCGTTCCGCGACGGTGTCGGCATCACCGGTGTGGTGCTCTCCAAGCTCGACGGCGACGCCCGTGGTGGCGCCGCGCTGTCGGTGCGCGAGGTGACCGGGCAGCCGATCCTGTTCGCCTCCACCGGCGAGAAGCTGGAGGACTTCGACGTCTTCCACCCCGACCGGATGGCCAGCCGGATCCTCGGCATGGGCGACGTCCTCACTCTGATCGAGCAGGCCGAGCAGGCCTTCGACTCCGATCAGAAGGAGAAGATGACCGCCAAGCTGATGGGCGGCGAGCAGTTCACCCTGGAGGACTTCCTCGACCAGCTCATCGCCGTGCGGCGGATGGGTCCGATCGCCAACGTGCTGGCCATGATGCCCGGCATGGGGCAGATGAAGGACCAGCTGGCCGATCTGGACGACACCCACTTCGACCGGGTCACCGCGATCATCCGGTCGATGACCCCGGGCGAGCGGACCAACCCGAAGATCATCAACGGCTCCCGCCGGGCGCGCATCGCCAACGGCTCCGGAGTCACCGTGATGGACGTCAACCAGCTGCTCAACCGCTTCGCCGACGCGCAGAAGATGATGAAGCAGATGGGCGGCATGATGGGCCTGCCCGGCGGTGGCCGGCGCAAGGCGACCAAGTCGCCGAAGAACAAGCGGAAGGGCACCAAGGGTGGCGGTCGGCCGCGTACCGGCGCCGGTGCCGGGATGCCGGGCGGCTTCCCGGGCGGTATGCCGCAGCTCCCGCCGGGGATGGACCCGAACGACCTCGCCGGGGGCCAGGGGCTGCCGCCCGGCTTCAAGCTCCCGAAGATCGACTTCAACAAGCTCGGCAAGGGTGGCGACAAGGGCCCCCGCTGATTCCGCAGACGCCGGGCTGATCGGGTAGGACTGTGCGCATGGCTCTTCATGTGCGCGGTGTGCTGCTCCCCGACGACGAGGTCCGGGATCTCTGGCTGGTCGGCGACCGGGTGACCTTCACCCCGGTGCCCGACGTGGAGACGGTGGTCGACGGCGGTTTCGTCCTGCCTGGGCTGGTCGACGCGCACTGCCACATCGGCATCGCCCGTGGCGGTGCCCCGATCACCTCCCTCGATCAGGCCCGCGAGCTGGCCCACGTCGACCGGGACGCTGGCGTGCTGGCGATCCGCGACGCCGGCTCGCCGTACCCGTACCCCGAACTCGACGACGAACCGGACCTGCCGCGACTGGCCCGGGCGGGCCGGCATGTCGCGCCGCCGAAGCGCTACCTGCGCGACATCGGCGTGGAGGTCGGCGCGGCCGAGGTGGCCGCCACGGTGGCGGCTCAGGCGCGGGCCGGCAACGGCTGGGTCAAGCTGGTCGGCGACTGGATCGACCGCGGCGTGGGTGACCTGGCGCCGGCCTGGGACGCGGACACCCTCACCGCCGCCGTGCGGGCCGCGCACGACGCCGGGGTACGCGCAGCGGTGCACACCTTCTCCGAGTCGGCGGTGGAGATCATGGTGCGGGCCGGGGTGGACTCGGTCGAGCACGGCACCGGGCTGAGCCTCGACCTGATCGACGAGATGGCCCGCCAGGGCACCGCGCTGGTCCCCACGATGATCAACATTGCCACCTTCGACGGCATCGCAGAGCAGGCGCGGGCCAAGTTCCCCGGGTATGCCGAGCACATGCTGGCACTGCGGGACGGATTCCCGGAGGTGGTGCGGGCCGCACACGAGGCGGGCGTGCCGATCTACGTGGGCACCGACGCGGGCGGCGGCATCGACCACGGGCTGGCCGCCGAGGAGATGCTGCTGCTGCACGAGCGGGCCGGGATGGCGCCGATCGACGTGCTGGCCGCAGCCTCCTGGGGCGCCCGGGAGTGGCTCGGTTTTCCCGGCCTGGTCGAGGGCGGCCTCGCCGACCTGACGGTCTACCCCGAGGACCCACGCCACGACCTGCGCGTCGTCCGTGCCCCGTCCCGCACCATCCTCCGGGGCCGCGTCATCCGCTGACGCCCCGCGCGCGGCCCGTGGGGTTAGTGGGTTGGGCGGGCCGTCGCCGCGAAGAGGCGTATCGCCAGGTCGGTCAGGGCTGAGGCGGTCTGGTCGATCGGGGAGCGGGGAAGCACGATGTGGCTCACCACCAGGCGGACGATGCTGTCGGCGGCGAAGGCCAGCGCGGCCGGGTCGGCTCCCGGCAGGTGGTCTCCGGCCCACTCGATCAGCGCGCCGGAAGCCTCGGTGAGCACCACCTCGGCCCGGGTGGTCAGATATGGCAGCAGCTCGTCCGAGCCACCCCGGGCACTGGTCAGGATGGCCTTGACCAGCGGGTTGTCCGCTGCCGTGGCGAGGGTGCGCGCGATGGCCGCGTATGCCCCGGCCCGCACGTCGTCGCCGTTCGCGACAAGTGCGGCACGGACGTCGCCGACGAACCGGTCCACCTCGCGCCGGGCCAGCGCCTCGGCCAGCCCCGCCTTGCTGCCGAACTCGTTGTAGACGGTCTGCCGGCTCACCCCGGCCGTGGTGGCCACCCCACCCATCCGGACCGCGTCCCAGCCGCCGGCGATGGTCCGCGTACGGGCGGCGTCCACGATCGTGTCCCGCAGTTGCTGGCGCGGCGAGCCGGTCGATGCAGTCATGGTGGTCGAATTCTACGGGGGCACCGTCGCCACGCCCAGAGCTGCCACGACGACGACAAGCCGGGCGTGACACCGCACGACGGGCGGGCGCGACACGGCACGGCCACTCCCGGACGCGGTGTCCCCCCGTGTGGCGCATAGGATGTGCGGTCATGGCACGCGTGCTCACTCCCCGTGCGGAGGACTTCCCCCGCTGGTACCAGGACCTGATCGCCAAGGCGAAGCTGGCCGACAACGGCCCGGTCCGCGGCACCATGGTCATCCGCCCGGCCGGCTATGCCATCTGGGAACGGATGCAGGCCGAGATGGACGCCCGGATCAAGGCGGCGGGCGCGGAGAACGCGTACTTCCCGCTGTTCATTCCGGAGAGCTACCTCAAGCGCGAGGCCCAGCACGTCGAGGGCTTCTCGCCGGAGCTGGCGGTGGTCACTCACGGTGGCGGCAAGCAGCTCGCCGAACCGGTGGTGGTGCGCCCCACCAGCGAGACGGTCATCGGCGAGTTCATGGCCAAGTGGATCGACTCGTACCGGGACCTGCCGCTGCTGCTCAACCAGTGGGCCAACGTGGTCCGGTGGGAGCTGCGCCCGCGGATCTTCCTGCGTACCAGCGAGTTCCTCTGGCAGGAGGGGCACACCGCGCACGCCACCCGCGAGGACGCCCGGGCCTACGCCCGGCGGATCCTGCACGAGGCGTACGAGGACCTGATGGTCAACGTGATCGGCATCCCCGTGGTGGTGGGTCTGAAGACGGCCCGCGAGCGGTTCGCCGGTGCGACCGCCACGTACACCTGTGAAGGCATGATGGGCGACGGCAAGGCGCTTCAGCTGGGCACCAGCCACGAGCTGGGCCAGAACTTCGCCAAGGCGTTCGACATCAGCTACTCGTCGGCCGAGGGTGGCCGGGAGCACGCCTGGACGACCTCCTGGGGCACCTCGACCCGGATGCTCGGCGGGCTGATCATGGCGCACGGCGACGACAACGGCCTGCGGGTGCCGCCGAGGCTGGCCCCGATCCAGGCGTACGTCATGATCGTCAAGGACGGCGAGGGCGTCGCCGAGGCGGCGGCCAAGCTGCGCGACGGCCTGCGTGACGCCGGTGTCCGGGTCGCGCTCGACGACCGCACGGACACCGCGTTCGGCCGCCGGGCCGTCGACGCCGAGCTGCGCGGCTATCCGGTACGCGTCGAGGTCGGCCCCCGCGACCTGGCCGCCGGCAACGCCGTGGTGGTGCGCCGTACCGACGGGTCGAAGTCCCCGACGCCGGTGGCCGACGTGGTCGGCGTGGTGCTGGCCGCGCTGGAGACCGACCAGCAGGTGCTGCACGACCAGGCGCTGGCCAACCGCGAGTCGCTCACGGTGGAGGTGGCCACCCTCGCCGAGGCGATCGAGGCCGCCGCGAACGGCTGGGCCCGGGTGCCGTGGTCGGCGGTCGGCGTGGCCGGCGAGGCCGAGGCGAACGGCCAGGGCGTCACGGTGCGCTGCCTGCTTCGCGCCGACGGCTCGGTGCCGGACTCCGAGGACGAACCCGACCTGATCGCCATCCTCGCCCGCGCCTACTGAGGCGGAAGGAAGGGCACCTTCTTAACGCCTGCGGTAGAGGAAGGGCCCCCTGTTAACAGCCCCGGAGGTGGTGCGGTGCGCTTCGAGTCGGGTCGGCTGATCATGCACCGCAGCGTGCGACGCGGCCGGATCGGATGGGTCCGGCCGGGCCGGGTGGTCAGCGACGACGAGCGGGGCCTGCTGGTCTGGATCGCCCGGGACTCGCCGGTCGCCCACGAGGTGAGCGAGGCGGGGCTGGGGATGCGGGCGATGCCGTTCGCCCAGTGGATCTCGTCGGCGTACCGGCTGGAGCACGGGCGCTGGAACGGGCCGCCGCTGCTGAAGTTCCTGCCCACCGGTGCGGCGCACTCCGTCTGGTGGTTCCGGGACGCGCAGGGCCGGTTCGCCCACTGGTACGTCAACCTGGAGGAGCCCGGCGTGCGCTGGGACGACGGCCCGGTGGCCGGCGTCGACGTGGTGGACCAGGACCTCGACGTGGTGGTGCACCCGGACCGCAGCTGGCAGTGGAAGGACGAGGAGGAGTTCGTCGAGCGCCTCGCCTTCCCGGACGACTACTGGGTGGCCGACGAGAAGGCGGTTCGGGCCGAGGGGGAGCGGGTGATCGCGCTCGCCGAGGCCGGAGAGTTCCCGTTCGACGGCACCTGGTGCGACTTCGCGCCTCCCGCCGACTGGGACGTACCGGACGAACTTCCGCCGGGCTGGGACCGTCCGCCGGTGCGCTGAGGGGTGTTCCGGGTCACCGGTCCGGGCGAGCCGGGCGCGGTGTCCGGGTCCGGTGCGAGAGATCGGCGGCGGATCTGGCAGAATGGGTCGCTGGTATCCGGCGCGCGTCCGGCGCCCTCTAACCCAGGCGCGTCGCCAGTCCACCGAGTAGTCTCCGGCCCAACCCCACTGTGCCGTCGGCGCTCACCCATACACACCGCCCGTACCGGGCTGGTGAGATCGCAACAGGAGCGAAACAACTGTGGCCGTAAAGATCCGGCTCCTGCGGATGGGTAAGATCCGCAACCCGCAGTACCGCATTGTCATCGCCGACTCGCGCACCAAGCGTGACGGCCGGGCGATCGAGTTCGTCGGGGTGTACCAGCCGAAGGAAGACCCTTCGATCATCGAGGTCAAGTCGGAGCGGGTCCAGTACTGGCTGTCCGTCGGCGCTCAGCCGAGCGAGGCGGTGCAGCGGCTGCTGGAGCTGACCGGTGACTGGCAGAAGTACAAGGGCCTGCCGGCCCCGCCGCCGCTGAAGGTCGCCCCCGAGCGGGCCGACCGCAAGGCGGCGTACGAGGCTGAGGCGAAGGCCGCCGCCGGGCTCGCCCCGGAGACCCCGGCCAAGCCGGCCAAGAAGGCCGCCAAGGCCGCTGAGGCTCCGAAGGCCGAGGCTCCGGCTGAGGCTCCGAAGGCCGAGGCTCCGGCTGAGGCGCCGAAGACCGAGGCTCCGGCCGAGGCCCCGGCTGCCGCTGCCGACGCCGGTGAGCAGGCCTGATATGCCTCTGCGTCCGGCGTTGGAGCACCTGGTCAAGGGCATCGTCGACCACCCGGACGATGTCCGGGTGCGGATGGTCGATTCCCGTCGGGGCAAGCGGCTGGAAGTCCGCGTGCACCCCGAGGACCTCGGCACTGTGATCGGGCGGTCCGGCCGGACCGCCAAGGCGCTGCGCCAGGTGATCGGCTCCATCGGCGGGCGCGGGGTACGCGTCGACATCGTCGACTCGTACTGATGCAGCTCGTCGTCGGCAGGATCGGCAAGCCGCACGGTGTCCGCGGTGAGGTCACCGTGGAGGTGCGGACCGACGAGCCCGAAGCACGGTTCGCCCCAGGCACGGTGCTGCGCACCGAGCCTGGGGCGACGCCCCAGACTGTGTCCCCGCGCAGCAGCGGCGTGCTGCGCACCGAGCCTGGGGCGGTTCCGCCGCCCCCGGCCACGGACGGGCCCGGGGTGCTGTTCCGGGTCCCGGCCGAGCTGACCATCGAGGAATCCCGCTTCCATCAGGGCCGGATGCTGGTCGCGTTCGCCGGGATACTGGATCGCGACGGCGCCGAGGCGCTGCGCGGGACCCTGCTCGTGGTGGACAGCGCCGACGTGGAGCCCCCGGAGGACCCGGAGGAGTTCCACGACCACCAGCTCGTCGGGCTGGCCGTGGTCACGCCGGGCGGCGAGCGGCTGGGCGAGGTGGCCCGGATCGACCACGCCCCCTCCTCCGACCTGCTGGTGCTGCGACGCCCCGAGGGGCGTGTCGCGTTGATCCCGTTCGTCCGGGCGATCGTTCCGGAGGTCGACCTGGCCGGTGGACGCGTGATCGTCGACCCACCCGCCGGACTGCTCGACCTTTAGGACCACCCGCATGCGCGTCGACATCGTGTCGATCTTCCCGGAGTACTTCGCCCCTCTCGACCTGTCGCTGATCGGCCGGGCCCGGGCCAATGGCGTACTCCAGTTGGCCGTGCACGACCTGCGGACCTGGACCCACGACGTGCACCGCACGGTCGACGACACCCCCTACGGCGGCGGTCCGGGCATGGTGATGCGCCCGGAGCCGTGGGGCGGCGCGCTGGACGCGCTCGCGCCGGCCGAAGCCCCGCCGCCCCGGCTGCTGGTGCCCTCGCCGGCCGGTGTCCCGTTCACCCAGGCCATGGCGCACGAGCTGGCCGCCGAGCCGCACCTGCTCTTCGCCTGCGGTCGGTACGAGGGGATCGACCAGCGGGTACTGGCGCACGCCGCGACCCGGATGCCGGTCACCGAGGTGTCGCTCGGCGACTACGTGCTCTTCGGCGGCGAGGTGGCGGTGCTGGTCGTCCTGGAGGCGGTCACCCGGCTGCTGCCCGGTGTGCTGGGCAACGCCGGCTCGCTGGACGAGGAGTCGCACGCGCACGGGCTGCTCGAAGCGCCGATCTACACCAAGCCGCCGAGCTGGCGCGGGCACGACGTGCCGGAGGTGCTCCGCTCCGGCGATCACGGCAAGATCGCCCGCTGGCGGCGCGAGGAGGGTCTGCTGCGCACCGCCGCCCGGCGCCCGGACCTGCTCGCCGCGCTGCCCGCCGATCAGCTCGACAAACGGGACATCGCGGCGCTGGACCGGGCCGGATTTCAGCCGCCGCCGGGGGATGTGGCAAAGTAGAGGGGTTGCCGCATCCGTCCGCGCCCGCGGGCGGCTGCGAGGATCCTCGACCGGGGTCGGCACGCCGACCACCACCCGGGGATCAGAACCACCCACCCGCGCACCGAGTGACGGTGCGCCGTGAGCCTCACGAGGACGCAGCGATGAACATCCTGGACGCCCTTGACGCCCAGTCGAAGCGGACCGATCTTCCCGACTTCCGTGCCGGTGACACCGTCAAGGTGCACGCCCGCGTCGTTGAGGGCGCCCGGTCCCGTGTCCAGATCTTCCAGGGCGTCGTGATCCGCCGCCAGGGTGACGGTCTGCGCGAGACCTTCTCGGTCCGCAAGGTCAGCTTCGGTGTCGGCGTCGAGCGGACCTATCCGATCAACGGCCCGGGCATCGACCGGATCGAGATCGTGACCCGCGGTGCCGTGCGCCGCGCCAAGCTGTACTACCTGCGCGAGCTGCGCGGCAAGAAGGCCAAGATCAAGGAGAAGCGGGAGAAGCAGCCCAGCTGACTTCCCGCTCGCCACGCCGCCTGAGCTGCGCGTATGCCGTACCGACCGGACCGCACTACCCTGGTCGTACGGGCGCAGCGAGGCGGCGGCCCCGCCCATGTGGCGGGCAGCCGTCCACAACCGCCCGTGGGGCCTCGACGAGGCTCCCGGGCGGTGGTGTTTCTGCGGACCGGGGAGTGGCGTGGTGCAGACGCTTGACGAGGACGGCACCGTCGATCCGTGGCGCCGGCGGGCCCGCCGCACCCGCCGGCAGATGCCGCTCTGGCAGGAGCTCCCGCTGCTGCTGGTCGTCGCGTTCTGCCTCGCGGTGCTGATCCGCACCTTCCTGCTCCAGGCGTTCTTCATCCCGTCCGGTTCGATGGAGGACACGCTCCTGATCGGCGACCGCGTGCTGGTCAACAAGGTCGTCTACGACGTCCGCGACCCGGTACGCGGCGAGGTGGTGGTCTTCCGGGGCACCGACCGCTGGGCACCGCAGGTCGACGAGCAGCCGGCGCCGGGCTTCGCCGGCAAGCTCACCCGGACCGTCGGTGACCTGGTGGGGGTGAGCCGCCCCGGCGAGAAGGACTTCATCAAGCGGGTGATCGGTCTCCCCGGCGACCGGGTCAAGTGCTGCGACAGCCAGGGCCGGGTCACCGTCAACGGCACTCCACTCGACGAGCCGTACGTGGTGCGCGACTCCCCGCTGGACCTGCCACCCAACCCGGGGGAGTGCCGCTCCCGGCGTTTCGACGAGGTCGTCGTGCCGCCCGGCCAGATCTTCGTGATGGGCGACCACCGGCTGGTGTCCCAGGACGCGCGCTGCCAGGGCCCGGTGCCGATCGACAACGTGGTCGGCCGTGCCTTCATGGTGGTCTGGCCGTCCTCCCGGTGGAATCCGCTGTCGGTGCCGTCGACGTTCGACGACGTGTCCGGGCCGGCTGCGGCGTCCTCGGGCGCGCCCCCGGTCCGTCCGACCCCGCAGGGCGGTGTGCTGCTGCTTCTTCCCCTGGTAGCCGCGCTGCGGGGTTCCCGCGCGTTCCGGACGGTGACGTCTGGCCCGGCAACGTAGGCTCCTTGGCGTGATTGACGAGCAGACCGACAAGCCCCGTAGTTCCTTCTGGAAGGAGCTGCCGATCCTGCTGGGTGTGGCGATCCTGGTAGCGGTGCTGGTCCGCGCCTTCGTGCTGCAGACCTTCTTCATCCCCTCCCCGTCCATGGAAAACACCCTCAAGATCGATGACCGGGTGCTGGTCAACAAGCTGGTCTACGACTTCCGGTCACCGCACCGCGGCGAGGTGATCGTGTTCAAGGCGCCGATCGAGTGGAGCGGCAACCCCGACGGTGAGGACTTCATCAAGCGGGTGATCGGCGTCGGTGGTGACCACGTGGTCTGCTGCGACCCGCAGGAGCGGCTGGTGATCAACGGCAAGTCGCTCGACGAGCCGTACATCTTCTCGATGGACGGGGTCCGCGACAAGCCGGCGGACCAGGAATTCGACATCACCGTGCCGAAGGGGCGGCTGTGGGTGATGGGCGACCACCGGTCGGCCTCGGGCGACTCGCTGGAGCACTGGCAGCAGTCCGGGCAGAACATCACCGAGGCCACGATCCCGGAGGGCGAGGTGGTCGGGCGGGCGTTCACCGTGTTCTGGCCGGTCAACCGGGCCACCTGGCTGACCGTGCCGGATCAGTACGACGGCATTCCGAAGCCGTAGGCCCGACGGGGGCGTGGGCGATCCGCCGCCGGTCTGGCAGGCTGGGGGCGTGACCGTCTACACCCCTCGACGCGCCGCCCGCGTGCTGCTCGTCGACGCGGCCGGCCGGGTTCTGCTCTTCGACGGCTTCGACCCGGCCCGCCCCGGGCACCGCTACTGGTTCACCCCGGGCGGTGGGCTGGATCCGACGGAGTCACCGGCGGCGGGCGCGGCCCGGGAGTTGGCCGAGGAGACCGGGTTGCGACTCGACCCCGCCGAGCTGGGCGAGCCGGTCTGGTCCGAGATGACCGAGTTCCCGTTCGACGGTGTGTGGTATCGCCAGCAGCAGGTGTTCTTCCTGGTCCAGGTGTCGTCGTGGCAGGTGGACACCGCGGGCTTCGACGACGTCGAGCAGCGCAGCATCGCCGGTCACCGCTGGTGGTCGCCGGACGAGCTGGCGGCCAGCGATGAGCGGTACTACCCGGTCGAGCTGCCCGCCCTGCTGACCACGCTCCTGCGACCGACGGTCGGCGTCGGCCGGGACGAGGGCTCGTGCTGACCCCGCCGCGCACCGTCGTGCGCCGGGAGGCCGGGCTGTACGCGCTGGAGCGGGCGTTGCAGCGGCGCGGCTTCCGGCAGGTCGCTGGTGCCGACGAGGCCGGTCGGGGCGCGTGCGCCGGTCCGCTGGTCGCCGCCGCGGCGGTGCTGCCCGAGGGGCGACGGGGCGAGATCGACGGGCTGGCCGACTCCAAGCTGCTCACCCCGGCGAGCCGGGAGCGGGTGTACGCGGAGGTCGTGGACCGCGCGCTGGCGTACGCCGTGGTGGTCATCCCGGCCGAGGAGGTCGACGCCAGGGGGCTGCACGTGTGCAACCTGTCCGCGATGCGCCGGGCGCTCGCCTCGCTCACCACCCGGCCGGAGTACGTGCTGACCGACGGCTTCGGCGTGGACGGCCTGGGGGTGCCGGGGCTGGCGGTGTGGAAGGGCGACCGCGTGGCGGCCTGCGTGGCGGCGGCCAGCGTGCTCGCCAAGGTCACCCGGGATCGGATCATGGTGGAGTTGGACGGGGTGTTCCCGGCGTACGGCTTCGCCGAGCACAAGGGCTACATCACCCCGGAGCACTCCGCGGCGCTGCGGGAGCACGGGCCGTGCCGGGAGCACCGGTTCTCGTACGTCAACGTCGCCGCGGTCTCCGGTCGCGACGGCCGGCCGCCGCGCGCCCGTCGGCCCGTCCAACCGGGCCCGGATGAGCCGATGGAGCGCTCCTGGGCGTCAGGGAGTACCGTCGGCGTGGCGTTGGGCGAGCAGCTTCGGCCTCCGGCGCCGGTGGGGGAAGATGTGGTCATGGAAGGCGGAGTGCGATGAGCGCGGAAGATCTCGAGAAGTACGAGACCGAGATGGAGCTGCAGCTCTACCGGGAGTACCGCGACATTGTCCGCCAGTTCTCCTACGTGGTGGAGACGGAACGCCGGTTCTACCTGGCCAACCAGGTCGACCTGCACGTGCGCAACTCCGACGGCGAGGTCTACTTCGAGGTTGAGATGCACGACGCCTGGGTGTGGGACATGTACCGTCCTGCCCGCTTCGTGAAGAACGTCCGAGTGATGACTTTCAAGGACGTCAACGTCGAGGAGCTGGAGAAGCCGGACATCTCGCTCCCCGCCGACTCCGGCTTCGGCGGCTGACCGCTCCCGTACCGTCCGGCGCCACCACGGGCCCCCCACCCGTGGCGTAGCCCACGCCGCCGGTCATTCGGCCGGCACCACGACCTCAACCCGCTGCACCAGGTTGTTGGCGAAGCCGCCCCGGTTCCACGGCTGCTCAACCGGCTGGGTCCGCCCGGAGGCGTCCGTCGCCCGCGCGCCGAGCACGTACCGGCCCGGCGTCGCCGTCCACTCGTGCCGCCACCGTCGCCAGGCGAAGTCGCCGCCCTCCGCGGCGTCCAGCTCCGCCGGCACCCAGGTCGTCCCGCCGTCAGTGGTCACCTCCACGGAGACCACCGGCGCGTGCCCCGACCAGGCCCGACCGTCCAGAGTGCACGGCCCCGGCCGGAGCACGCGGCGGCGGGACATGAAGTCGGGGAAGCCGGGCGGGCGGACCAGCGCGCGTGGCTCGATCCGGGTGACCGGAACGCCCGGGTCGTCGGCGTCGCGGCGCAGCCGGTAGGCGACCGCGTTCTGGTAGCCCTCGAACGGTTCCGTCCGGACGTCGATCGAGTGGAGCCACTTCACGTGCGCCATGCCGTACCAGCCCGGCACGATCAGCCGCAGCGGCGCACCGTGCTGCGGCAGCAGGGGAGCACCGTTCATCTCGTACGCCAGCAGCACCTCCTCGCGCAGCGCGTCGGCGACGGGCAGCCCGCGCTGGTAGTCCTGCTCGACCCCGCGCTCGACGCCGTGATCGGCGCCGGTGAAGACCACGTCGACCGCGGCCGGGTCGAGACCCGCCTCGCGCAGCAGCGGCGCCAGCGGGGTGCCGGTCCATTCGGCGTTGCCGACCGCCTCGACCAGCCAGGGCTGGCTGACCGGCCGGGGGTCCAGCAGGACCCGGCCGTTGCCGGCGCACTCCAGGGTGACCCGGTGGGTGACCCGGGGCCGTTCACGAAGCTCCGCCAGGCTGACGGTCAGCGGCCGGTCCACCGCACCGCCGACGGTCAGCGCGTGCGTGGCCGGGTCCAGCTCCGGGATGTCGTAGTGGATGAGCAGGTAGTGCAACCCCGCCGGGGTGACGTCGTAGCGCAGCGCCTCCAGCGGGATGCCGTGGTTGCGGGCGGCGAGCTGCAACTCCTCGGCGCTGATCGCCTCGCCCGGCTCAGCGAGCCGGGACGGGCCGCTCACCTCGGCGACCGTCGGCGCGTCGGCCGCCCCGAGGTGCGGAGTCGGGACGTCCTGCTGAGACCCCGACGTCCGGTCATCGACAGTGGTCATAGGGGCCTCCCCGGCTCGGACGGCGGCACTGCGCTCGCACTCGGACCAGCCTAGGCCCTCTGCGACGGCCCGAGCGCGGCCCGGTGCGCGCGACGCCTCCGGTGCGGGGTGGCAGGGTCATCGGGGGAGGAAGCGGAACATCGTCAACCCGGGCGGCAGAGGCCGGGGACGGTTGAGGTGGCGGTGCACGCCGACGCCGACCCGGTCCGCCGGGCGACCTACCGCGACCGGTGCGAATCCCTCCTGCGCGAACCAGTCACAGACGGCGGGCACCAGATCCGGCTCGCGCCGATGCCGGGTCCAGATCACCGTGCCGCCCCTCGCGCAGAGCGCGGCAGAGTGCCCCACGGTGGCCCGAACGTCGGCGTCCGACACGTTGCCGAACACCCCGCAAAGCAGCACGAGGTCGGCCGGGACCAGATCGGCGTACGCGTCGGTCACCGCCGCGTCGCCGACCACCACCTGTACGCCGCTGAGACCAGCCGTCCGGGCGGCGTCCTCGGCCACGGCGGCGTTGCGCGGGTCCAGCTCGACCAGGCGGGCGGTCACGTCGTGGCGGCGCGGGTGGGTGGCGAGCACCGGGATCAGGTCCCGGCCCTGACCGGCGCACGCGCTGATCACCCGGAGCGGCCCAGCCGGCGCCCCGTCCAGTGCCGCCCGAACCTGCTCCCGCACCTCAACCAGCCGGGCGGCCAGCGCCGAACCCGGCTGGTCGTAGTCGTCATGCCAGGCAAGCCAGTCCCGAGCCATCGGCCCAGCATAGGCAGCGTCCGCCGGCCCGCGACATAGCAGATCATCGAGGGCCTTGAGTGGTCGTCCACAGCAGCCCTATTTGTCCACAGCCCGGCTGCTCGGGGGTGGCAGGCGGCCCCGCCCGGTCGCAGGCTGCCGTCATGCGACCGCCACCCGCCCCGCGCACCGTCCCGATCCGCCGCACCGTGCTGCTCTGCGCCGCGTTCCCGCTCGCGCTGACCGCCCAGCTCAGCTGCCTGGCGCTGCTGGTCGCGGCACTGCCCGGCCGCCCGCCGACGCTGGTCGTGCCGGTCGCGGTCGTGGCGCCCGACCCGACGGACACCGGCCCGGGGCGGTTCCGCTGGCCGGTCGACGGGCAGCCCCGCCCGGTGCGCCGATTCGACCCGCCGCCCCAGCCGTGGCTGGCCGGGCACCGGGGAGTGGACCTGGCCGCCCCGGCCGGCGCGGTGATCCGCAGCGCCGGGCGGGGCACGGTGCTCTTCGCGGGCCTGGTGGCCGGTCGACCGGTGGTCACCGTGGGGCACGCCGGCGGGCCGCGCACCACCCACGAGCCGGTGCGACCGTCGGTACGCCCCGGCCAGCCGCTCGCCGCCGGTGCGCCGCTGGGTGAACTGCTGCCCGGGCATCCGGGCTGCCCCGCCGTCGCCTGCCTGCACTGGGGCCTGCGCCGGGGCGCGGAATACCTCGACCCGCTGGCCCTGCTCGGCCTCGGCCCGGTACGCCTGCTCCCGGTCGGCGGGGTCAGCGCTGGGCGAGCAGCGCCGGCAGCCGCACGGCCAGCCGTTCGTACTCGCCGGCGGCGTTGTAGACCTGACCGGTGAGCCGCAGCCACCCCCGGCCGTTCCAGCTCATCACCGCCACCTCGGCGGCGAGCCGCTCGCCGATGCGCGTCTGCAGGGCCCGCGCCGCGTCGATGGTGGTGGCCGTGCCGGCCGGCAGCGGGATGATCCGCAGAGCCACCGCGGGCCCGCCGGGGTCGGGCAGGTGGGCGGGAGGCACCCCCAGCGCGTCCCCCACCACCCGCTGGCCGTACGCGGCGAGCGCGGCGTTGTGCTCCCGGACCCGGTCGACGCCCAGGCTGCGCAGCGTGAAGAGGCCCGCCGGGGCGGCCAGCCACGAGGTGTAGTCCAGGGTGGCCTGCCATTCGATCCGGGCCGGGAAACCGGTGTCCTGCTCCCACGAGACCACCAGCGGCTCGATCCGGTCCCGCCACGGCGCGCTCACCGCGAGCAGGGCGGTGCCGCGTGGGGCGTACCCCCACTTGTGCAGGTTGCCCACCCAGAAGTCGGCGCCGATGCTGGTGACCGGGGTCGGCAGCATGCCCGGCGCGTGCGCGGCGTCCACCAGGACCGGAACGCCGTGTTCGCGGGCCACCCCGACGATGGCGGCGGTCGGGAAGAGCCGGGCGGTGGCCGAGGTGAGCTGATCGACGACGAGGAGCCGGGTCCGCCCCGGGCGTAGGCCGGCGCGGACGGTCTGCACGATCTGCTCGTCGGTGGCCGCCAGCGGGATCGGCAGCACCCGGCCAACCGCTCCGGTCCGGCGGCACTCCCGCTGGATGGCCAGGCTCACCGCCCCGTACCCGTGGTCGGTGCTGAGCACCTCGTCACCGGGCTGCAGCCCCAGCGACTGGAGCACCACGGCGACGCCGGTGGTGGTGTTGCCGACCAGGGCGCTGCCCTCCGGGTCGGCGCCCAGGAAACTGGCGAGGTGCCGGCGGGTGTGCCCGATCCGGTCGACGAGCCCCTGGGTGAAGAAGCGCAGCGGGTTGGCCTCCATCTCGTCGCGCAGCCGCTGTTGGGCTCGCTGCACGCCGATCGGCACCGCGCCGAACGAACCGTGGTTGAGGTGGCTGACCGCCGGGTCGAGGGAGAAGAGCAGGCGGGCGCCCGGGATCGGCTCGGGGGGCTGCGGGACGCTCACCTGATGATCGTAACCGCCGGTCGATCACCGCCGAGCGGTTCGCTCGTCGGGGTCAGGCGCGCGGGTGGGCCTGGCGGTAGGCGGCGCGCAGCCGATCCACCGAGACGTGCGTGTAGATCTGTGTGCTGGCCAGCGACGAGTGGCCCAGCAGTTCCTGCACCGCGCGCAGGTCGGCGCCGCCCTCGAGGAGGTGGGTGGCGGCGGAGTGGCGCAGCCCGTGCGGGCTGGTCCGGGGGAGGCCGGTGGCCTCGGCGTACCCGCCGACGATCTGGCGTGCGGTGGTCGGGTTGAGTCGGCCGCCCCGGGCACCGAGCAGCAGCGCGTCGCCCGAGCGGGCGCCAACCAGCGCCGGGCGGCCCCGCCGCAGCCAGTCGTCGAGTGCTCGCTGCGCGGGCACCCCGTACGGCACCGAGCGCTCCCGACCGCCCTTGCCGAACACCCGGATCACCCGGCGGCCGTGGTCGACGTCCCCGACGTCCAACCCGCAGGCCTCGCTGATCCGCACGCCGGTGGCGTAGAGCAGTTCCAGCAGCACCCGGTCGCGAAGCCGTACCGCCTCGACCGCCGTCCCTTCCGCCGGGCCGGGCTTCGCCTCGTCCGGCGGCTCAGCCGTTGTCGGCCCGGTCGGTGTGGAGGCGGGGGTCAGCCGGGTTGGTGCCTCGACCAGGGCGGCGGCCTGGTCGGCGCGCAGGACGGTGGGAAGTTCCCGGTGCGCGCGAGGGCTGGCGAGCGCGGCGCCCACGTCGGCGGGGAGCAACCCGGCACGGTGTGCCCAGGCGCTGAACGCCCGCGCCGACGCGGCCCGCCGGGCCAGGGACGTGCGGGCGGCACCGGTCGTCCGTTGCCGGGCCAGCCAGCTGCGCAGCACCGACAGGTCCAGCTCGGCCAGCTCGACACAGCCCATCCGAACGGCGTGGTCGAGCAGCGAGACCAGGTCGGTGACGTACGCGCGGACGGTGTGCGTCGACCGGTTGCGGACCCGGGACAGGTAGTCGGCGAAATCGTCCACCGCGTCGCGCAGCGCTGGCGGCAGCTCCTGGTGGGTGGCCCGGGTGCCCCGGGCAGGCCCGCTCATCGCCGCCAGGTGGGCGGCGCCGTGGTGCGGGCCGGTCGATGGGCCGGCGCACCCCCGCTGACAGTCGGCACGACAATCAGCCTACGGCCGCGCGTCGCGTGCCGCCGGCCACGACAGTGCCGGTGTCGTCGGTGCCGGTGACGTCGGTCTCGGCTTGGCGGTAGCCGCCCAGTTCCGCCGGCTGGTCCGCCTGGTCGCCGAGCGTGGCGGTGACGCGATCGCTGACGGCCGGCCGGGCCGGCAGTGGTCTCTCGACCTCTCTGACCGGGTGCTGCTGGTCGCCGCGTACTGGCGGACGAACCTGACGATGCACCAGATCGGCCCGTTGTTCGGGGTGTCGCACTCCGCCGCTCACCGGGTCATCGACACCCTCGGCCCGCTCCTCGCACTGGCCCCGGTTCGTCGGCGCCGGGTCGACCAGATCGCGATCGTCGACGGCACCCTCATCCCGACCCGGGACCACCGCCTGGCCGCCCCGAGCAAGAACTACCGCTACTCAACGAACCTGCAGGTCGCCATCGACGCCCACACCCGCCTCGTGGTGGCCCTCGGCGACCCACAACCCGGCAACCGCAACGACACCATCGTCTACCGCACCAGCGGCATCGACCAGAAGCTGGCCGGACGGCCGGTGATGGCCGACGGCGCCTACCGCGGCAACCCAGAGGTGATCATCCCGTACCGCAAGCCAGCCGACGGCAGCGAGCTACCCGAGTGGAAGGACGACCTGAGCAGACAGCACCGCACCGTCCGAGCACAGGTGGAACACGCCCTGGCCAGGATGAAGTGCTTCAAGATCCTCCGCGACTACCGTCGCGCCGCCCACACATTGACCGACGCTGCTTCCGGCATCGTCCTCAACGCGGCGGCTGCCGCCGACTTGCTCGCAGTGATCAGCCAGGCCCGGCCTCAGCCAGGACACCACGAGCCACTGCCTCCGGCAGCCGACCGACCGCCGACCCAGGCGCGCGTCCCGCGACAGACCGCTCGAGGCGATGCGCCACCCACGCCCCGCCGCACCACTGGTCAGCGCCTGCACCTGCAAATCCTCGGCGACACGATGCTGCAGTGCCACGGCCGGCCGGTGACAATCCGGCGCACCGCCGCCCGCCAAGCCCTGGTCTTCCTCGCCGTGCATCCCGACGGCGCCAAC
>NZ_JBSFYP010000049.1:0-49351 GCF_053599835.1 Micromonospora sp. NPDC005163
GCCGCCCGGGCCGCCGCGGACGCCGGGCGGCCAGCCCGCGCAGCAGCAGCCCCGGCACGGTGCTCGGCGGGCGGCCGCCGGCCAGGTCCGCGGCGAGCGCCGAGTCGGGGCACAGGTGGCCGGTCACCGGGTCGAGTTGGTACGCCTTCTCGGTGACGGTCAGCGTCACCACCCGCACCGCCGGGTCGGCCAAGAGCGCCACTACGGCGTCCGGGTCGCTGGCCGCGTGTCGTACCCCGCTCAGCGCGCCAATCACGCGGGTGGCGCTGCCGCCGGCGGACAAGGCACTGACGCTGAACAGGTTGTCCTGCGCGGCGAGCGCCTCGACCAGGGCGGTGCTGCGTGGGGCGACCGCCAGGATGCCCCAGTCGCCACCGGCCGCGCCGATCGCGGCCTCGGTGTAGACCGCCTGGTGCGCCCGGTGGAACGCACCGAGACCGAGGTGTACGACACCGGTCGGCACGGTGCCCGGACGCACCAGCGGTCGGGCCGCGGCGGGCAGCCGGCGCAGCACTCCCAGGCCGAGCCGGGAGGCGCCGTCGGTCACCGCCACGCCGGGCCGTCCGGGAAGCGGAACTCGGCGATCGACGCCGGCTTCATGGTGGCGCTGTAGCCGGGCCGCTCGGGCAGCAGGTAGCGGCCGCCACGGGTGCGTACCGGGTCGACGAAGTGCTCGTGCAGATGGTCGACGTACTCGATCATCCGCCCGTCCAGGCCGGTGCCCACCCGCAGGTAGTCGAAGATCGCCAGGTGCTGGACGTACTCGCAGAGGCCGACGCCGCCGGCGTGCGGGCAGACCGGCACCCCGAACTTCGCCGCCAGCAGCAGCTCGGCCAGGACCTCGTTGACCCCGCCGACCCGGCACGCGTCGATCTGCATCACGCCGATCGCCTCGGCCTGGAGCAGCTGCTTGAAGATCACCCGGTTGGCCGCCACCTCACCGGTGGCCACCCGGCACCGGCCGTTGGTCAGCTCGTCGACCGCGCGGGCGATCCGGGCATGGCCGAGGATGTCGTCGGCGTGCGTCGGCTCCTCGATCCAGTACGGGTCCACCTCGGCCAGCACGGTCATCGCGGTGATCGCCTCGTCGACGTCCCAGACCTGATTGGCGTCCATCATCAACAGCGCGTCCGGGCCGATCTCAGTCCGGATGATCCGTGCCCGGCGCAGGTCGTCGGCGAGCGGGCCGCCGACCTTCATCTTCATCGCCCGCCAGCCGTCGTCGTACGCCTGCCGGGTCAGCGCCCGCACCTTGTCGTCGGGGTAGCCCAGCCAGCCGACGGAGGTGGTGTACGAAGGGAAACCGATCTGCTTGAGTTCCGCGAGCCGGCCATCCCCTCCGGTTGATCCCTTGTCGAGGATGGCTGCGGCGTCGTCCGGGGTGAGCGCGTCGGTGATGTGCCGGAAGTCGACGCTGGCGACGAGGTCGTCGGTGGGCAGCTCGGCGAGGAACCGCCACATCGGCTTGCCGGCCAGGGTGGCCCGCAGGTCCCAGACAGCGTTGACCAGCGCCCCGGTCGCCATGTGGATGACGCCCTTCTCGGGGCCCAGCCAGCGCAGTTGCACGTCGGCGCTGAGCGAACGCCAGAACGCCACCGGCTCGGCGGCGATCTCTTCGATCGTGCGCCCCAGGACGTGATGGGCGAGCGCGCGGACCGCCGCGCAGGTGATCTCGTTGCCCCGGCCGTTGGTGAAGGTGAAGCCGGCGCCGGTCGGCCCGGCGTCGGTGCCCAGCTCCACGTACGTCGCCGAGTAGTCGCCCCGGTTGACGGCGTCGGAGCCGTCACCCCGCGCGGCGGTCGGGAACCGTACGTCGTGCACCTCGACGGAGGTGATCCGCACCGTCACTGGTCAGCCTCCCCGAAGTTGAAGACCCGCTTGGGCAGCCGGTACGCCAGGTCGACGATGGTCTCGGCCGCCTCGTCCATCCGAAGCCGGTGCTCGGCGACCAGTCGGGCCAGGAAGCCGGCGTCCACCCGGCGGGCCACGTCGTGGCGGACCGGGATGGAGCAGAACGCCCGGGTGTCGTCGACGAACCCGGTGGTGTTGTAGAACCCGGCGGTCTCGGTGACCGTCTCCCGGAACCGGCGCAGCACCTCGGGGGAGTCCAGGAACCACCAGGGCGCGCCGAGCAGCAGCGCCGCGTATCCGCCCGCGAGGGGCGCCAGCTCGCGGGTGAAGGTGTCCTCGTCGAGGGTGTAGAGCACCACCCGCAGCCGGGGGTCGTTGCCGTAGCGGTCCAGCAGTGGGGCGAGCGCGTGCACGTACTCGGTGGCCTGCGGGACGTCCCCGCCGACGTCGCGGCCGTGCCGGGCGTGCAGCCAGCGGTTGTGGTTGCGCATCGCTCCGGGGTGCAGCTGCATGACCAGGCCGTCGTCGAGTGACATCCGGGCGAACTCCATCAGCATGTGCGCTCGGAATGCTTCGGCGTCGGCAGCGTCGGCCTCGCCTCGCCGGCCCCGGTCGTACAGACGCTCGGCCTCCTGCGGGGCCAGGTCCAGGGTGCGGGCGGTGGGGTGGCCGTGGTCCGACGAGGTAGCGCCGGCGGCGATGAACGCGGCCCGGCGCGCCCGCAGCGCCGCCAGGTAGCCGGCGTACGTGCCGGTGTCCTCCCCGGCCAGCTCGCCCAGCCGGTCCACGTTGGTCGACCAGCCGTCGAACTCCATGTCCACCACGTCGTCCGGGCGGAAGGTGGTGACCACCCGCCCGCCCGGCCCGCCCCAGCCGTCGGCGGCGAGCTTGGCGTGCTGCCCGAGGTCGTCCAGCGGAGACTCGGTGGTGGCCAGCACCTCGATGCCGAACCGCTCGAACAGCGCTCGGGGTCGGAAGTCCGGTTCGGCGAGGCGGGCGGCCAGCTCGTCGTAGAGGGTGTCGGCGGTGGCCGGGCCGAGCGGGGTGTGCACCCCGAACACGGTGCGGAAGGTCTGCTCCAGCCAGAGCCGAGACGGGGTGCCCCGGAACAGGTGCCAGTGCGCGGCGAAGCGCCGCCAGATTTTCCGGCCGTCGGTCTCCACCGGGCTGCCGTCGCGGGTGGGCACGCCCAGGTCCGCCGGGGGTACGCCCTGGCTGAGCAGCATCCGGGTCAGGTAGTGGTCGGGCACGATGAGCAGCTGCGCCGGGTCGGGGAACGGCTGGTCCTCGGCGAGCAGGGCCGGGTCGACGTGCCCGTGCGGCGAGATGATGGGTTGCTCCGCGGCGAGGGCGTACAGCTCCCGGGCAAGCGCGCGCTGGCCGGGTTCGGGCGGCAGGAGCAGGTCGGTGTTGTCGAACGTGGGCACGGGGATGGGCTCCTCGTCGGTGGGTCAGCGGGGGGTGAGCAGGTCGGCGACCCGGACCGGTTGACCGGTCTCGAAGGACAGGTTGGCGGCCAGGCCGGTGAGCAGGGCCAGGGCGCCGTCGTCGGCGGTCGCGGCGCGGTCCAGTGGGTCGGCTTGACCCCCGAAGAGCACGCCGGTCATCCGGGCGTCCGCGCCGCCGTGTCCGTGCCGGGTGCGCCCCTCGACGGGGATCTGTCGGGGCGGCTCCCAGAACGGGCGCAGGGTGAGCGTCGCGCCGCCGCCCTCGGCCGGCGCCTCGGCACCGTGCAGCGCGGCGCCCTTGACCGCGCCGGCGGTGCCCCGGTCGACGAAGTCGTTCTCGGTGACCTCCAGCTCCAGCCGGCCCCGGCTGCCGTTGACCATCACCCGATAGCCCTCCCAGGGGGCGTACGCGGTGAGGTGGTAGGTCATCGTGGCGCCGGTGGAGTAGCGGGCGAGCACCGCCATGTCGTCCTCGATGCTCACCCCGGGGGCGAACACGTTGCGGTCGCGCTGGTAGCCGTCGTCGGCCTCCGCGTCGAGGTAGAGCTCACGCAGTCGAGGGTGCCCGTCCAGCCGCAGCGCGAAGGGGTCGTCGACGGCGGCGGGGGAGCCGTGCGCCCGGTCGTAGTCGCGGGCGTAGCCGTGCCGGCGGCCGTCCTCGCCGTAGAAGAAGAGCCGCCCGGCCGCGTACACCTCGACGGGGGTGGCGTCCAGCCACCAGTTGACCAGGTCGAAGTGGTGGCTGGCCTTGTGCACCATCAGCCCGCCGGAGACGGCCTTGTCCCGGTGCCAGCGGCGGAAGTAGTCCGCGCCGTGCCGCACGTCGAGCAGCCACTCGAAGTGCACCGAGCCGATCTCGCCGACAGCGCCGTCGGCGAGCAGTCGGCGTACCTGCTCGTGCAGCGGGTTGTAGCGGTAGTTGAAGGCGACCGTCACCCGACCGCCGGTCTCCGCCACGGCGTCCAGGATCCGCCGGCAGCGGGGCGCGTCCACGGTCATCGGCTTCTCGGTGATGACCTGCCGGCCGGCGCGCAGCGCGGCCACCACGTACTCGTCGTGGGTGACGTCGACGCTGGTGACCAGGACGACGTCGACGCGCTCCTTGTCCAGTATGGCCGCGAAGTCGCCGGCCGGGTACGTGGGCACCGGGCGGTGGCCCAGCTCGGTGAGCCAGCGGTTGTGCGCGTCCATCCGGGCCTGGTTGACGTCGGCGAAGGCGACCAGCTCGGTGGTGTCGGCGTGGTCGAGCACCAGGGCCCGGACGAACATCTCCGCCCGCGCGCCGGTGCCCACGACGGCGTACCGGACCCGGCCGTCCGCTCTCGGTGACATGCGGTCGCCTCCCCGGTGATCCTGCAAAGGTTTGCAGTGAAGTAATCACGGTCGATCCGACGGCGTCAACGACGACGACGTAATCGGCGGTTAATGTCCGTATTTGCGAGGCATTAGGTCACCAGGGGGAGTGCGGACGCAACAAAGCCGTAACCATTCACCGTTGACACTGGAGCAACCGTTTGCATTAATTGGCCACACCCACGTGACCGCCACCACATCGGACGAAGGGGCCGCCGTGCCTGTCACCATCCGGGACGTCGCCCGGGCGTCCGGTGTGCACATCTCCACCGTGTCCCGCACCTTCTCCGCTCCGCACCTGGTCAACCCGGAGACCCGGGTCCGGGTGCTGGCCTGCGCGGAGGATCTGGGCTACCGGCCGAACCGGGCCGCACGAGCCCTGATCACCGGGCGGACGCACAACATCGGGCTGATCATCGCGGACATCGCGAACCCGTTCTTCCCGCCGCTGATCAAGGCGGCGGAGAGCCAGGCCCGGCACCGCGACTACCACGTCTTCGTGGCCGACACCAACGAGGACCCGACCGCGGAAGAGGAGCTAGTCCACGCGCTGGCCAAGCAGGTGGACGGGGTGCTGCTGTGCAGTCCTCGGATGAGCAACAGCCTGATCGAGCAGCTCAGCCGTGAGGTGCCGCTGGTGGTGGTGAATCGCCAGGTGACCGGCCTGCCCTGCGTGCTGATGGACGTCGGGCAGGGCGCCCGGGCGGCGATCGAGCACCTGGTCGGCCTGGGGCACCGCAGCATCGCGTTGCTCGGTGGCCCGCGCAGCTCGTGGACCAACCGGGAGATGCGCCGAGCCGCCGGCGCGGCCGCCCGGGCGGGTGGCGCCGAGCTGACCCTGCTCGGCCCGAACGCGCCGACCGAGACCGGTGGGTCCGCGGTCGCCGAGCAGGTGCGGCGCAGCGGCGTGTCCGCGGTGCTCGCCTACAACGACCTGATGGCGATCGGCCTCATCGAGGGGCTGGACGCGCTCGGGGTCCGGGTGCCGCAGGAGGTGAGCGTCGTCGGGGTCGACGACATCGCCCTGAGCCGGCTCACCCGCCCCAAACTGACGACGGTGGCCACACCCACCGGGGCCGCCGGCCGGACGGCCGTCGACATGCTGCTGCAACAGGACACCGAGTCACCGCGCGGCGCGCGAGGGCTGGGTGCCGGCACAGCGCTCGGCGTCCGTCGTACCACCGCACAGGTAATGCTCCAGACCGACCTGGTCATCCGCGACTCGACCGGCCCGGGCCCGCACGCCCGACCGGCACGTCCCCTGGCCGCGCCGCGTGGCCCGGACCCGCATTGCCCTGCGGGCCCGGGCATCCCGACCGCGGCCACCGGTGACGCCGTCGCCTCCTAATGCCGAGGAGTGAGCGCACATGCACCCCGCAACGCCCCCCACCACTGACGCGTCCGTCGGGCGCAGTCACCGTACCGCGCTGCCTCGGCGGCGCCTGCTGCGTGGCCTGCTCGCCGTGACGGTCGCCGCACCGCTGATGTTCGGCGCCGCCGCCTGCGGCGGAGACGACGACCCCGCCGCCGATCCGAACGCTCCGGTCAAGCTCTCCATCTTCTGGTGGGGCGGCGACGCCCGGGCCAAGCTGACCGAGGACGCGCTGGCTCTCTACACCAAGAAGCACCCGAACGTGACCTTCGAGAAGACCTGGCAGGCCAACCAGGGCTACTTCGACAAGCTGGCCACGCTCACCGCCGGCGGCAACCCGCCGGACCTTTTCCAGATCGACGACAACTACCTGGCCGAGTACGCGGCCCGCAACACCACACTCGACCTGACGTCCTACCAGGAGTCCGGCAAGCTGGACACCTCCAAGTTCCCCAAGAGCCTCTGGCAGTACGGCGTGGTCGACGGCAAGCTAGCCGGGCTGGCCGCCGGGGAGAACACCCAGGGTCTGGTCTACAACAAGACGCTGTTGACCAAGAACAGCCTGCCCGAGCCGACCACCGGGATGTCGTGGGAACAGCACATCGCCTGGGCCGAGGAGGTTGCGAAGAAGACCGGCGTACCCGGCACCCAGGACCCGAGCGCGGACTACAAGGCGCTCTGGGTCTGGCTGCGCCAGCAGGGCAAGGATCTCTACAAGGGCTCCGAACTGGGCTTCACCGCCGAGGATGTGACCAAGTGGTTCGACCTCTGGAAGGGCGCCCGGGACCGCAAAGCCACCCCGACCGCCGACGTCATCCACGAGGGCAACTCCAGTGACGTCACCAAGCAGCTGGTGGTCACGGGCAAGTCGGCGACCTCCTGGGTCTGGGCCAACCAGATGCCGGACCTGAAGAAGAACACCAAGGACGAGTTGGGCGTGATCGCCTACCCCGGTGACCCGAGCGCGCAGTGGGCCCGGGCCTCGATGTACTGGTCGGTGTTCAAGGGCAGCAAGAACAAGGATGTCGCGGTCGACGTGATCAACTTCCTGAACAACGACCAGGAGGCGGTATCGCTGCTCGGCACCGACCGCGGCCTGCCGTCCAACCTGGACCTGCGTCGGGTGGTCAGTGACGACACCACCGACCCGGCCATGAAGCAGTCCATCGCGGTCGAGGCGGAGCTGACCCAGAAGTTCGGCGAGTCGCCGCAGGTGCCGATCAAGGGGCACAGCAAGGTCAAGTCCGAGCTGATCAAGGCCGCCGAGAACGCGCAGTACGGCCGGGCAACCCCCGCCGAGGCCGCCGCCCAGTTCGTGCAGGCGGCCAAGTCCGCCATCGCCTGACCGACCCGCAAGGCGAGGAGAGGAGCAGTTCGTGGCGTTGACCACGGCGCCCGACCCGACCCGACGCGGCCCCGGATCCGCCCGGGCCCATGCCGAGAGGCGTGGGCCCGGACGCCTCCGGCACAGCGAAGGTCTGGCGGGGTACGTCTTCCTGTCGCCGTGGCTCATCGGCCTGATGGGCGTCACGGCGATCCCCATGCTGCTGTCGCTCTACCTGAGCTTCACCAACTACGACATCCTCACCCCGTTCTCCGAGGTGGAGTGGGTGGGGTTGGCCAACTACGAGCGGATGTTCACCGCCGACCCGTCGTACTGGCACGCGGTGCGGGTCACCCTCACCTTCGCGCTGATCGCCGTGCCGCTGAAGCTGGCCGCGGCGCTCGGCGTGGCGTTGCTGCTCAACCGGGCCTGGCGCGGGGTCGGGCTGTTCCGCGGGCTGTTCTACCTGCCGTCACTGCTCGGCGGCAGTGTCGCGCTGGCCATCGTGTGGGTCAACATGTTCAACCGCGACGGCGCGTTCAACTCGCTGCTGGGCCTCTTCGGCATCACGGGCAAACCGTGGGTCAACGACCCGGACTGGGCCCTGGAGACGCTGATGGTGCTGGCCATCTGGCAGTTCGGCGCGCCGATGGTGATCTTCCTGGCCGGGCTCAAGCAGGTGCCCACCGAACTCTACGAGGCCGCCTCGGTCGACGGGGCCGGCCGGTTCCGCCAGTTCCGCAACGTCACCCTGCCGATGCTCTCCCCGGTGATCTTCTTCAACCTGGTGCTGGAGACCATCAACGGCTTCCAGGGCTTCACCGCCGCGTTCGTGCTCAGCAACGGCACGGGCGGCCCGGTCGACTCCACCCTGATGTACACGCTCAACCTCTACATCACCGGCTTCACCGACCTCGAGATGGGCTACGCCTCGGCGATGGCCTGGGTGTTCCTGCTCGCCATCGCGGTGATCACCGCGATCTTGTTCAGCACCGGGCGGTTCTGGGTGCACTACTCCGACGGGGAGGACCGGTGATGGTGACGGTGACCCCGACGGCCGTTGCGCCGACCGGAGCAGCACCGAGCGCGCGCCGACGGCCCGGCGGTCGGCCCGTGCTGCGGCTGCTCATCCTGGTGGCGATCGTCGCCGTGGTGCTCTACCCGCTGATCTGGATGATCGGCACCTCGGTGAAGTCCCAGGAGGAGATCGTCAACAACGTCGGGCTGCTGCCCGAGCGGTTCACCCCGGGCAACTACACCGCCGGGTGGTCCAACTTCGACGTCAGCTTCGGCCGGTTCTTCCTCAACAGCGCCATGGTCAGCCTGCTCACCGTCGTCGGCAACGGGATCTCCTGCCTGCTGGCCGCGTACGCCTTCGCCCGGCTGCGGTTCCGGCTGCGCGGCATGTGGTTCGCCGTCATGATCGGCACGCTGCTGCTGCCCCAGCACGTGCTGATCGTGCCGCAGTACATCCTGTTCCGGACGCTGGGCCTGGTCGGCGGCGAGTGGCCGTACCTGCCGCTGCTGATCCCGCAGTTCCTGGCCACCGAGGCGTTCTTCGTCTTCCTGATGGTGCAGTTCATGCGGGGCGTCCCGCGCGAGCTGGACGAGGCGGCGCGAATCGACGGCGCCGGCCCGTACGGCATCTTCCGGCACATCATCCTGCCGCTGAGCCGACCCGCGCTGGTCACCACGGCGATCTTCTCGTTCATCTGGACCTGGAACGACTTCTTCCGGCAGTTGGTCTTCCTCTCCCAACTGGAGGACTACACCGTGCCGGTCGCGCTGACCCTGTTCATCGACTCGACCAGCCAGAGCGCGGTCGGGCCGATGTTCGCCATGTCGGTGCTGTCGCTGCTGCCGGTCTTCCTGTTCTTCGTCGCGTTCCAGCGGATGCTCGTCGAGGGGATCAACACCAGTGGCATCAAGGGCTGAGCGGGCGGACACCGCCGGGCGACGGGACTGGCGCGACGTCGTCCGGGACGCCGCCGACCTGGCGCTGCTCGGCATCCTGCTGGTGCTGGCGGCGGCACCCCTGCTGACCGTCGCCGCGGCGGCGGGCACCGCCAGCGCGGCGGTGCACGATTGGACCCGTACCGGCACGTGGCCGATGGCGCGGACGACCCTGCGCCGGTTCGGCCGGTCGGTGCTGCCCGGCATGCCGGTCAGCCTGCTCGCGCTCGCCGCCGCCGGACTGCTCGCCGCCGATCTGGCGGCGCTGGCCACCGGCCGGGTGCCGGGCGGCCCGCCGGCGCTGCTGGTGACCGCGCTGGTCGCGGCCGGCCTGGCCGGGTACGCCGGGCTGGTCGTCGTCGAGGTGGGCGGCAACGGGGGCGGGCGGTGGCGGGCCGCGGCCCGGTCCGCCGCCCGCGCCTGCCTCGACGCGCCCATCCGCTGGGCCGCGCTCACCGGGGTGACCGCGCTGGCCGGGCTGCTCGCCGTCCTGATCACCCCGGTCGCGGTGCCGGTCCTCGCCGGCTACACCGTGGCCGCCCTGCACGCCGTCGCCGGCCGCCGGCCGGTTCCCGCCCATCCGGAGCTGCCGTGAGCGCCGGGCACGATCCCGCGCGGCTGCTGGTCGACGGAACGGAGGTGGCCCGGTACGTGGTCGACCCGGCGCTGGACGCGCGGCACGGTCCACGGCCGTATCTGCACCCGGTACGCACCCTGGGCGGCACGGTCGTCACCGACGCGCTGCCCGCCGACCACGTGTGGCACCTCGGCGCCTCCCTCGCCGTGCAGGACGTCAACGGCAGCAACCTCTGGGGAGGGCGCACCTACGTGCGCGACGTCGGCTACACCTGGCGCGACGACCACGGGCGGATCGCGCACACCGGCTGGTCGGAGCGGGCCGCCGACCGGCTGGAACACCGGCTGGAGTGGCGCGACCCGCACGGCCAGGTGCTGCTGACCGAGCGTCGGCGCCTCGCCGCGTCGATGCTCGCACCGGAGGTCTGGCGGCTCGACCTGGACACCGCTCTCACCGCCCCCGCCGATCGGGAGGTGTGCCTGGGCAGCCCGGCCACCAACGGTCGCCCCGGTGGGGCCGGCTACGGCGGGTTCTTCTGGCGGGCCGCCGCCGACGGCGAACCGGTCGTGTTCACCGCCGACGCCATCGCGGAGGAGGCGGTCAACGGCAGCGCGGCGCCGTGGGTCGCGTTGACCGGCACCGGGCCGGGCGGTGGGGCGTACACCCTGGTCTTCGCGGGTCTCGGCCCGGGCGACCGGTGGTTCGTGCGGACCGCGATATATCCGGGGGTCTGCGTGGCGTTCGCGTTCGATCGCCCGGCCGTGGTGCCGGCCGGCGGGACCCGGCACGGCCGGTACCCGGTGTGGGTCATCGACGGGACACTCGACCGGGACGGGGCCGCCGCCCTGGTCGGCGCGGGGACGTGACGGCGGAGACGGTCAGCGGGAGCGGTCGGTCAGCGTGCGGACGGCCGCCTGGTACGCGCCCTGGGTGTGGTACGGCCAGTGCCGCTCGATCGGCGGTGGCACGGTGTCCGTCGGGTCGACGGTCAGGCTGCGGGGATCGCGGAGCCGGATGTCGACGTCGCCGGCCGCCGCGACGTCGCCGGCCGGCGGCGCCCCCGCGTCAGGGGGAAAGATCGGCCCGCCGATCGGGTCGGTGTCCCGCCACAGGTTGCGCCAGCGCCACCCGATCCGCTCGCCCAGATCACAGAGGGTCTGCGGTCCCAGGTACGCGGGGTAGAGCCGTGCGTAGGTGCGCCGCAGCGGCGAGCCGTAGGTCAGTAGCGATACCCGGGCCAGCGCGGACGGCGGTAGTTGCAGGACGGTGGCGGCGGCCAGAGCCGAGCCGTGGCTGTGCCCGGAGAGGATCACCGGCCCGTGCGCGGTGAGCCCGGTGACGCGCTTCGCCAACTCCGGGACGGCGCGGGCGGCGTAGCAGGGCGGCGCGAACGGATGAACCGTGCGGGGCCAGAAGGTGCCGAGGTCCCACAGCACCGCCACGACCCGCCGGGTCTGCGACGACCGGTACGCGCGGAAGCCGAGGATCAGGAGGCCGATCACCAGCAGGCTGATCACCCAGACACCCGCGTCGGTCACATACGCCGTCAGCAGGGCCACCGCGCCTCCGTTCCCACCGACGTGGGCGGCGAGTTGGGTGGGGCCGATCCCGATCACGTCGAGGGCGACGGTCGCCAACCCGAGCGACGCGATCAGCAGGAAGGCGATCAGCATCGGTCCCAGTTCCTCGGTGACCCGGGACCGGGCGATGGTCTCCCGGACCATCCGTAGCCGGTGCGCGTCGTCCGACGGTACGTCCGGGTAGTCCCGCTCGACGACACGTGTCGCCATCCGCCGTCGTCGCCGTCGGCTGAACAGGAGGGTCGCCGAGGTGACGGCCGCGCCGATGAGCAGCGCGGCGAGCCCGGCGAGCGCCGCCCACCAGTAGGCGACCGGCGGCTCCAGCGGGCCGACGGTCGGCGGGTTGGGCCGGATCGGGTCGGGAATGTCGCCGTGGTCGAGGGCGTCGGCGACCCGGTAGACCAGGGTGGCGGTGAACGCCGCACCGACGCTCACCGCGGCCGCCGCCATGATCGGGGCGCCGAGCCCGCGCAGGAACGGGCGGTCGGTGCGGACCTCACGCTGGCGGACGTACGTGACGACGGTGAGCACGACGAGCAGGACGCCCTGCGCGGCGACCACCCCGGCGGCGGCGCTCTCGTACCCGGGCAGTGTGCCCGAGCCCGACGGTGCCGCACCGGCGAGCACGGCCGAGCCGAGGCACAGCACGCTCACCGCCACGGTGGCCGCCCACAGCGGGAGCAGGACCCGCCGGGCACCAGCCGAGGTGGGCGGCGTGGGCAGGCAGAGCAGGACCACGCAGAACGCGAGCAGCCCGCCCGCTGCCACGAACAGCGCGACGTGTCCCGGTGTGGCCCCGCCCGATGAGATGCCTCCGAGCAGGCTGAGGTTCAGCGTGCCGACGCCGAGCGCCACGTGGATCTGGCGCAGCCACCCGATCGTCTGCTCGTGCCAGAAACCCGCGTCGGCGAGGCCCTCGACCCGGCCGTCGGAGGGCGGCGGCGCCGCCGGTGGATTGAACCCTTCGAGCGCCCGCGCCGACCGGATGCTGATCGCCCAGACGACCCGCAGCGCGAGCAGGGGGACGACCGACAACAGCGCCAGCCGGGGGCCGGACGGCAGCGCGTACAGCCAGGCCAGGTAGGGACGGCTGGCTCGGCAGCCGGGGTACGGCACGCACTGCCAGCCGACCAGGTCCAGCGTGACGCCCGTGATCGCCAGCACGAACGTGGCGGTGAGGGTGCCGGCGAGCAGACGGCACAGCACGCTGAGCAGCGCCCACCGGTCACGCCCCGGGGGGCGCAGCCAGATCGCGAGGTTACCCAGCATGAAGGGCAGCAACAGCAGCATCGAGGCCGTCCGGACCGCCGCGCCTGCGGTCAGGGAACCCCAGCGGTACGCCTCGACGGCGACCCCGGCGGTGGCCCCGCCGGCGGTGCCGCTCCCCGGTCGGGGCCGGAAGAAACCCGCGTGCGTGTCACCGGCGACGCGGACCACGATCGGGTGGTCGAGGATCCGTTCCGCGGTCACCCCGGAGATGCCGTGTACGCGCAACTCCACCGCGTCGCATCCCGGCGTCCTGTCCACGCCGTCAGGGTCACAGACAATCCGCCGGGCCGTTGCCGATACCGCGAACGTCAGCGGGCGGGCAGGGCTGCGGTCACCCGGACGGCCTTGACGATCGCGGGGATCGAACCGATCAGCAGTACCAGCCCCCAGATGATGGCGACGATGGCGAAGACCACCGCCGCGACGTCGTCGACGATGCTGACCAGGATCACCGGCACCAGGTTGTGCAGGAACTCCAGCACGACCGTGCACAGCAGGGTGGTGAGCATCAGCAGGACGAGGCCCTTGTTCTGCAGGAAGCGCGGCTGGGCCAGCACCAGCAGCCCGGCCCAGACCAGCTTCAGCAGCAGCACCAAGCCCAACAGCACCGCCGCCTCGCCGACCGGGAAGAACCCCCACAGGGCCAGGTAGGCCAGCGTGCCGAACGGCGCGGCCAGGAACAGCGACACCATGATCATCAGTTCCACGAACGCGATGAGCAACGCGATCAGCCCGACGATGATCAGGATGATCGAGAAGATCAGGCTGGCGACACCCTGCACCCGGCCCTGAATCCGTTCGGGCAGCAGCAGACCCAGACAGAACAGCCCGGTGCTCCAGACCGCCACCGCGTCGATCAACGCCAGGTAGCCGGTGCCCCGACCGGACGGCTCACTGACCCCGGACACGTCGTCGAGCTCGACGTCCAGCGCGCCGGCGCTGTCCGACAGCGCCGCGCTGGCGTCGGCGCCCCCGAGCAGCAGCCCGGCGCCCAGCTCCACCCCGATCGCCAGGACGATGGCGAGCATCGCCAGCAGCAGGAACGGCTTGCGCAGGTCACCCACGTCGGCACCTTCCTCTCGGATCAGGACGCGGCCACGGTGACCGTGCAGCCACCCAGGCCCGGGCAGATCACGGCCACCTCGGTGGCCTCGTCGACGGCGACCTTCGCCACCGCGCCGGTGCCGTCCGACGCCGGCTCGACCTCGTCGCGGATGGTGAGGTCCGCGTCGCCGGGCGCCGACGCGACGACCGTGAACGGCTGCGCGCTGCGCAGCACCAGGGTGCGCAGTCCGCCCGGGTCGGCGACCCGCACCAGACAACTGCCGGAGAAGACCAGCCGGCCGGTCTGCTCGGCGCAGTCGGCGCTGACCGTGGCCGGGTCCACCGCGGAACGCTCGCCGCCCAGCGCACCCAGCCGGTCGACCAGCCCGTGCCGGGCCCCCGGATCACCCCGGTCGTCGCGGCCCGTGCCGACCGCGCCCACGAACAGCGCCACCAGCAGGACGGCGAGCAGCCCCAGCAGCGCCTTCTGCCGGCCGCTCATCGCGCGGCGGCCGGCGGCGCGACCTCGCTGAACCGGATCTCGTCGACGCCCGCGAAGTAGCGGTTGGTGCCCTGCGTCTTGCCCACCACGACCAACGTGACGCGGTGCGGGCCCTTGGTCAGCCGGACCGTGCCGACGTCCAGGAACTCCGTCTTCTGCACCGTCGGCGTGAAACCGAGGAACGCCCCGCCGATCTGGGTGCCGTCGATGGAGAAGACGGTGTTGGCGTAGTCGAACGAGGTGGTGCGTACCGCCGCGAAGCGCCAGGTGGCATCCGCCGGAATCTGCACCGTCACAGTCACCTGGTCGCCGATGGCCAACCCCTGGAAGAACAGCTGTTTGCCGCCCGACCAGGTCACGCCGCAGCAGTTCGGTTGCGCCACCACGGCTGCCCCGCTCGTCCGCGGCGACTCCACCACCGCCGCGTCCACCAGGCTCTCCGCCTCGACGGTGACCACCCGCGGCTCGCCGGGGGCCGGCTCGCCGCCACGGGTCAGCAGCACCACCCCCACGGTCACCACCACCAGCACCAGCGCCGCCGCGGCCGCGATCCACGGCCAGGGCGTCCGCTTCGGCGGGGCGACGGCCCGCACCTCGTAGGTGACCCGGCCGCTCGAGCGGGAACTCTCCTCCGGCGCGGTGTTCGCCGAGTACGCGAACCCGGTCATGTCGTAGCGCCGGGGCGGGGTGCCCGGCGGCACGGCGAGCTTGACCAGGAACGAGACGGAGCCCTGCCCGGGTACCACCCGCTGCGGCTCGGTCACCGTGAACCAGGACCGCTGGGATCCGTCGCCGGGCGCCACGTCGAACACCACCGTGTCCGGCGCGTTGCCCGGGTTGGAGACGGTGAAGGTCAGCTCGCCGCTGTTGCGCGGGTCGAGGGTGAACTGTTCGGCGGCGGCGACGACCGCCCACTCGGTGGTCATGACGACTCCTCTGCGACGACGACTGCGACGACGATCTCGGCGGTGGTCGAGGCGGGCTTCTCCGCCTCGACGATGCGGGTGATGACGGCGAGCTGGTCCGCGGCGGCCGCCGGCACCCGCACCACGACGTGGAACGGCTGCTCCGCTGGCTCGTCGATCGCGAAACCGCGCAGCCCGGTGGCCAGTTCAAGGGCCCTGCACATCCCGTACGGGGTGCCGCGCCACCGGGCCAGCAGCGCGCCGTTGGCCACCAGGTCCCGCAACCGGCCCACCGGCAGCGGCAGCGGGGCGTCCGGGCGGGGCGAGGCCACCACGTGATCCATCGCCACCCAGCGGGTCAGCTGCACGACCAGCCCGTCCGGTGCCCGGTACGGGTCGAACAGGGCGTCCACCTCGGCGAGGATCGCCTCGTCCGGGGCGTGCAGCCCCTCCATCACCTCCAGCAGCGCCCACAGGACACTGCCCGGCACGCACGCCCGCTGGTACGCGGCGGGCAGCAGCCGCTCAATCGCCGAGCGTCGCATCCTGCCGCACCACCTCGATGTCGTGCTCGCCGGAGCAGAGCAGCCAGGTGTCGGGGACGGTCACCACGTCGGCGGTGGCCTGGTTGGCGCTGGCGGTCCAGTCCACCGCGCTGGCGCTGCGGTACACGCCGCGCTCGCCGCCGGCCAGGATCAGCCGCTCCGCCGGCTGGTTGTCGGCGCCGGCCGCTCCGCTGCCGGCGGCATGGCCGCTCACCGCGATGGCGTCCACCGGTACGAACCGGGTCCGGTCGCGCAGCGGCAACCCGCAGTTGACCGACACCGACTGCCACTGCGGCTGCGCGGCCAGCGTGTCCAGCCGCAGCACGCCGCCGCTCTGCGTGGCCGCCACCGCCAGCGAGCCGGCGAACGCGAGATCCCGACAGGTGCCGCCGATCCAGCCGGCCTGCACCGACTGCCACTGCACGTCCGACTCGAACAGCCGGGTGCGGTGACAGCCCTGGCCCGGCTTCTTCGGGTCCGGTTCGCCGGCGCCGCTCCACAGCAGCGTGGCCGGGCCGTCGTACTGCACCGCCAGCACCCGGTTGTCCACATTGGAGAGACCGACGTGGGCGAAGCTGCCCGGCCGGCCACCGGCCGTCGACAGGTACACCCCGAAACCGGCCTGCGCGGCCACCGCCACGCCCGGTGCGCCCCGCTCGGAGACGAACGCGCGCACCGCGTAGAACCCCCGGTCGGCGTCGGACGGGTCGACGAGGATCTGCAACGGCACCGCGCCGGGCAGCAGGGACACCTCGTACAGGCCGGTGTCGGTCGCCACCAGCAGCGCACCCGCGCCGTCGCGATCCAGCCAGGCCACGTCGGAGATCCGCGAATCCAGGTCGGTCAGCAGTGACCACGTCTCGCCGAGGTCGGTGCTCAGGTGCACCCGGGAGCCGCCGGAGGCACGCAGTGTCACCACGGCCACCGAGCCGGGACGCGGCACGATGCCCGGCCGCGTCGGCGCCGGGGCGGGCGCCACCCGCAGCACCGTCTCGCCGTCGAAGCGGCCGGTCGGCTCCCAACCCGCACCCGCGTTGCTGGAGCGGAACACCACCGGGCCCCGCCCGGCGTACCAGGTGCGGGGCTGGTACTGGTCGACGGCGAGGGCTCGCACCTCGGCGTCGGGCGCCTCGTCGACCACGAACCGCACCGACTCGACGTAACGCACGCCCGGCTCGGCGTGCTCCAGCAGCCGGTACACGTTGGACGCCCGCAGCGGCTCGCCGAACGGCCAGCCGGTCGGGTTGAGCGCGGTGGGCAGCGGGCTCAGCGTCTGGTGCAGCCGGTCGTGGATCCGCCGGCGGACCGCGTCAACGTCCTCCTCCCGCCGGACCACCACCCGGGCCCGCACCGACACCGCCTTGAATCGTGCCCAGGTCGCCCGGGACCGGATACCGACCATCCGCCGCTGTTCCAGGTCCGCCTCCACCCGGCGCCGCGCCTCGGGCACCTCGTGCTCGCGCAGCACCGCCACCGGCAGCCGGCCACCCGGCCGGGCCTCCGCCGGCACGTACGGCACCAGCACCACCTCGACCTCGCCCGGCCGGGCGAAGCTGTACACGGCGGCGCGGGTGAACGCCCGGGCCCGGGCCACCGCGCCGGAGCTGGTGGCCAGCACCTCGAAGTCGCGGGCGGTGACCGCGCGCTGCTGGGCGAAGAACTCGTACGGGCCGCGCAGCAGCACCGACTCCAGCGCCTCCATCTCCCGGCCGCCGGCCGCCGGCGCGGGATTGTCGACGCGTATCCCGGGCAGCGGGTCGCGCAGGCTGGTCAGCGTGCCGGCGGCCACGTTGCCGGTAGGCCCGCCGCCGGCCCGGTACCAGAGCCGGATCTGCCGTCCGGCCGGCGGGACCGCGGCCACGGTCACCGGCGACCGCGCCGGGCCACCCGGTGCGGCCGGGGGGTCGGCGGGAGCGGTCGGGTCGGTCGGCGCGGGATCGCCGGGGGTCGCCGGGTGGGCCGGTCCGGCCGCGGGCCGCAGGTCGAGCGCCGGGGCGAAGGTGACCGTCCCCGAGCAGCGGTCCACCAGGTACACCTTGGCCTGCGGGCCGACCCCGGCGAAGCTGTCCACCGGCCGCCAGATCTCGAACGTGCGGCCGTCATGCTCGCGCGCCGCCGCGCCCAGCTCCACGGTGCCGGCCGGCACCTCCACCCCGAGCAGCAGGTCCAGTGGCTCGGCGGTGTGCGCGAGCGGGGCCCGGGCCGCCCGCAGCACCTGGCCCGACTGACCGGTGCCGGTGCCGAGCAGCTCCGCCTCGACCGGCTCGCAGTGGTGCATCCGCACAGTCACCGAGGTCTCTCCGGCGGGCAGCAGCGCCGGCTCGGTGGTGACGAACACGACCGGCCGGGGGTCGGCGCCGCGAGCCGCCGCGACCCGCAGGCCGGCCGGGATCCGCACCGCGCCCCGGTCGGTGCCGCTGCGGGTGAAGCGGACGTCCGCCCAGGCCGCGGTGGGCGCGTGCCGGGCCACCCCGAGCAGGTTCAGGAAGGAGACGTACGCCTTCTCCGGCAACTGGTTAAGCCGGTAGATCATCACCTCGGTGAGGTGCGCGAACGCCTCCACCAGCGCCATGCCCGGGTCGTGCGCCGACAGGTCGGTCCAGGCCGGACAGGACTGGCGGATCCGCTCGCGGGCCTCGGTGACCAGATCGAGGAACGCGCGGTCGTCCAGGTGCGGCACGGGCAGCGTCATGACGGTCCTCCCGGTGCCGGTTCGTCGATCGGGAGCAGGTCCACGGAGAAGACCAGCTGCCCGGGGGTCAGGCTGGCCCGCACCCGGTAGTCCAGCCGGATCACCAGCCGCCACGCGTCGTCCGGATCCGGCCCGGCGTCCACGTCGATCACCTCGACCCGGGGCTCCCAGCGGGCGATCGCCTGCCGCACGTAGTGGATGGCCAGCCCGGCGGTCGTGTCGTCGTTGGGCGCGAAGATCAGCCGATGCAACCGGGAGCCGTACCCGGGCCGCATCAGCCGCTCGCCCGGCGTGGTCGACAACAGCAGGAACAGCGCCTGGCGTACGGTCTCGTCGCCCTCGGTCATGGCCAGGCCACCGGCCGCGGTGAGCGCCAGGCCGCCGCTGCGCCCCGCGTCGAAGCCGGCGCCGACGAAGCGGAAGGCCCTCACCGGTCCGCCCCCAGGAACCGCTGGCGCGGGTCGCGCACCGTGTGATGGACCGCGTTGGGCGGCGTCCCGTTGGTGAACCCCTCCAGGTGGGACAGCACCACCCGCTGCCCGTCGACCCGCAGCCAGTCGCTGTAGCCGACGCGCAGGCTCTCCGTCGTGGTGCACGGCTTGATGGTCGGGCCGTAGTTCGGGCAGGCGATGATCTTCCGTCCCTCTGGGTCGTCGTCCACCAGCACCGGCACGCCGGTGACGGTCACCCACCGCTGCGAGGGCCGGTTCTCGACCCGGCCGTCGTGGTCGCAGGTGATCACCGAGTCGCGGTGGATCCAGCGCATCAGCCGCCTCCTTCGTGGTGTGCGCGGGCGAGCGCGCGGGCCCGCTCCGCCGCGGTGGTCGGGTCCTCGGTCGACTCGGCGTGCAGGAAGTCCACGCTGCGGGCCCGGACCACCATGGCCCGGCCGGGAGCGGAGATCACCAGGTCGGTCGCCGCGTGCAGGGTGGCCAGGTCGGGGGTCAGCTCCAGCCAGCTGCCGCCCTCGGTGGCCAGCCGCAGGCTGCGCTGGACGTCGTCGACGACGATCGACTGCCCTCCGGCGGTACGCAGCGTCCAGCGCCGGGCCCGGCCGTCGTCGATGCCCGCGTCGTACGGCTCGACGGCCCCGAACAGCGAGCCGAGCACGATGCCGGAGGCCGGCTCGCCGCCGGGCAGCACCACCAGCACGGTGTCGTCGGGGTCGGGGAGCGCGACGAGGCCCTTGCCCCGTCCGGCTCCGGGACAGAGCACGCCGAGCCACCCGGCGTCCAGGTCCCCGTACGCCGGCAGGGTCAGCCGGACCCGGCCCAGCCCGTCCGGGTCGGCGACGTCGGTGACCGTCCCGAGCGTGACCACCGCCCCGGCGGTCGACGCGGTGGGCGGCGCGGCCGGTGGCACGGTGGAGAACCGGGTCAGGTGCCCGTTGCCGTCCACGGTGTGCACCACCTCGGTCAGCACGTACGCCCCGGCGACCGGGTCGGGCACGCCGGTCAGGTCGATCCGCCGGCCGGGCCGCAGCGCCGGATCGCCCTCGGCCACCCCCTCGGCGGTGACCAGCGCGGCGGCGCGGGTGTCCAGCCGCGCCTGGGCCAACGCGGCCAGCTCGTCGTCGCTGCGGCCGGGCTGGTCGACCGCCGTGCGTACCCCGTCCGCGCCCACGTCCGCCGGGTCCGGCCGGTCACCGGCCGGTCGGCCGCAGCGCGCATCGTCGGCCTGCTGGCTGATCGGTTCGGCCCGCTGGGGATGCCAGCCCAGCGCCGCGTTGGCGCCGCTGGCCTGGTCCAGGTTGGTGGCCAGCCGCAGGGTGTGCACGCCCGCGCCGAGGGCCAACGCGACCGGTTGCCCGTATCCGGCGAGGGTGATCAGCCGGACCCCGTCACCGTCGGCGGCCAGGTGCAGCCCGGCCCGGCCGGTCACCTCGCGCAGCAGCTCCAGATCGCTGTGCCGGTGCTGGAGCAGCCGCTCCAGCCGCGGCCCGTCGGTCTCCGCCGTCACCGTCAGCCCGACCTCGCCGCACAGCTCCCGGGCCAGCTCGGCGGCGGTCACCGAGGTGAACACCCGCAGATCCTGTCGCTTGCGCAGCCGGTGCAGCGCGTCGTACGCCCGCAGGCGCAGCACCGCCGCGCCGTCGGCGGCGTACTCGACCTCCACGCAGGTGACCTCCCCGGTGAACAGCGCGTCGGGGTGATCGGCGAGCCGCACGTCGAGTGCCGTGCCGGGGCGCACCGCGGGGTCGAACGCGCCGCTCCCAGCGGTGGTGGCCAGCACCAGCTCGGCCTGGGTGGGCTGGTCGAGCCGGGCGGCCACCCGCAGCGAGCAGACCCGCTGGCGGGCCGCGCCGGCCAGCTCGGCGCCGTCGAGCAGGACGGTCAGCGCCCGGGGCGCGACGCTGGTCACGGCGCACCGCCCGGCCCGGTGCCGCCCGGTCCGGTGCTGCCCGGGCTGCTGCCGCCCGGGCTGGCGCTGCCCGGGCTGCTGCCGGTCGGTGCTGGGCCGGGCGGCGTCGTTCCGGTCGCCGCCGCCCAGGCCGCTGGCGCGGTGGCGACCGAGGCGCCCACGAACGACGCGCCGGCACCCACCGCTCGGGCCATCCCGGCCACCGCCCCGACCAGCGTCGACCCGCCGGTCGGGGAGCCGCCGGTCGGGGAGCCGGCCGGCGGGACGGCCAGGGTGGTGCCGGCCGGCACGGCCAGCGGATCGGTGATCCGGTTGTGCTCGGCCAGCAACCGCCAGCGCAGCGGTGAGCCGAGCGCGTCGTTGGCCAGCAGATCGAAGCGCACCCCGGAGCGTCCGGGCTCGGCGGCGCCGTCACCGGCGGCGACCACCGCGCTGCCCGGGGCGGCGGTCGGGGTGCTCGCCGCGGCCAGCTCCTCGGCGAAGCCGGCCTCCGCCTGATCGGCCGTCTCGGCGGCCCGGACCAGCTTCAGCCGTAGCCAGGAGCGTCGCGGCGACCCGGTGCCGGTGAACGCGTCGAACCGTTCGGCCACCGCGATGATCACGCCGGGCACGTTCCAGGTCTTGCCCCAGACAAGCCGGACCAGCGGCGGCCGCAGCCACCCGTGCTCGGCGGTGGAGTTCTCCGCCAGCATCCACAACGGCCGGGTGAGCGCCCGTACGTCACCCGGACGGATCTGCGTCTCCACGAAGTCGACGTCGAAGAGCAGGTCGAGCACCAGCTCGGTCCGGCCGCCGCCGGTGAACACCAGCGGGTCGTCGGCCAGCCCGGCCCCGGTGAGCTGGCCGCCGGCGGCCGCCCGATGGCGTACCCCGGCGAGCCGGGTCACCTGCACGGTCTCCGGGTTGAGCAGGCAGTCCACCCGTTCGCCGGAGGAGTCGATGAGGAAGGCGACGCGCTCCATCAGTCGCCCGCCTGTTCTCGCTCCAGCCGGCCCAGGTCGGTGGCGTCCAGCGCCGTCCCGGGCACCGTCCACAGCAGCCGGTCGTCCGGCAGCGCTGGCCACAGATCACCGGTCACCGTCGACCACCCTCCGCCGACCGGGCCGCGCCCCGACCCGGCGGTCCGCGCTCCACCGATGGCCGCGTCCGGCCCGCCGGTGAACGCCGCCCCGCCGGACGGGTGCCCGGGCCACGCCGGATCGTCCGGCAGGGCCGGCCAGGGCCCGCTGCCGGCCGCGCGGGCCACGTCGAGCGGGCCACCACCCGTCGCGAGCCGCGCACCCACCTGGCCGGTCCGCCCGGCTCGCTCGTCGGCCTCGCCCACGTGCCGATCGCGAGGTACGTCGCCGGCCGCCCAAGTCACGCCCGGCCGCCCCCCTCGACCACGGCCTGTCCCCAGGGCACCCTGGCCGACGTCGAACCCGTCCCCGCCAATGTCGAACCCGTTCCGGCCGGCCTCGAATCCGTCGCCGCGCCTCCCGAGGCGGCTCGTTCCCGCCGAGTGTCCGTTCCCGACCGCCATGGACCGGTCGCTGCCCCGTTCATCCGGCCCACGCTGGAATCCGGCAGCGGATCTTGGAGGGAAAGTGCCCCTGGAGGGGCCGAAATCGTCCAAGATCCGGCCCGACCCGGGGGGCCACGGCGTGGTGGGGTGTTCAGGTCGGACATGTGCGGGGGTGGTGTCCGCGGGTGAGTGGAGTGGGCCAGGGACCGCAGGACGGATCATCGGCCGGGCTGGCGCAACGACTTCCCCCGCCTGTCCAGATCCCGGCGGTCCGTCCCTACCCGAGCCGGCAACGCCGCCGGAAGCAGCCCGTCGCGCCGATCCACCGAGCCCCCAGCTGGCACCCGATCCGGCCGCCGATCCCGCCGGGGTGGTCGACCCTGCTGCCGCACCCGGCCCGTCCGACGAAGCGAACCCACGGCGGAAGCGCAGTCGGGCTGGCGTCGGCCCGCCGGACGTCGGGCCACCCGGCGCCCCGAACTCCATCCCCGCGCCGAACACCCCGGCGGTGCCGGGAGCGCCAGCATCGGCCAGTCCACCAGCTGCCCCTGACCCGCCGTCCCGGACCCTGGACGCACCGGTCGCCCGCCGACCCTCCGGCCCCCCGAACCGGCCGGCGGCACCGGGTTCGCTGAATCCACCGCCGGCTCCGGGCCCGCCGGATCCATCACCCGCACCGGACACTCCGAACACGCCCGCACCAGGACCTCGGAATGAGCTGGCGTCCGGGCCGTCGACGCTGGCCGGACCACTGACCTCAGCAGCGTCATACCTCCCGAACCCACCCGACGGGTCGCCTGTGGACCGGTGACGGTCCGAGCCCGGGACGGGCCCGGTCACCCCACCGCCGGCGCCACGGACCGCATCCTCCCGGCCGTTGTGTTCGTCCGTACCGTCACCGGGCGGGCCGGTCGAGGTGTGCCCGGCCGGCGGCCCGTCGAGGTCCAGGTCCTGCAGCAGACCGGGGGCGTGTGCGGCCACCAGGTCCAACCAGTGCTGGGGTGGCTCCCCGAAGCGGCGTGGCGCATCCGCACGGACGTCCGACGGCCGGTGCCCGGTCGCGCCGGCCGATTCGACGCGCCCGGCCAGGCGTTGCACCGCCCCGGCCGCCGAGCGCAGCCGGCCGGCCAGCCAGCTACGCGGGCGTCGGCGCGGTGGCACCGCCGGTCTCCAACTCCAGGCCCTCGTAGCGCAGGGTCAGCGATGCGATGGCGATTTCGTGGCTGAGCGTGTTGAGGTGCGCCCCGCGCCACCGGGTGGGCCAGGCGTCGATCAGGTTCCACCGCAGCACCTCGGCGGTCCCGACGGAGTCCAGCAGCACCACCGAGACGTTGCGGCGGTTGAGCGTGCCCTGGGCCGTGGCGTGCACCCAGTCCCACAGCTCCCGGGACGCGGTGAGCCCGAAGTGCAGCGTCACCGGCTCGTACTCCGCCTGACCCGGCACCATCCGCATCCGGCCCAGCCCGTGCTCCCGGTACGGCTGGCCGGGGATGTTCACCTCCAGACCGCTCATCTCGGTGAAGTGGCCGTTGGTGACGCCGTTGATGAGCAACCGGAAGTTGTACGCCCGGTACGGGTCGACCGGGGCACCCGGTTGCGGGGTGGCTGTGGTGGGCATGTCGTCAGCCTCCGATCGTCTCGGTCTCGGTGCCGCCGGCCCACTGGCTCAGCTTGAACACCACGAATTCGGCGGGCTTGACGACGGCGATGCCGATGTGGGCGATCACCATGCCCGCGTCGCGGACGTCCGGCGGGTTGGTCTCCTCGTCGCACTTGACGAAGAACGCCTCCTCGGGGCTGCGTCCGAGCAGCGCGCCGTCGCGCCACACCCGGGTCAGGAACGCCCCGATGTCGCGCCGGATCGAGCGCCAGAGGGTGAAGTCGTTGGGCTCGAAGACCATCCACCGGGTGCCGTTGGCGATGGCCTGCTCGATGGCGATGCTGAGCCGGCGCACGTTGAGGTAGCGCCATTCGCTGGCCTCGGCGGCGAGCGTACGGGCGCCCCAGACCCGGATGCCCTCACCGGCGAAGTAGCGGATCACGTTGACGCCCTTGGGGTTGAGCACGTCGTGCTCCGGTCGGGTGACCAGGTAGCCCAGGTCGACGGCGCCGCGTACCGGTTCGTTGGCCGGCGCCTTGTGCACGCCGCGCAGCGCGTCGGTGCGGGCCCAGATGCCGGCCAGGTGACCGCTCGGCGGGGTCAGCTCCAGCTCTCCGCTGATCGGGTCGCGTACGCGCAGCCACGGGTAGTAGAAGGCGCCGAACTCCGACTGCCGGGGCCGGTACGCCGCACCCTCGTGCCCGCCCGAGCCACCAGGACCACCCGAGCCGCTGCCCGCGCCGTCGGCAGGCTTGGGGGGCTTGCCGGAGGACGGCGTGGCGACGCGGGTCAACGCGGAGATGTCGTCGATGTCCGGCGCCGGGTCGCAGATCGCCACCATGGTGCGGGTCCGCTCGGCCATGCTCAGCAGCGCCTCGTGCGCCACGACGTCGTGGAAGCCGGGGGCGGCGATGATCGAGATCTCGTCGATCGCCTCCAGCAGTTGCAGGCCGCCGCGCCGCTGCCCGGTGCCGGTGATCGCGCCGCCCTCGCCGACGTTGACCACCCAGCAGCGGGCGCCGCCGTTGTCCAGGAAGCCGAAGACCGCCCGGGCCAGCGCGGTGCTCTCCGCCTGCTCCCCGCCGGCGAAGAGCCGCAGGAACTCGGTCCAGTTGTTGACCGGCACCGCCTTGCCCAGTTGGGCGGAGCGGTCCGGGGCGATGCCGACGAAGGCGGCGATGCTGGTGCTCGCCGGTCCGATCGGTCGGGCGCCACTGGGGACCTCCTCGACGTAGATGCCGGGGGAGAAGTAGCTGGGCATCGGTCCTCCTGTGCGGGTGGGCGTCAGCGGGTCGGTGGCGCGCAGACGATGACGATGTCGGGTTCGGCGGGGTCGACCTCGGCGGTGAGCACGAGCCCGCGCCCGGTCAGCCGGAGCCGGACCGGGCCCGGGTGCTCGGGGTCGTGCGGTACGCCGACGATCAGGAACCGGCCGTCGGGATCGGTGCGGGTGACGGACGACGTGCCGGGCAGCTCGACCCGCATCTCCGCGAGGGGTTGCTCCTCGGGGCCGACGACCCGGCCGGTGAGCGTGCGGGACTCCAGTTGTCTCAGCCGCAGTGGGTGCAGCACCGGCGGCGCGGCCGGGGTCGGGTGATCCACCTGCGTCGGCACGTCGATCAGCAGCCCGGGGCGTGGCGCGGTGCCGAACGCGGTCCACAGCGGCGCCGCACCGGCCTCCAGCACCACCGGGTAGCGACCGTCGCGGGTCGCGGCGGTGAGCACCCGGTCGAGCCGGTCCAGCCCGGCCGGACCGGTCACGCAGAGCAGGTAGCGGACCGTGAACCGGTACGGCTCGCGGACCGCGCCGCTGGAGCGGGTCTGCCGCGCCGGGCGCAGCTCCATCGGCCAGAGGGTGAGCCCGGCGGCGTCGCCGTCGGTACGGGGCGGGCCGATCGGGACGGCTTCCCCGGCCGCGTTGGTCAGCCAGGCGGCCAACTCGGCGGTCGCCGTCTCGATCGGTCCGCGCCCGTCGGTGCTCATCGCGGCGGCGTCCCCTGGATCCGGTACGCGATGGCCTCGTTCCACACGTGCGGGTAGACGCCGATCTCGAAGTACCGGGTGAACCGGTTGATCGGCGCGTTGGTGTGGTCGTGGTAGAGCAGCCACACCGGTGCGATGGTGAACAGCACGTAGTTCGCCAGGACCAGCGGGATGTAGAGCGGGCCGAGCAGGCGACCCTGGAAGATGTGCACGTCCTCGTGCCGCTGGATGCCGGAGCTGGAGCCGGCGCAGACGGTGCCGATGGTGGTGGCGTAGCGGGGCGAGACCCCCTCCACCACGCTGACCCGGCCGCTGCCCTGCGAGGTGGGCCGGTCCAGCGAGTGCCCGAAGAGCAGGTGCACGGCCAGGTAGATGGCCCCGACGACCGTGTTCAGCAGGCTCCAGGTGTGGTCGACGACGAAGAGGAAGACGCCGCGGGCGTCCGCCGCGTACACCCCGGCGGAGGCCACCGCCCAGCCGAAGGCCGCGCCGACCAGCAGGCCCACGACGGCGCCGATCAGCAGGCCGATCGGGCCGCCGACGAGGAGGCCGAACAGGGCGCCGAAGCCGACCTGGACGGCCGCGCTGATGATTCCGAAGATCATGATGTCACTCCTCAGACCCAGGAGCGGAGGATGCGGGGCTCACGACCTTGCGCGAGCTGGGTCGGCGACGCCTGGGTCGCCTGCCGGTTGCCGGGCGGAATCTGGTTGACGCCGAGCGCGGCGGAGAAGATGACCAGCGCGTTGAAGAACGCGATGATCCACTTCTCGCCGCCGGCGTCGTCGGCGAACGCCGCGGTCACGTAGGACAGCAGGAGCGCGATGCCGATGGCGATCCACTTGCGGAGCTTGTCGCCGCTGGGGCCGATCAGCCCGCCGATGACGTTGGTGGCCAGCAGGGTGGCGGCGCTCGCGCCGGCGAGGCTGCCCAGTGCGGCCCAGGTGAAGAGATCGTTCATGGCGATCCCCCTTTTCTGCGATGGTGCGACCGGGATGTGGTGGTGGTGAGGTCCGGTGCTCCCGTGGTGGGAGCACCGGGGCCGGTCGCCGTCGTGGCGGGGCGGCCGGTGCCGGGCGTGGCCGGCGGGGCCGGCCACCGGATGGATCAGCCGGGCCCGGGCGCGCCGGCGGGCGGGCCCGGCGAGGTCGGGCCGGGTGCGGCCGGCGCCGCCGGGCGGCGGCGACGCAGCAGGAACACGCCCACCGCGGCGAGCAGCAGCAGGAGGAGCAACCCGCCGACGATCAGCAGCCAGGGGAACCCGCCTCCGTCGGCGGCGGCGACCGGCGAGGCCGACGGTCGGGGCGGCGCCTCGGCGACGGCCCGCAGCTCGGTCGGCTTGTCCTGGTTGGAGTCCACCTTCCAGCTGACCGACCGGCCGTTGACGGTGCCATTGGAATCGATCACCCGGCCGGGAAATGTCACCGAGATCTCGAACGACATCAACTTGAGGAAAGCCTGTTGCTGTTGCGGATTCTGCTCGGCCATTTTTCCGCCGTACTTCTTCGGGTCGAGCGGCAACGTGAATCGGTAGAAATCGCCGTCCCGGACCAGTTTGACGCTCTCGCTGTCGAAGGTCGCCAGCGGCGCCTTGCGGTAACTGATCTGGGTGCCGAAGAGATTGCTGTCCTCGTAGCCGGACTCCTCGCCGGGCGGCAGCGCGGGGATGTTCTGGCGCAACTCGGCGATGGCCGCCGGCATGGTCTTGTTCCAGGCGACCAGCCGGGACCTGTGAGCAGTCAGCAGCAGCTGCCCGTCGACTGTGTCGTCGGTGTTGACGGTGAGCCCCATGTTGAGTTGAGCGGCCCAGAATCGGGTGAACACGGGTCGTTCTAGTCCCGGAAATACTGGTAGAACGATATCGGGCGTTGGCGGTGCGTGCCGGACGAGGTCACTGCGCCCTCGACCGTCCTGAATGCAGCCGCTCAGAACGGCGAGAAGGAGGAGACACACCGCGACGCGGAGTGCCTTACCGCGGTTGACTCTCCTGTTCATGCGCTCAGTGTGTGTGATCGCGTTCACCATGAGCAGTCAGCGATCAGTCACAACGCAGTCGCCGATATTACCGGCGTGCTGTCATGTTCGGCCGAGGCCGGCGGCGGCAGAAATGATTACCCTGGAGTTTTGGGCCCATCGCGGTTTTCACGCCGGAGATCCCTCTGTGGGGGAGGCCGGCCGGGGCCGGGGTGCGACAGGCTGGGTGCCCCGTCGACCGGACCCGGGAGCACCACGATGACGCCAGCCCAGCGCCACACCCCGAAGATCGAGCTGCATGTCCACCTGGAGCCCATCGTGGACGCCGAGGAGCGGCTCGGGCTGGCCGGCTGGGCGGACGTGCTCGCCCACCGACGACCCGGCCATCTTCGACATCATCCTGGCCGACGAGTACGCCTTCGCCGGGCGGCTCGGCGTGGACGCCGCGACCGCGTACGCCTCGGCCTGCGCGGAATGCTCGGCGATGCCGCCACCCGCGCGGCTGGTGGCGGTGGGGGAGCGGGCCTACGGGACTCGTCCCGGCGCTACAACCGGTCGCGAAGGCCGTCGATGATCGGACACCTTCCACCGCGCGAGCGCCTACCCGACAGGGCCACCGGCCCGGGTCTACGCTGACTGGATGACGGTGGTCGCGTGCGTGCTGCTGGTGGATCCCGACGGGCAACTGTTGCTGCAACTGCGCGACGGCAACGCCCGCTACCACCCCAACGTGTGGGGGTTGCCCGGCGGGCATGGCGAGGCGGGGGAGACGCCGGAGCAGACCGCCGAGCGGGAGCTGTGGGAGGAGACCGGCCTGCGCGCAGACGGGCCGCTGCGCCCGTTCGCGGTGCAGCCGCTGCCGGAGCTGGAGCGGGTCAAGCACTACTTCATCGGCGGCACCCGGGCCCGGCAGGAGGACGTGGTGCTCGGCGAGGGGGCAGCGATGGTCTTCGTGCCCCGCGACGAGGTGCTCGACGGCCGTCCCTACACACCGGGCACCGTCGAGGTGCTGACCCGGTTCCTCGCCTCACCCAAGTACGCGGGCGCGGCCACCGCCGGCTGAAACGACCGCCGGGACCGGTTCAGCCCCCTGGAGGCCGCCAGTCGGCGTACCGGGCCATGCCCCGAAGTGCCGCCCGGGCCGGGGTGAGCCGCAACGCGGCGTCCCGCACCGCCACGGCGAGGGGGTTGCGGAGCTGCTGGCCGTACCGGCCGGCGCGGAAGGCGGCCCGGGCGATGGCCTGGCTACGGGGACGACGCTGCCGGTCGTACGCCGCCAGGGCGGCCGGCAGCCCCTCGGCGCCGCCGGCGCAGACCGCACCGAGCACGACCGCGTCCTCGATCGCCTGGCCGGCGCCCTGCCCGAGGTTGGGCGTCATCGGGTGGGCGGCGTCGCCGAGCAGCGCCACCCGCCCCCGCACGTACGAGGGCAGCGGTGTGGCCAGGTGGTGGATGTCGTTGCGCAGCACGACCCCGGGTGGGGTGGCCGCCAGCAGCGCTGGGATGGGCGCGTGCCAGTCGCCGAAGCGTTCCCGGACGACCGCCAACTCGTCCGGGGCGTGGCCGCCGGGCGGGGCGGTGAGCGCGGCGTACCAGTAGACCTGGCCGGCGCCGAGCGGCACCATCCCGAACTCGGCCGCCGGGCCCCAACTGATCGCCGCCGGGACGGGGTCGGGGAACGCGATGGCGGCCCGCCAGGCCGTCGAGCCCGCGTACACCGGGGCGGGGTGTTGCGGCCAGAGCTGAGCGCGCAGCCGGCTGCGCAGGCCGTCGGCGCCGACCACCAGGTCGGCGGCGAGCGTCTGCAGGCCGGCGGGCCCTTGGTAGCGCACCTCGGCGCGGTCCGGGCCGGGCTCGACGTGCTCCACCTCCGCCCGGGTCAACAGCGACGAGGCCGGCAGCGCCTCGCGCAGGATGCGGTGCAGGGTGGCCCGGTGTACGCCGAGCGCCGTGGTGCCCAGCTGGCGGGTCATCTCCGCCGCGTCCACCCGGGACAGCCACCGGCCGTGCCGGTCGCGGATGCCGCCGGGCGCCTCGGCGTGCTCGCCACGGCGCAGGGCCGGGCCGAGGCCGAGTGCGTCCAGCGCGCGCAGCGCGTTCGCCATCAGGGTCAGCCCGGCGCCGACCTCGCGCAGCTCGGCGGCGCGCTCGAGGACGGTGACCCGCCATCCGTGCCGGTGCAGGGCGAGCGCCGCGCTGAGCCCGCCGATCCCGGCGCCGACCACCACCGCGTGCGGGTCGTCCATGTCGACCACCTTTCTACAGTTGTAGAAGAGTGATACTACCTGCGGACCACCGGAAGGGGGAGGTGCGTGACGGCCCGGACGAACCGGATCGCGCTGCTGGCCGACGCGGCCATCGAGCTGATCGCCGACGGCGGCATGCGAGCGCTGACGCACCGGGCGGTGGACGGTCGCGCCGACATGCCGCCCGGCACCACGTCCGCGTACCTGCGGACCCGGCAGGCGCTGATCGAGGCGGTGGTGGGACGGCTCGCCGAACGGGACCGGGCCGACCTGGAGGTGTACGACCTGCCGACCGGCCCGCCACCCCCGACGCCGGGCCCCCGGCTCGACGGTGACGACCTCGACCGGCTCGCCGCCGGCGTCGCCGAGGTGCTCGACCGCTGGCTGAGCACCGGACGCAGCCGGACCCTGGCCCGCTACGCCTGCCTGCTGGAGGCGGTGCACCGCCCCGAGCTGCGCGGCATCCTGCACCACGGCACCGGCCTGCGGGTCCAGGCCCGCGACCTGCTGACCCGGGCCGGCGCCCCCGACCCCCAGCGGCAGGGCGACCAGTTCGTCGCGTTCGTGGACGGGCTGCTCTTCGACCGGCTGGTCGGCGCCGGCGCGCTCACCGCCCCGGCGCCCGGCAGCCCGGCCAGCCGGGCCGACCTGACCGCCGCCGTTCGCACCCTGCTGCACGCCCTGACCGGCAGCTGACCCCGCTGGCGCGATCAGCCGGCGGTGGCGCCGATCCGGTGCTGGCTCGGGCTGATCCCGCGGACCCGACGAAACGCGGTGCTCAGGGCGTACGGGGTGGCGTAGCCGACCCGCCGGGCCACCGCGCCCAGCGTGGCGTCGGGCTCGCGCAGCAGATCCGCGGCGAGCGTCAGCCGCCACCCGGTCAGGTACGCCATCGGCGGCTCACCGACCAGCTCGGTGAACCGGCGGGCCAGCACCGCCCGGGAGACGCCCACCTCGGCGGCGAGCGCGGCGACCGTCCACCCTCGGGCGGCGTCGTTCTCCAGCAGCCGCATGGCCGGGCCGACCACCGGGTCGCCGGCCGCCCGGTACCAGCCGGGCGCCGCGTCGCCGCGGCCGAACCAGGTACGCAACGCGCCGATCAGCAGCAGGTCCAGCAGCCGGTCCAGCACCGCCGCCTGGCCGGGGGCGTCCCGGGTCACCTCCTGCGCCAGCAGCGGGACCAGCGGACTGCGCCACTCGTCGGCGGGGACCACCAGCAGCGGTGGCAGCGCGCTGAGCAGCCGTCGGCTCACCTCGCCGGGCAACTGGTACGTGCCGGTCAGCAGCACCGTCGATCCGCGTGGGCCGGTGCCCCAGGTGCGTACGCCCAGCGCCATCGACTCGGTCAGCGGCTCGCCGCGCAGGGTGGTGCAGCGCTGACCGGGGTGGATCACCACCTGCGGTGGGGTGGCCGGGTCGTCGGCGACGAGGTAACCGTCCGGCCCGCGCAGCACCGCCACGTCGCCGGGGCGCAGCGCCGCCGCGGCGGCGTCGTCGGGTACGAGCCAGGCGGTGCCGCTGACCAGCGCCACGACGGTGAGCGGCGCCCGGTCCTCGATCCGTAGCGCGTACGGCGGGTCGAGCACCGAGCGGAGTAGGAAGGCGCCCCGGGCCCGGGGACCGTCGAGCAGCCCGGTGAGGGGGTCCATGGCGCGATGGTAGACGATCGCGAGGGGCGCTCCGGCGGCCGCCAGACGCCGGCGCGGTGCCGGTGACCGGGTGCGGGAGGTGGGCGAAGGTGCGGTTCGGGGGGCTGCGGGTCGCCGGGGACCGGCTGCGGCGGGACTGGCGGCCGGTGCTGGAGACGACCGTCGCGGCGACCGTGGCCTGGCTGCTCGCCACCCGGCTGGTCGGGCACCCGCAGCCATTCTTCGCTCCGGCGGCGGCGCTCATCGTCCTCGGCCAGGCCCGGGGACAACGGATCCGGCGGGCCGTCGAGGTCGTCCTCGGTGTCGCCGCCGGGGTGCTGGTCGCGGATCTGGTGGTGCAGGCGCTGGGCCCGGGCACCACCTGGACGGTGTTCACCGTCATCCTGCTCACCATCCTGCTCTCGGCGGCCCTCGGCGCCACCGGTGTGACGTTGGTGCAGGCCGCGGTCTCGGCGCTCTACCTGGTGGTGGTCGCACCGCCGGACGGGTCGCTGGTGCCGTTCCGCTTCGTCGACGCGCTGATCGGCGGCGCGGTCGCGCTCGCCGTCAGCCTGCTGGTCGACGCCCGGCACCCGCTGGCCCCGCTGGTCGCCGAGGTGCGGCGGACCTTCGACGAACTGGCCGGGCTGCTGGACGGGATCGCCGACGCGCTGGATCGTCGCGACGAGCCCGGCGCGGTCGCCGCGCTGGTCCGGGCGCGGGGCATGGACGCCCGGGTCGACGGGTTGCGCGACGGGGTGCTCGCGGCCGGCGAGGCGCTGCGGCTCAACGTGCGCCGGCGCCGGCACATCGGCCGGCTGCGGTCGGTGGACGAGTCGATCCGGCAGATTGACTACGCGGTACGCAACGTCCGCGTGCTGGCCCGCGCCGGGGTGACGCTCAGCCGGCTGCAGTCCCCGGCGCCGCCCGAGCTGGGCGTGGCGCTACGTGCGCTGGCCGAGGCGGTCCGGGAGGCCGGAGCGGCCCTCGCCGCCGACCTGGACGGGCGGGACGAGGCAGCCGACCGGCACGCCAGCCGGGCGGACGAGTCGGCGCTGGCCGCGGTGCGCACCGTCGGACAGCTCTTCGGTCCGACCCAGACCCTCCCACTCGCCATGATCATCGGCCAGGTCCGGGCCACGGCCATCGACCTGTTGCGCGGCGTCAACCCCGACGACGACGTCGCCGTCCTCACCCGGGTGGACGACGCCCTCGGTCTTCCCCCGGTCTGACCCGCACCCGAGCGGTCGGGGTCAGGTGGTCAGCCAGGTGGTGGCGGACCGCCGGATCGACGTGGGCAGTTCGTGGCCGCCGGGGAACTCCTCGTAGGTGACCTCGTAGCCCAGGTCGTGCAGGTGCGGGACGAGCCGGCGGCTGCACATGTCGATCGGCAGGACGCGGTCGTCCACCCCGTGCGCGACGAAGATCCGCGGCCGGCCGTGCGTGGCCGGCGGCGCGGCGAAACCGGGGGAGAAGGCCAGCACCGCGTCGACCAGGTCGCCGTTGGTCAGGCCCAGCGAGAGCGCGTACGAGGCGCCGTCGGAGAACCCGCCGAACGTCACGTCGCGCACCGGGTAGCCGTCGAAGACGCTGGCCAGCAGCTCGTCGATGCGCCGCACGTCCACCCCGAAGCCCCCGGCTATCAGGTCCCAGCTGCTGGCGGCCGCCTGCGGGGCGACCAGCAGCAGGTGGTGCGCGTCCGCGACCGGCAGCAGCAGGTCCAGCCCCTGCCGCGCGGAGCCGCCCGCCCCGTGCAGCAGCACCACCAGCCGGTACGCGGCGTCGTCGGCGGCGGGCTCCGGGGCGTACACCATCGCCAACAGCCCACCGCCGGGGGCGCTCAGCGGCACCAGCCCGGCGGGCGCCGGCGCCACCGGCGGGTGGGCGCGGGCGGTCAACCGGCCGGGGCGGGAAACGCCCGCCGGCTCCTGCCGCGGCGGCCTGAGTTCGGACACGGGTCACCGTTCCTCGCTGTCGGCGGGGTGTGCGCCGCGGTTACCCGGCCCGCCACCGGTTAACCGCCCGCAGTGGGTCAGGTGCCGCCGGCGCGAAGGGCCTGGATCGGGTCAGGCGCTGTCGCGGGCCACCAGGGCGGACGGGAAGAGGGTCACCGGCGCGGTCGGACGACGGTCCAGCACGGCCGTGGCCGCGGCGGTGGCGATCCGGCCCACCGGGTGGCTCGCGGTCGTCAGCGCGGGGGCGGTCATCCCGGCCAGTGGGATGTCGTCGAAGCCGGCCACCGCGACGTCGCCCGGCACCCGCACCCCACCCTCGCGCAGCGCCGCGATCACCCCGAACGCGGTCTCGTCGCTGATCGCGTACACGGCGTCGAGGTCCGGCCAGCGCCGCAACGCCTCGTCGGCCGCCGCCCGGCCGCGCGCCGCGGTGAAGTCACCGGGCAGCACCCGCTCCGGCAGCCCCGCCTGGCGCATCAGCCGGCGGTACGCCTGCACCGGCCGCTGCGAGCACGGCAGCCACCGGGGGCCGGCCACCATGGCGATCCGGCGGCGACCGCCGGCGTACAGGTGGCGCAGCACCTCCTCGGCGCCGGCGGCGTTGTCGACGTCGAACGACGGGACGGTGGCCGAGCCGATGCCGATCGAGGCCACCCGGCCGCGCAGCGACCGGGGCACGGCGTCCAGCAGATCCTCGGTGGTGTTCACCAGCACCACCCCGCACACGCTGCCGTCGCCGGCGAGCTGGTCCAGGCTGTTCGGCTCGCCCAGCGGCAGCCAGTGCAGCGCCACCCCGATGGCGGCCGGCGCGCAGACCCGGGCCGCCGAGCCGACCACCCGGTGCACGTACGGGTCGTCCAGCACCGCCGCGCTGGGCCCGGCGACCGCCACCACCAGCCGTACGCCCCCGCCGCGGACCAGTGCCCGGGCGGCCGGGTTGGGCACGTAGCCGAGCTGGTCGGCGGCCGCGGCGACCCGCTCCCGGGCGGACGGCGAGGCGAACCCGGTCCCGGCGATCACCCGCGACGCCGTGGACCGGGACACCCCGGCGGCCCGCGCGACGTCCTCCAGCGTGCCCGGCCGGTGCGCGGCTGCCGTCATGGTTTCCTCCCCCGACCAGCCGTCCGGCGGACGGACGCCTGCCCGGCATCATGCCCCGGCTGGGCCACCGGCGGTAAGGGCGGTCACCCCGGTTGTGGTGGAAGCGCTCTCAGGTGTGCGATCGTGCCAGGAGATCACCCCGAGAAAGAGGAACCGTCCCCGTGAGCGCCGCCACCAGTCCGCCCGTCCCCCCGGCCACCGCCCCGGCGCCCTCCCGGGCCGTGCGGACCGCCCGCAACGGCGTGGCCGTCGTCTTCACCCTCAACGGGCTGGCGGTCGGCAGCTGGTTCTCCCGGGTGCCGGCGGTCCGCGAGGCGCTGGACCTCTCCGCCGGCCGGCTCGGCCTGCTGCTGCTCGCGATGAGCATCGGCGCGCTGCTCGCCATGCCCACCTCCGGCCTGCTCGCCCAGCGCCTCGGCGCGGCCCGCACCGTGACGCTGGCCACCGTGCTGGTCGCGGTCGGCCTGACCGTCGCCGGGCTGGGTGCCACGGTGGCCGGTTCGGTCGTCGTCGTCGCGGTGGGCCTGGCCGCGTTCGGCTACGGCTCCGGCGCCTGCGACGTGGCGATGAACGTCGAGGGTGCGGCGGTGGAGCGGCGCCTGGGGCGTACCGTCATGCCCCGCTTCCACGCGGCGTGGAGCCTCGGATCGGTGGCGGGCGCGGCACTCGGGGCCGGGGCGGCCCGGTTCGACCTGCCCGTCGGCGCGCATCTCGCCGGTGTGGCGGTGGTGGTGCTGGCCGGCACCGTGCTCGGCGCCCGGTCGTTCCTGCCCCAGCCGGTCGTCGACGAGGCGCAGGGTACGGCGGACGCCAGCCCGCGCGCTCGCCGCCGCGCCCAGCTCGCCGCCTGGCGGGAGCCGCGCACCCTGCTGATCGGGCTCTTCGTGCTGGTGGCGGCGTTCACCGAGGGCAGCGCCAACGACTGGCTGGCAGTGGCCTTCGTCGACGGCCGGGACCTGAGCGAGGCGGCCGGCGCGGTGGTCTTCGGCGTCTTCGTCGTCGGCATGACCCTCGGTCGCACCGCCGGCACGGTCGCGCTGGACCGGTGGGGTCGCGTGCCGGTGCTCACCAGCACCGTCCTGCTCGCCGCGTTTGGCGCGGGCCTGGCCGTGCTGGCCGGCTCGGGGCCGGTCGCCATCGTCGGCGTCGCGCTCTGGGGACTCGGCGCGTCGCTGGGCTTCCCGGTCGGGATGAGCGCGGCGGCCGACGAGGAGGCGCACGCGCCCGTCCGGGTGAGCGTGGTCGCGGTGATCGGCTACACCGCGTTCCTGGGTGGGCCACCGCTGCTGGGGCTGCTCGGCGACCGGGTCGGCATCCTGCAGGCGCTGCTGGTGGTGCCGTTGCTGCTGCTGCCGACCCTGGCGCTGGTGCCGGTGCTGCGCCCGCCGGGCGCCGCCGGACCGACCTCGCCAGCACAGAAAATCTAACCCGGAACGCCGCCGAGCGGTATCGGGCGCATGGCCGACTGCGCCGCGCGCCCCGGCTGGCTACGGTCGCCCGATGCCAACCGACTTGATCACCGCCGCCGCGGCGGGCAGCTGGACCCTGGGCGACCGCGCCGTGCACCGGATGGGCTTCGGCTCCATGCGGATCACCGCGAACCCGAACCGCGGCCGAGCGATCGCGCTGCTGCGCCGCGCCGTGGAGCTGGGCGTCAACCACATCGACACCGCCGCCTTCTATGTCTCGCCCGGCGGGACCCTGGGGGTTGGCACCGGCCCGGCGCGCTACGCGACCGAGCTGATCCGGGCGGCGCTCGCCCCGTACCCCGAGGATCTGGTGATCACCACCAAGGTCGGCTTCGGGTACGACCCGGTGGGCGGCTTCACCGAGGCGGTCACCCCGGCGCGGTTGCGGGCCCAGGTGGAGGAGAACCTGCGCCGGCTCGGCCTCGACCGCCTGGACGTGGTGAACCTGCGGCTCGGCCGGGGACCGGGCCCGGTGCCGCTGGCCGAGCGTTTCGGCGCCCTGGCCGAGCTGCGCGCCGCCGGGCTGATCCGGCACCTCGGGCTCTCCAACGTCCGGCCCGGGCAGTTGGAGGAGGTGGCGGACATCGCGCCGGTGGTCTGCGTGCAGAACAACTACGGGGTGGACGCCTACCGGGAACAGGACGAGTTCGTCAGGTCCTGCGGCGAGCGGGGGATCGCCTACGTGCCGTTCTTCGCGTTGGCCGGCACCGGCCGGGAGGCGGGCGCGAGCGCCGAGCAGGGCGAGGCCGTGCACGCCGTCGCCCGGGCCCACGGCGTCACCCCGCACCAGGTACGCCTGGCCTGGACCCTGCACCAGGGGCCGCACGTGCTGGCCATTCCCGGCACCGGCGACCCGGCGCACCTCACGGCGAACGTGGCGGCCGCCGCCCTCCACCTGACCCCCGAAGACCTGACCCTGCTCGGCTGACCCCGCCGTCTTCCATGATCACCGGGGGGTGGGGGAGGGGTGGGTCAGTCGCGGAGCCAGACTCGGAGGGGGCCCTGTTGGGTGAAGCCCGCTGTCAGGGCGGGGGTCAGGTCAGGGCCGGATTCGTAGCCGACCAGTGGTACCCGGGGCACGGTGGCGAGGACGCCGTGCCAGATCTCGCGGGGGTCCACCGTGTGGGAGAACAGGTTGGAGACCCCGTACGCGCTGTCGCCGCTGACCACCGCGCCGCCCAGAACCGTGCCCCGGTCGTCGTACCGGGCCAGTATCCGTACCCCGGGGTCGGCCAGCAGTGCCGGCCGGAACAGCGACCCGCCGCCGTGCGCCGCCGCCCAGACGGCGAGTTCCGTCGGCGTGGTGACCGGGGTCAGCGGAGCGCCGGTGGGCGGATCCAGCGGTGGTCGGTGGATCCACTGTGCGTCGAAGAGCACCCGGAAGCCGTACCGGGACAGATCGAGGTCGGCGAAGCTGTCCTTCACCGAGGCGCCGGGCCTGGCGTCGATCCGGGCCAGCAGGGCATCGACGTCGACGCCGGGGCGCAGCGTGACCGCGTCCGGGTACCAGGTTGGGGAGCGGCGGCGGACCGACCAGGCGTCCGCGTCGGTCCGGCCGGCCAGCCCGTGGCTGCCGCAGACCACGTCGCACCATTCGGCGTTGTTACGGGCCGCCGCCTCCCGCACGTCCTTGGGCACGTCCCGCAGCCTAGGGGGCGACGTGTCTAGGGCAGCCGGTCGGTGTAGACCAGATCCATCGTGTCGGTGTGCCCGGACCAGCGGAGTTCGAGTTTCCAGCAACCCGCGTGCGGCATGTCGATGATCGACGGACCCGGACCGCCGGCGACCTCGCGGGTCACCCTGGTGTCGGTGCCGTACAGCGTCGCGGTGATCGCCAGGGCCTTCGGCGACGTCGTCTCGGACGATGTCGAGGCAGGGCGGGAGACCCAGAGGATCTTGTTGTTCGACCCGTCCTGTCTGACCTGAGCGAGCGGGTGAGCGAACAGCACCGCCACGATGTCGCCCTTCGCGCCGAAGACGTGCGGGACCCGGGCGTCCCCGCTGAACCCGGCGTCCGCCCAGTCGGGCAGGGACCCCGTCTCGATCCGCGGGCCGCAACCCGTCGCTGCGGTCGCGGAGGTCGTGCTGGTCGGCGCGTCGACCGGCGTGGCCGACCGGCCGGCCGTCGTGCACGCCGTCAGCAGGAGCACCGACCCCATCAGCAACCTGCCCCATGCACCCATCTCGCCCCTTCCGAATACCTGTCGATGAGTCAGAACGTCCTCGCACCATCAAGACACCGGACGCGCCCGCCAAGTTCCCCGTCCGAGCTTTCCTGGGAGTACGCCTAGTCCAGCGATTCGGCGATCTCGATCGCCTCGGCCCTCGTGAGGTCGCCCTCCAGCCGGTAGCTCGCGTCGGCCCCCTGCCAGATCAGGGTCGAGGCGGCGAGCCGGGCGGTCTCCATCCGGACCTGTCCGGTGCGATCCACGTAGGCCAGGACGTGCGGGCCGCCGACCCAGACGGCGAAGTCGCCGTCGACCTGGACCCACTCCGCTCCCGGCCGGCTGGTCTGCTTGTGGAACGCCAGGTCGAGCCGACCATCGAAGGCGTCGATGCGCAGCGCGCCCCCGTGGTAGAGCAGCGTGGCCACCCGGTAGGCGCCCGTGTCGTCGGGATCGGCGACCAGCACCCGCTCGGGCGGACCGAGCTTCGCCGGTAGGCGGATCGGGAAGCGCACCGCCCGTTGCGCCTCATCCAGGGCCGCGGTTCGCTGCGCGGGCAACGGCGACGGGGTGCCGGTGGGCAGCACCGGGTCGGGCGACGTGACAACGGTGACTCCGGCGAAGCGCAGCAGCCCCGCGACGGCGTCGGCGAGGGCCGCCCGTCCCGGTGGCAGCACCGCCACGAGCAGGGCGACGAGCGCCGCCGCCGCGTAGGCGCGCCACCGACGCCGCCGGGACGGGGGCTCGGTGAGCCGAGCGCGTACGCGCGTGGTCACGTCGGGCGCGTCGGGTGTCTCCAGCCAGGTGGAGAGGCCACGCAGCTCCCTCTCGAGGTCATCCACTCCGGACCTCCTCGCGGTCGAGCAAGCCGCGGAGCTTCGCCAATGCCCGGGACGTCCGCGACTTCACCGTGCCCCGCGGCCAGCCCAACGTCGCCACCGTCTCCTCCTCGCTGAGATCGAGGAAGAACCGGCAGACGATCACCTCACGGTCGCGTACCGGCAGTTGGCGCAGAGCGTCCACCAGCACGGCGCGGCGCTCCCCGGCGAGGACCGCGCCGACCGCGTCGTCCTCGGCGATCTCCGAAGCCGGGTTCGCCGCCGCGGCCCGCAGGACGAGGCCGTCGCGGCGGGTGCGTGACCGGTGCAGGTTGCGGGTCTCGTTGGCGACGATCGCCAGCAGCCACGAGCGGAACGACGACTCCGCCCGGTAGCGGGAGAGCTTTCGGTACCCCTTCACGAAGGCCTCCTGGATGACGTCCTCGGAGTCCGAGCCCGCGCCGAGTAGCACCGCCGTCCGGTACGCGGACGCGGTGTGCCGGGCGACCAGGAGGTCGTACGCCTCCAGGTCACCTGCCCGAGCGCGGGTGACGAGCACGTCGTCGTCCAGGGGTACCTCCGGTTGGGTCACCTTCATGACACCGCTCACGCGCTGCGGGTTCCAGCCGCGGCTCGGTCAGCCCACTCTCACCCGGCGTGCAGCGTATTGCCAGGAAACGGTGGTGCACTGGATGGGCGTCGAGGAGAGGGGTCGGTCATGGGCTGGTTCAGTCGGCGGGCCCGGGGCGCCGAGGCGACCCCCACGAAGCTGGACCGGGAGGCGACCCGGGACGACCTCGCCGCGCTCGAGGCGTTCATCGCCAGCCGGCGGGGGGTGGAGTTCTACCTGGAGCCGGAGACCACCGCCACCGACACCACGGTGGTGGCGATCGCACACGACGGCGAGTGGATCCGTCGCCGTACTGGCACCCCGCGTGCGGCGGGCGCCATCGCCCGCAAGCACGCGGTGCCGCTGTACGAGGCGGCCCGCACCGGCTACCCGGAACGGATGCGCACCTGGAGCCGTGCCCACCCGGAACGCCACGCCCGGTGAGCGTGGCCGCGTCCGTCGAGGTGGCCGTGAGCCGCCGTCCCACCGGGCGATCGGGGCAGGCCAGAGGACGTGTGCGCACCCTTTGCTCTGCTTACCCGGGCGCAACGAAAAGGCGTCGTCACTGTTGCGCTGGCTGAAGCAGAGCAAAGGACGCGTCGCATTGACCCGGGGCGTTCCGATGCGGCGTCCGAGCACGCCTCAACCGCCAGATATCGATGAGAGTCATTCGCCTGGCCAGGCCGGGGTCGGCGTTGACCGGCGACGGACGGGTGTGGCAGCATTCGCGGCCTGACGGCAGTGAAGGAAGTCGGTGTGATTCCGACGCGGTCCCGCCACTGTCACCGGGGAGCGATCCCCCCTCGTGAGTCACGGCCGCGTGTCTGCGGTTGGAAGGCCGGGGGAGAGCGTCGATTCGGAAGCCAGGATACTTCGGCCGTCGGGATGTACCCCAGGGCGTGGACACCCGAGGAGGACCCGATGACGCACGGCGTCTCTTTCATTGACGGACACCGTCATGATCCGCTCGGCGGGCGCTCCGCCGCACCCACCGCCGCACCCGGCCCCGGTCGTACCGCCTGATGCCGCAGGGAAAGCCGAGCACGGTGCCCGCCGACGGTTTGACCACCCGGCAGCGACGTCACCGGCCGCTGCTGATGGTCCACACCGGACAGATGAAGGGAAAGTCCACCGCCGCCTTCGGGCTGGCGCTGCGGGCGTGGGCAGCCGGCCTGCCGGTCGGGGTGTTCCAGTTCGTCAAGAGCGCCAAGTGGCGGGTGGGGGAGGAGAACGCCTTCCGGGCCCTCGGCGAGGTGCACGAGCGCACCGGTCACGGCGCGCCGGTGGCGTGGCACAAGATGGGCGAGGGCTGGTCCTGGATCCAGCGTGGCGGCGACGCCGATCACGCCGCGGACGCCCTGGAGGGTTGGCGGCAGATCCAACGCGACCTGGCCGCCGAGCGCTACGGGCTGTATGTGCTGGACGAGTTCACCTACCCGATGACGTGGGGCTGGGTGGACGTCGACGAGGTGGTGGCCACCCTGGCCGACCGTCCCGGCTTCCAACACGTGGTCATCACCGGCCGGGACGCCGACCCGCGCCTGGTGGCCGCCGCCGACCTGGTGGCCGAGCTGACCAAGGTCAAGCACCCGATGGACGCCGGCCAGAAGGGCCAGAAGGGCATCGAGTGGTGAGCGCCGCCGCCGAGTCGTGGCCGCTGCCCCGCCCGATGGGCGACGACCGCGCCGGCCCGGACGGCCGCAGCGGTCTCCGCTGGCCGGGAACGGGTCAGCCGGTCAGGGCCCGGGCGAGGACGTAGCCGACGGTCGCGGCGGCGAGCCCGGCGGTCACACTGCCCAGCACGTTGGCCAGCGCGAGGAGCCGGTTGCCGGTCCTTGTCAGCCGCAGCGTCTCGTAGCTGAAGGTGGAGTAGGTGGTCAGCGCGCCGCAGAAGCCGGTGCCGAGCAGCGCGCTGACCGCCGGGCCGGCCGGCAGCCCGACGAGTACGCCGAGCAGCAGCGATCCGAACACGTTGACGGTCAACGTCCCCCACGGGAACGCCGAGTGGTGCCGGGCCTGCACGGCCCGGTCGGTGAGGTAGCGCAGCGGCGCGCCGACGGCCGCCCCGAGCACGATGAGCAGCACGGTCACCGGACGGCCCGCCCGTCGTCGCGGTCCCGGTCGAGCAGTCGAGCGGCGGCGGCGTCACCCAGCCACACCGCGACCAGGGCGCCGAGCACCGTCGCGGCCAGGTACGCCAGCGCGGTGACCGGGGCGCCCGCGACCACCGCCTGCTGCACGTCCACGGCGTAGGTGGAGAAGGTGGTGAACCCGCCGAGCACCCCGACCCCGAGGAACGGGCGGACCAGCGGTCGACCGCCGCCGACGTGCCCGAGCACCGCCATCAGGACGCCGATCAGCAGGCAGCCGGTCAGGTTGATGCCGAAGGTCGCCCACGGGAAACCGGTCCGCGCGTGGGGGAGGGCGTGTTGCAGGCCGGCCCGGGCCAGCGCGCCGAGCACCCCGCCCGCCGCGATCGCCGCGAGCACCGCCGCGGGATGAGCCTTCAGCTCGCCACGGTCGACGGGGACGCGCAGGTCGACGTCGGGGTCGGTACGCGGGTCGAGCGGTCCGGACATGATGCCTCCCCACCAGCACGGTGTCACTGGCAGGGACCGTTGGCGAGCGGCGTCGCGGTTCTCCCGGTGTCCCCGGGACGGCGGGCCCCACCGCCGGGAGCGCTCCTGCTCCGGCGTCAGCATATCGTCCACCCACCGAGCGCCGGGCCGACCGGCGCGGCAGACGCCGGCCGGCGGGGCTGGTGGGTCAGCGCACCCCGGCGACCGCGGCGTCCGTGCCGCCGCGCCACACCGTGCCGACCTCGCTGAAGCCGGCCGCGGTCAGCGCGGCCAGGTGCCAGGAGGCCGGGGGGTTCCACTCGGGGCTGTGCCCGGTCGGGTAGATGGCGTGCCGCTCGGCGACCAGCGGGGCGAGCACCGGATCGGCGCCGGCCCGGTCCCACCAGTCCGACCACGACAGCACGGACCCGGCGGCGTACCGGGCGGCCCGCCGGTCCCGCGCCCGGTCGAGCAGCCGCTTGGTCAGCTCCGGCAGGGTGTCGTCGGGCATGTGGTCGGCGTTGACGAAGATCCCGCCCGGCCGCAGCAGATCGCGGACCTCGCCGTAGAGCCGGCCGAGCCGCTCGGCCGGCAGCCAGTGCAACGCGGTGGCGGTGAGCACGGCGTCGTACTCGTCGTGAGGCAGGGCGGATCGCCATTCGGGGGCGCCGAGGTCGGCGGTGACGACGGTGGCCCGGTCGTTCAGCGAGGCGCGGGCGATGGCCAGCAGCGCCGGGTCGAGGTCCAGCAGGGTCACCTCGGCGGTGGGGAAACGCGTCAACGCCCGCAGCGAGATGGTGCCGGTGCCGCCGGCCAGGTCGAGCACGCGCGGCGGCCGGCCGTCGCGGACCGCGTCGACGGCGTCGAGCATGGCGGCGAACCGGTGCTCCCGGTCCGGTAGGTACGCCTCCTGCTGGCGGTCCCAGCTCTCCTGCCACGCCGACGGATCCGTGATGTAAGGAGTCATATGGATCAGGCTAGTTACCGAACGAGACACTTGTCCAGACCTTGTTGCACATAACTTGCAATTGCGAGAACATGGCAGAGCGATGATCACAGGGGAGCCGGGTCGGTCATCCGCCCGGCCCGGCTCTCCTCTCGCGCGACTGCCGCCGCGGGTCAGGCCGCGGTCGGTGCCAGGTCCGCGTCGGCCGTCGGCGCCCCGCTGCGGCGGGCCAGCCGGAGCGCCCCGAGTAGGACACCGAGGCCGGCCAGGGTGAGCGCGGCGCCGGCCCAGATCGGTGCGGTGTAGCCGAGCCCGGCGGCGATGGTCACCCCGCCGACCCAGGCGCCCAGCGCGTTGCCGAGGTTGAACGCCGCGATGTTCGCGCCCGACGCGAGGGTGGGCGCCTGGTGCGCGTACCGCATGATCCGCATCTGCAGCGGCGGGACGGTCGCGAAGCCGAACGCGCCCATCAGCACCAGCGAGGCGACGGTCAGCACCGGGCTCGACGCGGTCAGGGCGAACCCGACGAGCACCACGGTGAGTACGGCCAGGACGGTGATCAGGGTGCGCGACAGCGACACGTCCGCCGCCCGGCCGCCGAGGAGGTTTCCGACGAAGAGCCCTACGCCGAAGAGGACCAGCAGCCATGGCACCGCGCTGGTGGCGAAGCCGCTGACCTCGGTGAGCGTGTAGGCGATGTAGGTGAACGCGCCGAACATGCCGCCGAAGCCCAGCACGGTGATCACCAGGGAGAGCCAGACCTGCGGGTGGGTGAAGGCCCGCAGTTCGCCGCGCAGCCCACCGGCCGGGCGTTGGGCGTCGACGGTGCCGCGGCCGGGGATGAGCAGGGCCAGCCCGATCAGCGCGACCACCCCGATGCCGGTGATCGCCCAGAACGTCGAACGCCAGCCGACGTGCTGGCCGAGGAGGGTGCCGAAGGGGACGCCGAGCACGTTCGCGATGGTCAGCCCGGCGAACATCAGCGCGATGGCGCCGGCCCGGCGGGCCGGCGCGACCAGTCCGGCGGCCACCACGGCGCCGATGCCGAAGAACGCGCCGTGGCAGAGCGCGGCGACGATCCGGCCGGCCATCATCACGCCGTAGTCGCCGGCGACCGCGGAGAGCAGGTTGCCGATGATGAAGAGCACCATCAGCCCGAGCAGGACCGGTTTGCGGGGCAGTCGGGTGACCGCGGCGGTGAGGGCCACCCCGCCGACGGCCACGCTGAGGGCGTAGCCGGAGATCAGCCAGCCGGCCACCGGCTCGGTGACCGCGAAGTCGGCGGCCACCTCGGGCAGCAGACCCATGATGACGAATTCGGTGAGCCCGATGCCGAAGGCGCCGAGGGCCAGCGCGATCAGGCCGGGCGGCATGGACGTGGGGCGTACGGGCATGGTCTTCCCATCGGGGAGGGGTCAGATATTCGGCGCGTGCAACTACCCGCGCCAACAACGAGATAGTTGCACGCGCTTCATATAGGCGCAAGCGTGGTAGCCTGGGGCCGGTCAGATCACATCCCAGGAGGCCGTCATGGGCATCGCCGACGACGCGGTCGAGATCCGCGCGCAGGGCTGGCGCACCCTCGCCGCCCTGCACGGGCTGATCGAGACGTCCCTGGAGCGGGCGTTGCAGGCCACCCATGACCTGTCCGTCGTCGAGTACACGGTGCTCGACGCGCTCTCCCGACAGGACGGCTGGCACATGCGGATGAGCCAACTCGCCCGCGCCGCCGCGCTCTCCAGCAGCGCGACCACCCGCCTGGTCACCCGTCTGGAACAGCGCGGCCTGCTCACCCGGATCCTCTGCGCCGACGACCGGCGCGGCATCTACACCGAGCTGACCCCGGCCGGCTCCGAGCTGCTCGCCCACGCCAGACCCACCCACGACGAGGTGCTGACGTCCGCACTGGCCGAAGGGGAGGCCACCCCGGAGCTGGCCCCGCTGGTGGCCGCGCTGCACCGCTTGCCCACCGCCCGCTGACTCCACTCCGGGGCGGCGATGGTCGGCCCACCAGGCCGGGCGTACGGTACCCGGAGCCCGGCCGGGCCCGTCGCACGAAGGAGGCAGGCGATGCAGGATCGCACCCCTCGTCCCGAGGAGCTGGAGCCGATCGAGCGCGCCGGCATCGACGAGCTGCGCGCCCTGCAACGCGAGCGGCTGCGCTGGTCGTTGCGGCACGCGTACGACAACGTGCCGCACTACCGTCGGGCGTTCGACGCGGCCGGGGTGCATCCCGACGACTGCCGCGACCTCGACGACCTGGCCCGTTTCCCGTTCACGGGCAAGGCGGAGCTGCGGGACAACTACCCGTTCGGCATGTTCGCCGTGCCCCGCGAGCGGGTCGCCCGGCTGCACGCCTCCTCCGGCACCACCGGCCGGCCGACTGTGGTCGGCTACACCCGCGACGACCTGCGGACCTGGGCCCGGCTGATGGCCCGGTCGATCCGCGCGTCCGGCGGCCGTCCGGGCGACCGCGTGCACGTTGCGTACGGCTACGGGCTGTTCACCGGCGGGCTCGGCGCGCACTACGGGGCCGAGGAGCTGGGCTGCACCGTCATCCCGGTCTCCGGCGGCATGACCGAACGCCAGGTCATGCTGATCCGCGACTTCGAACCCGAGGTCATCATGGTCACGCCCAGCTACATGCTGGCCATCGTGGACGAGATGCAGCGCCAGGGCCTCGACCCCCGGGCGACCTCGCTGCGGGTGGGCATCTTCGGCGCGGAACCGTGGACCGAGGACATGCGCCGGGAGATGGAGCACCGGCTGGACATCCACGCGGTCGACATCTACGGGCTCTCCGAGGTGATGGGCCCGGGTGTGGCCACCGAGTGCGTCGAGACCAAGGACGGGCTGCACCTCTGGGAGGACCACTTCTATCCGGAGATCATCGACCCGCTCACCGGCGCGGTGCTGCCCGACGGCGAGCAGGGCGAGTTGGTGCTCACCTCGCTGACCAAGGAGGCGATGCCGGTCGTCCGCTACCGGACCCGGGACCTGACCCGGCTGCTGCCCGGCACCGCCCGCCCGATGCGCCGGATCGAGAAGATCACCGGCCGGACGGACGACATGATGATCGTGCGCGGGGTGAACCTCTTCCCGACCCAGATCGAGGAGCTGATCCTGCGGACCCCGCAGCTGTCGCCGCACTTCCAGTGCGTACTCGACCGGCAGGGCCGGCTGGACACCCTGACGGTGCGGGTGGAGCGGCGGGCCGAGGTCGCCGTGGACGCCGCCGAGCGCGCCGGCGCGACCCTGGTGGAGCTGGTGAAGAACACCATCGGGGTGAGCGTGGCGGTCGAGGTGCTCGCCCCGGACGCGGTGGAGCGTTCGGTGGGCAAGATGCGGCGAATCGTCGACCAGCGGCGGGCCGGCTGACGTGGCGGAACAGCGCAACCCGGCGTACGACATGTTCGCCGCCGACGTGGCCTCGCGCGGTCTCGGCATCGAGCTGGTCGAGGCCGGCGACGGCGCGGCGGTGGCCCGGATGCGGGTGACCGAGGGGATGCTCAACGGTCATGCGATCGCCCACGGCGGCTTCGTCTTCCTGTTCGCCGACACCGCGTTCGCGCTGGCCTGCAACAGCCGGGGCCCGGTGACCGTCGCGGCTGGCGGTGAGATCACCTTCGTCCGGCCGGCGGGCGCCGGTGATCTGCTCACCGCCCGCGCCACCGAGCGCACCCGCTACGGCCGCAGCGGCATCTACGACGTCACCGTCACCCGGGACGACGGCGAGGTGGTCGCCGAGTTCCGGGGCCGCAGCCGGACACCGGCGTCGCCACCGTCGACATAGGATCCGCCCATGCGTGTCCTGGTGGTCTCCGCGCCGCTCGTCGGCCACGTCTTCCCGCTGGTGCCGCTCGCCGTCGCGCTGCGCGACGCCGGCCACGACGTGCTGCTGGCGACCGGTGGCGGCGGCCTGGCCGCCGCCGACGCCGGCCTGCCGGTACACGACATCGCGCCGGGCTTCGACTTCGGCCGGATCGCGCTGCGCGTGCTGCCGCGCCACCCGCTCGTCGCCCGCGCCGAGCTGGCCGGCACGGCCGGCACCCGGGGCGCCGGCCTGCTCTTCGGGGCGCTCAACGACCAGCTCACCGACCCGATCGTCGCGCTGGCCACCCGGTGGCGTCCGGATCTGGTGCTGCACGAGCCGTTCGCGGTGGCCGGCGCGGTGGCCGCCGCCCGGCTGGGCGTGCCGGCGGTCCGGCAGGAGAACGCCCTCTTCGACGGACGGGACCTGGTCCGCGCCACCACCGCCCGACTCGGCGCCGCGCTGCGCCGGCACGACCTGACCGAGCTGCCGCCGCCCGCCGCGGCCCTCGCCGTCGCCCCGCCCAGCGTGACCAGGCAGGACGGCTGGCCGATGCGGTACACGTCCTACGTCGGCGGCGGCGAGCTCCCGGCCTGGCTGCGGGAGCCGGGTGAGCGGCCCCGGATCCTGGTCACCCGCAGCACCCTCACCGGCCCCGGCGACCGGGGGCCGATGCCTGCCGTGGTCGCGGCCGCCGCCCGGGTGGACGCCGAAATCGTGCTGGTCCGGCCGGACCCGCGCTCGACCCGTGCGCTGCCCGGCAACGTCCGGGTGGTCGACTGGATCCCGCTCGACGAGGCGCTGCCGGCGAGCGCGGCGCTGGTCCACCACGGCGGGGCGGGCAGCGCGTTCGGCGCTCTCGCCGCCGGCCTGCCGCAGCTGGCCACCGTCGGTCCGGGGGACCGGCGGCACAATGCCGAGCTGGTGGCCCGTCGAGGCGCCGGCCTGGCACTACGCCCCCGCGACATCACCCCGCGGACGCTGACCCGGCTGCTCACCGACGACGGCCTGCGGGCCGCGGCCGGGCAGGTCGGCCGGGAGATCGCCGCGATGCCGCCGCCGTCCGAACTGGTGGCCCGGCTGGCCGCGCTGGTCTGACGGCCGCCCCGCGTGCCCACCTCGTACGGCCGCCCAGCTGGGGCAGGATGACCGGATGCGACACGTCGTGCTGTTCCACTCCGTGTACGGGCTGCGGCCCGCCGTGCGCGCCGCCGCGGACCGGCTGCGTGCCGCCGGGCACCGGGTCGTCACGCCCGACCTCTACGGCGTCCAGGCCACCGACACCGTCGAGGAGGGCTTCGCGCTGCTCGACAAGATCGGCCAGGAGGTGGTGCTCGACCGGGCCCGCGCGGCGCTGCGGGAGCTGCCGGCGGAGACCGTGCTCGCCGGCTTCTCGATGGGCGCCGGCGTGGCCGGGGCGCTGCTGGCCGAGCGCCCCGACACCGCCGGTCTGCTCCTGCTGCACGGCACCGGTGGCGCGCCGGAAGCCGCCCGCGCCGGGCTGCCGGTACAGCTGCACCTCGCCGACCCCGACCCGTACGACGCGCCGGACGAGGTCGACGAGTGGCAACGGGAGATGACCGACGTCGGCGCCGACCTGACGGTGTTCCGCTACCCGGGCGCGGGGCACCTGTTCACCGACCCGGACCTCGCCGAGTACGCCCCGGACGCCGCCGCGGCGACCTGGCCGCGGGTGCTGGCCTTCCTCGCCACGGCCTGAGCGTCGGACCCGTCGGCGCGGCGACCCAGCTGCGCACCTTCGTGGCCAGGGCACTCCCGCTGAGGCACCGTTGCCCAGGTCACCCCAGACGTCGACGGCTGCCGGCGCCGCCGGGCAGGCGGTGTGGCGGCCAGTGGGCGGGCGGCACGACGGTGGTCGTCGGCTGGATCGCGAGGCCTGGCGAGGGCCCTTGCGCAATCGTCGCCAGAACGGTCACGCGGACGCGGCAAGGCCGCCCAGCGGATGGATCAACGGCGGGCGGGGTACGGCGCGCGCCACGCCGGGCGCAGCACGGACGACGGTCAGCGCGCCGCGCCGGCGCGTGGGCCGCAGCCCGGACGACTCGGGTGCGGCGGGTGCCGCGCGGACCGGTGCCAGCGTCCGGCCCACCTCCGGGCTCCGGTCACCACGCGCGATGGAGCGCGGCGTCGGCGCGTTCGCCCGCCCCGCGCGGGCCGGGGCGAGGGCGGCGGCGGATCGGACCGGC